>CAWWCC010000048.1:0-16145 GCA_963935315.1 uncultured Planctomycetaceae bacterium | reverse complement strand
GGTATTTCGTAAGCAATGTTCTGTGGATTGACGAATTCCACGTATTTACGAATAAGCCAAAGTCGAACGTCAACTCGAAGAGTTTGAGCCCATTCTTTCAAGTCGCGTTTGATGCCATCAATTGGCATTCCAATTATTGGTTTAGTTTGAAGGATGTCATTCAAGACACGGCGAAAGTCGATGTCTTCGATGT
The DNA here is from genome assembly GCA_963935315.1 of uncultured Planctomycetaceae bacterium. GTDB lineage: Bacteria > Planctomycetota > Planctomycetia > Pirellulales > Lacipirellulaceae > Bythopirellula. Next base: position 15,952 of record CAWWCC010000048.1, on the reverse strand, counting down.
TCTGCTCGGCGAATTTTTCCTGCAGTGATTCATCGTCGCGAACCTGATCAATGATGGAATTGATTAGTTTCTGTTTTGTTTCGGGGTTGTTTGCCGCGATGATTTGTTTCGCCACCTGAGGTGCAATGTGATTCCACACGCTGTGATGTGCTAATTCCGCCTCAATGATGTACCAGCGGCGACCATCAAGGTCTATTGCGTATCCGTCAGGGATCGTCCCCGTACCGTCAAGCGTTCGAATCAGTGTTTTCGGTACGTAAATAGACGAAGGTCCGAAGATGTATTCGGCATTCGCAATCGCAACGCGTTCGATTTCGTCCTCGTTGTCAAAGGCGGTAGCAACGAATTTGCGATTGTCGATTAGCAGCATATGTTCGTTATAAGCTGAGGGTGGATAACGTCACCAATCACCGGGCCGCGACGAGTGATTGTCCATTTGAAAACGACCGGCTTCGCGGCTCCGGTGCATTGCATTGTTATCCGACGATCAGCGACCGCCCCAGAACATTGCGTCGAGGTGAACCCGATACGTTTGCTTAGCAACGGCAATGTCGGTTGCCAGTCGCTGGAAATGATCGTTGATTTCCGGTGTGACATATTTGACGCCAACCCATTTAGGAAGAGGCCGGGCTGTTGTGTTATCGCGTATCCCAGTTGCGGAAAGAGAATCGAGAGGTATTTCGTAACAGGCGTCCAATCGTGACAGCCCAAAATGTTCGGTGAGGTAAGTATTGTAAAGTGACCCACGGAGAAAGATATTCAGCACTTTGCGAGCAACACCCCAGTATTGCGCACCATCTACCAGCGCGAGCCGGACGTTTTCAGTATCAACGTCCAATGTTCTGCGGAACGATGCGGTCGTGGCATTTCCGTATGGCGTCAGGTCAACCTTGCGCAAGGCTTCGCGTGCGGAAGCAACTACACCTTTGGTGCGAAGTCCACGAACTGTTGACGCGCCCACGCTGCCATAGGCGACGTAGCGGTGAATTGCCTTAATGTTGGGAAGCACGTGTGATCTCACCTTAGTCGGCCTAACGATGATTAGATTGAACGTACGTTAATCTAACACAATAAATTAGCACGCCATACAAAGACTACCAGTCTTGTTTTAGTAACAGGTTACGAAGAATGTCACAGCGCCCCCTCAGGTTTTATGATGCTTTGGGGCTTGCATCGCCGGCATGGTATACATATGTTCCCTGTTCATGAAGCTCATAGATCGAGTTCGTCAGAAATTACGCGCCGGGCATTATGCCTACCGGACAGAGCAAACCTACGTCCACTGGATCGTGCGTTATATTCGCTGGCACGGGCTTCGACATCCCCAGGAAATGGGATCTACAGAGATAGAGACGTTCTTGAGTCACTTGGCCACTGTTGGAAATGTCTCAAAAAGTACACAGAATCAGGCTCTCTCGGCACTCTTGTTTCTCTACCGTCATGTGCTACAGATCGAAGTCGTGCAGAAGTTGGCGAAATTGCTGTGAAAGCGTTTGAACTTTCACAAACCTTGCGGGAGCAATGGCTTACTGCCGATTACCGGGCTAAACGTCGGTTACTCGAAATCATTTGTTTGAACTTCACTCTCGAAGACGTAACTCTTGTCCCTGAATGGAGAAAGCCTTTTGACGAACTCGCCAAAAGGCCTACAGCAGAAAACAGTCGGGCTGACTGGATTTGAACCAGCGACCTCTGCGTCCCGAACGCAGCGCTCTACCAAGCTGAGCCACAGCCCGTATTGTGGTTGATTTTGGTTTCCTATGCTCAGATCGACTTCGTGCATAGTTTTAGACCATTCTAGACCACTGTGTGGAGATTATACCAATGCCTTGCGTTAGCCTAAACCCTCCCGCCAATGGTTGGCCACCGCCTTGATCCGTGCCGGTGGTTTCGCGTCGGGAAGCGTTCTTTCCCACGCATGTATGCCGCCGGCCCATTTTTGCGTCACCACGCCCTTGCCGACCCAGTATCCCACGGGGTCCTCCCCGAGGTCGGCGCGCTGATCACCAACCATCCCTTCGGTGATGAAGACAAGGTCGGGGCGGGTATTCCAGTGATGGAAATGCAGCCTGCGCCTTGTCGCCACAACGGTCTGGCTGGCTACCCCCGCCTGTTCCCAGCCGCCCGCGGCGCGCACTTCCAAGCGGGCGGACAATGCATAGTCGCCGGTTGCCCCTGGAGTCCACTCGGCCTTAACGGCGGCCTCTTGGGCGTCCGGGAGCAACATGGCCTGCTTTTCGGCCAGCGGACGCTGACCGGCGCGCTCGCCTTCGGCCACGGAAAAGACCACCATCCCCATCGCCCCTTACGGGGCGCGGTCTGCTGAATTGGTCAAAGGTGGTCAACTTCTAGCTTGACGTGGTTCGTATTAGATGTTCAGGTGGGTGCCAGTAGTTTCCACAACGGATCGACCACAGCCGAGCACCACAAACATCAGAAAGATCTGCGAACTTTACCAATCATGAATGAAATTTTGCAACAATATTTGGGTTTGTCAGAACATGAGCGATTATCCTCCTACTGGGAATCCCAGGGCATGGGCAAAACACTTGCCCCTGAACTTGCCGATTTTCAGCATACTTGTGCTGAAATGTTTCGTTCGACATTCAATCCAGGGAATTCCGGCAATGCGGCTTTGTTGCTGCCGGAGGCACCTGCAGAATATGAGTCCATGAAACGAAATTCGCCAGGCAGTCGTGAGTTTGCACATGGCTATCAGGCTCCAGAGGCTTTTCGTGGCCGGTTCATTGTTTGTACGGCAGCCCAGCAACCGTTGGGGATTGCCGAATATGACCCACGGCGCTTGATTGGCGTGAATCAAGTCAGTGAGGATGGAAAGTCGTATGTGTCCCTGTGGGGAGCGCCTCGAGCCACTAGCGAAATTTTTTGTCACATCGAGCAGATGGCACAGACGCAGCTGCCTGCCAGCGGGCACGGGCATTTGTATCAATTGAGTGCAGCGATGCAGGGCAAAGGTACGCGTGTGGACCTGGCGTCGCTGAACGATTCGTTGGCTTGTTTCCTGGAAGTCGATTATTTGAAGCAGTATGGCTACCTCGAAGAGGCCGTTCCGGGCAACCCAACCTTTGGTCGGCAACTTGGAGCCGAAGCAAAACGGGTCAAGCAACCGGAAGGTTTTGCGGTGGTCGTATGGGGTACACATGGGTTCAGCGTGGCTGCCAATAGTCCATTGATGATGTGGTCGAAGATGGAGGAAGTTCGGCGGCAGTTTCAGATCACCCATGCGGCCCAGACGGCATTTGGCGGGATCGAGGCCGTGCGGCCAGAAACGATCAAGGGCCTGGTTGAACTATTTGGGATTCCGTTTGAGAAGGAGCAGTTGGACGTGATTCTATCCAGCAGTCAGGCGGGGGCCTTTTCCTGGAAGTCTGAAGATTAGTCGGTGAGAGCTTGGTAAGCAGTGGTCGAGCTGTTGACCTGGCCCATTGCAACACATCCTCGATCGAAGCGATCCTCGCAGATGGGGGCGGTGCTAGCTGGCAATCGGTAGTGATAAGTATGAGTGCTTTGTTTTAGCGGATCTTAGTACGTGCTTTAAGCTCTTGTTGGAAAGTGCTGCCTGGTGCGATGCTATGGATCCTTTGCCCTTCGATTCCAAATCGTCGGCACGACCCAAAGTGCCAGGACGTGTTCGCTTTGCTTCAGCTTGCGCCGCAAACGACCGTGGCTGCATCAACCGCAGACCAATTTCTCTCCCGCATATATCGGTTGGATTATGTGGCAGGTATGAGATGATGAGAACAAGCCCGAAATTAAAGTACCAGTTTCGAAAAGATGAAAAGATATTGAAATGATCGGAATAGGGATCAGATCAGGTGAAAGCGACTTAAAAAGATCCACTTTGGGAGGAGAAGGAACCTATGAATAATTGTGTTTCACGTCGCTCCTTTTTAGCCGCTACAGCTACGGCGGCAACGTTGAGCGTCGCTCCAGCAAAAATCGCTCGGGCGGGCCAATTCACGGGCAAGATTAAGAAAGCGGTAAAATATGGCATGGTCCAGGACGACATGCCGATCGAGGATAAGCTGCGCATGGTCAAAGATCTCGGTTACGACGGCATTGAGCCGCAGGCCAGTCATGGCAAGCGGCATCTTGACGTTACTGCTGCGGAGTTTGCGCGGGCTGCAGAAAAAGTTGACCTGCCGATCCATGGTGTGATTAATTCAGACGATCCAGATCTGCGCGCTGCCATCGACCAGGCAAAGATGTACGGTGCGAGTTCGGTGCTCACCACGCTTCCTGGCATGCCCAAACAAGGTTCGTATTTGGAGAACTATCGGGAGACGCAACAGATTCTCAAAGATGTTGCTCCCTATGCCGAAAAACACGAGATCCACGTTTTAATCGAAAACGTCTGGAACAGTTTTTTGATTGAGCCGCTGACGATGGCGCGTTATGTGGATGAGATCGACAGTCCGTTTGTGCAGGTCTACTTCGACGTGGGCAATGTGGTGCGGTGGGGTTGGCCCCAACATTGGATTGAGGTGCTCGGCAAGCGTATCGTGAAGCTCGATATCAAGGAATTCGATCTCAAAGTGGCGTACCAGAAGGGGATGTTGAAGGCATTTGCCAATCCTCTCGGACAGGGCTCTGTGGAGTGGGACAAGGTGCGTATTGAACTGGCAAAGATTAACTTCACAGGCTGGGCGACTGCAGAAGTTCAGGGGGGAGACAAAACGCGACTTGCGCAAATTGCCCAACGGATGGATCGCGTGTTGGACCTATAGAGGCGAATTGGGGACAAGGGTCGCTTACCTGGAAATAACCCCCGTCCCCTTTTAGGTTCCCCCTTTTACGTTTCATCGCTAAACAGAATGCGGCTAAGGCGAGCACAAAGCTGGTGGGTTCGGGGACTGCTGCCGACCCACTGACAGTAGCTGCCGACGCAACCGTTCCATGGTTCAATTCTCAATCAGAAAGCAGACCTACACTTGGATCACGTTGCTGCAGGAGAAAGTCCGAACCGTCCACACCGCCATCACCGTCGAAGTCACCTGGATTCGATGGTTCGGTTACGTAATACACGCCGAAATTATTCCCGACATTTCGTTCCCTTCGAAGCCCCCAACCTGTACCTACCGGGTGGTTAAGTAGTTCACTCTTGTCGGAGTCGCTATTGTCCGGATTCCACCAAGCCATCGTTGTCGATCCTCCACCGTCCATGTTGAGCCCGGTGTAAGCCCCAAAGTGCTTCAGCCAAGACCCAACTTCTCCCGTCGTGGCCCCTTCGCTGAAGAGCTGACGACCATCAATCGTCATCAGATAGATATATCGATCATCCTGGGATAGCCCAATCCCCGTCCGCGGATGAACGTCGCTACCGCCACCGATTGGGTTCCCGTTGGAGAGTACAAAGCTGAACCCCGTGACAGCTGTCTGGACATTGGTGATGTCGTAGCCAGAACCGGTTGACGCCAAGCTGACTGTGCCGCCGTTTTCCACGATCACGGAAGGTGCTCCGCTGCCAGGAGATACCAGCGTGCCTTCTGATACTGCTAACCCCAACATATTGGCGGGGCCTTCTGTGTTCCAGTCGTCCGGCGCAACTGGTGGCCAAGGCGACCAAGGCCCGGCATTGATCGCGGCAACTACTTTTGTTTCAGTTGTCTGAGATTCGCTGATGAAGGTTCGCGTCGTCTTCCGTCGGGTCTCTTTCACGTTCTCTATCCAAGAAGAGGATCGGGATGTGGAAAAAAATCTCAGGTTAGGAGTTGTCGTATCGATCTGCAGGGCGTCGATATTTATCGATCGAGGGCTGGAAACCGACACCGCTGCATACTTGATTCCTGGATAAGAGCCGAGTTCTGCCACTCCGCTCCAATCAAACAGCCCCGATTGGGCAAGGGCGGTGGAAGCTGCGAGCAGGAAAGCCAACGGCGTACACAAAACTAAACGCAAAACGGTAACGGTTCTCATCTGTTCAAATTCCTTTCGATTTGCTCATCAATCTGATTTCCTCTCGGCCCACGCCTTTCGCCGCTCGACGAGGATCTTCAACGGCAGCATGCAATTCCTAATGTAGTTCTTCTGCAACGACTAGAGTGGGCAACACGATGGAGTTCTAACATCCGGAAAAAACTAGAGTTGGCGGAGTAGCCGAATTTTGTTTCATGCACCGGCAGCTAATGGGTGCTTTGACCTTTCTGTATTAATTATCCAGATATCTAAAAACTATACAATTTTTTGTCATTGGAGCCGGGCGGGGGTTACGGAGGTTGATTTACGCTTAGGTGACTGCCATGGGGATTTCAAGTGCTGACTAAAAAATCATCTTGGTGCGTACGTTTTTGCGCCCCACGCTTGGAGGTCGACTGATGGTATGGGCGGCACCTAAAGCGGGCATGGCACGTGATGAAAAAATATTTGAAGCACACTGTCTCACTTATCAAGAACTTGTCTACCTGTGGATTGGTGTGCAGTTGTTGGTGATTTGGCGGTTCTTAGAGACTGGCGCTCGATGTTATCACCAAGCGAATTGCGCAATTTGATGAACCGTGTGTCAGCGAGAACCGCTAGTTTGTAGAGGGCCATTATTGTCAAAGGTTCGTTCAAGAAGTAAAGTAAGACAGTAACAATAATGGCATCAGCCGCCACAGATGGAAATCGGTTGTATTACTATAACTCTCAGAATAATGTCTTGTCAAAACAATGTCTTATCTCTCTAGCACCGATCGTCGGCAATTCATAACAAGCGTAACCGCTGTCGGTGCCTTAGGGACAGTTGGTTGTCGGAATACAAAAAGCTCCAAAGAGTCCGACAAACGGGGAGCTGGTTTGCGACTCGACTTCGTTGCCCACGGATCGAATGCCGATGCCTTCTGGGGTGCCCAGCACAACGGGTTTATGGATTTTTGTGAGGCGTACGGTGTGCAAGGACGTTTTTTGGGTACACGCTTGGATGGTGACATCGGCGAAATGTTGGCCAATCTCGATAGCGTGCTATCCGGGCCGGGTGCTGGGTTGGCACTCCCCATTTCCAATGCCAAAACCTTTACCGAACCTGTGCAACAAGCTATCGACCAAGGAATTGCCGTCGTCGCGGTGAATATTCCCGACTTTCGCCAGCCGCCCGACCGACTTCCCTATTTGCGATATGTCGGTGGCGAACCAGTAGCAACTGGGAAAGCAAATGCGCGGATGACTGTAGATGCATTCAGCAAACTCACTGGCCGCCCTCCGAAACGTGCGGTCTATTTGAACCATGTTCCCGGTGTCGAAGTACTTGACTATCGTGGGCAAGGGATGCAAGCAGTGTTCGATGCTGAGGGGACACTGTTTGACACTTTAGTAATCACTGGTGATCCGGCCAGTGCACAAGACACGATACGTGCGTACCTTCGCAAGAACCCAGATGTGGAAACCATTCAAACCGGCAACAGTCGACCTGCAGCGTGGGCAATCCAGTTGTTGAAAGAGATGGGAATGCTCGGCCGAGTATCGGGTCCCCACGAAGAGGGCCAGATTTATGTCGGATCGATCGATATCGATCCAGAATTATTACAAATGATTGCCGATAACGAGTGCCTGGGAACGATCGATGAACAACCCTACATGCAGGGTTGGTATGCGGCACAAATGCTTTACCATTGGATCAAGTACAAGTTCATGCCGGGACGCGATATTTCGACGGGACCACTCGTCGTACAAGATCGAAATCTCGTCAATTCATTGATTGAACAAGCCAAACAGGGAATACGTGCATGACGAGTGAAACGCCATCCTCGATTCCCTTTTCGAGGCTACAGCGCTGGCTAGCCCGATTTCCGGAATCAGGCGTTCTCTTGGTATTTGTGCTTACAGCGATTTTGCTCGCTGTCGAATCGCCACAGTTTCGTGGTCATGAGAATGCAACCGCCATCATGACCCGATCAGCAGAAATCGGAATCATCGCCTGCGGCGTTTCGCTGTTGATGATCGCAGGCGAATTCGACATCTCGGTAGGTTCGCTAGTGGTGTTGTCGATTTATGTATTTACGGGCCTGACAAATTTAAACTGTTCGCCGCCGCTGGCGATGGGACTTGCTGTGCTGGCAGGTGCAGCCGCGGGTCTACTCAATGGACTTATCACTCTACTTCTCAACATTCCGTCATTCATTACAACACTTGGAGCCATGCTGTTTTGGCGCGGCATTGTCATTTTCGTGCTCTCCGGTTCGTTTATGTCGTACCATGGAGATGACGCCTGGTTAGCTCCGTTTGGATCGATTCTATTTTCTCACTTTCGCGCAACCGTCCTTTGGTTCCTGGCTGTGGCTATCGTTTTGCAATTTGCTTTGGTGCGCACACCGTTTGGTAATTGGGTACTTGCCGCTGGAGGTAATGCACAAGCGGCTCGCAACGTGGGAGTTCCGGTCCTTAAGGTCAAGCTCGCTTGTTTCACAATTTGCGGTGGTCTGGCAGCGCTAGCAGGCATTGCCTACGTCGCACGCTATAAAACCATGCAAGTCTCTGTTGGACAAGGATTCGAATTAGAAGCAATCGCCGCAGCGGTTATCGGCGGTACCATACTGACAGGAGGAAAGGGGAGCATCCTGGGAACCGTGATAGGCGTGCTATTCGTCAGTATGGTACGTAACGGCCTGGTGCACTTGCTCGATAGCTCCTACCTACACTACCCCGTAACTGGAGTGCTGCTCATTATTGCAGTCATCATCAACCGCCGGATCAGTGCACTGACCCATTGAGAGTGTACTTCGTTATGACTACCCAACCCCCACCGTTGCTTGCCGTCCACGACATACACAAGCGGTTTGCTGCGGTTGAGGCAGTACGTGGCGTCGATTTAACCGTCGCGTCGGGGCAAGTGGTAGCGCTATTGGGTGATAACGGAGCCGGCAAGAGCACACTCGTAAAAATCATTGCCGGCGTTTTCCCTCAGGATAAAGGACTGTTGGAATTTGCAGGTCAAAGAAAAAAATGGCGCAGCCCACGTGATTCGAGAGCAGCTGGGATCGAAGTAGTTTATCAAGACTTGGGGCTGGTTCCTTGGCTGAGCATCGCACGCAATTTTTTTCTTGGTAAGGAATTGACAACCCGTTGGGGAACACTCGATCTACCTCGGATGCGCACCATTGCCCAAAAGTGCGTCGCAGAGTTGGGGATTTCGTTGGACGACGTAGATCGCCCTGTGGGCCGATTCTCCGGTGGGCAACAAAAGGCCGTGGCGATAGCACGAAGTCTCTATTTTGGTGTGCGTTTGATGATCCTCGACGAACCGACCGCCGCGCTTAGCGTTGGCGAAACTAGGACGGTACTCCGTGTTGTTAGCGATTTGCGACAACGCGGAATAGCCGTGATCCTGATCACACACAACATGCATCATGCCTTGGAAGTGGCTGATCGCTTCGTTGTGGTATCCGAGGGTAAGAAAGTCCTTGACGCCAATCGCGATGAGGTGGATCACGCTATCTTAGAACGAACCATAGTCGATGGGGTCGGAATGGTGTGAATCCACGGTCTATTCGTCCGAAACGTGACCAATTGGCGGAAATCCGTGCTGCTCCCGATGAAGTGGATTATCATAGTACTGTGTCGTCTTAAACCACTCGTGACGACCATCGCCAGCCTCGTGCGCTACTCTCGTCCTTAAGTCGTTAAGTTCATCATCATCATAAGGGACGAACTCGCGCGCAATGGCCAGGTCCTGTTCCAGATTCTTTTCGTCTTCTATCCCACAGATAAGACAGGAAATTGGCAGCGAAAGCGCGTAGCGCCGACATTCCTGGGCTGTTAAACCCGTTCGGAGAATCTGAGCACCGCCGCCCAACGACTTCATGCCCAGGCAGGCAATCCCTCGACTATTTAGCACCGGCAAGACTTCTCGTTGAAAACTACGGAAGTGGTAGTCAGGAATATTGATCGGCATTTGGCAACTATCCCAATCAAAATCTTGCTCTAGCATTTTAAGATGGATATGTGGACTTTTGTGCCCCGTAAAACCGATGTAGCGGATTTTTCCGGCGTCGCGCGCAGCAAGTGCGGCTTCCAGTGCGCCACCAGCCTCGCAGACCCACTCAGGATCGTTATCCCAATTGATCTCGTGAAATTGCCAAAGGTCGATGGTATCTGTTTGCAACCTGCGCAAACTGTCGTGTAAGTTTGATTCGGCTGTGGCTCGGTCGCGTCCACAAACTTTGGTCATGAGAAATACATCATCGCGTCGATCACAGAGTGCTTTGCCGAGCCGTCGCTCCGACTCACCATCATCGTAATCCCAGGCTGTATCGATGAATGTAATCCCTTCAGCAACTGCCCGCTGGATCAGCTTGATGCAGGTTGGCTCATCACTATGCGCCCGACACAAATTGCCTCCACCCAGTCCGATGCAAGAAATCGTTTCATTGGTTCGGCCAAATTGCCTCAGCGGAATACCACCTGAGTTTTTCATGAGATTCCTGATAGTTCAAAAATATGTGCATTAAATTGCTTGAATCGTGCAACACAACGGACGCACTGATTGTTTGCTCTTACAACTTATAGTAAATTTAGTGGACGAATCCAAGTCGCCAATTTGTAGCGAATCTAGTTGACGGAATAGAACTTGGACCGCGCACAGGTTACAACGTTTAAGAAAGCCATCTAACGTGCAATTCAATTACTACTGTCCGACAGAGTTGCGCGTCGGTCGAGGACAACTCGCCTCACTGGCCGAATCGGTAGACGAGCTCGGCAAGCGGCCCCTGGTAGTCATCGATCCCGATGTGCGAAAGGTTTCCGCATCTGCTCAACAGTCCTGCACTGTGCTAAGCCGCAGTGGCTTGTCAGCTGAGATTTTTGAGGAGATTCCTTCGAATCCTAATATTGAAACCGTGACCGCCGGTGCGGAAGTCTTTCGTAAACATCAGGCTGATGTTGTCGTTGCAATCGGTGGAGGCAGCGCGCTGGACTCCGCCAAGGCAATCGCCGCCGTCGCCGAGCACGGAGGTTCGATCTGGGACTATATCGGAGACGATTTGGTGCCCGGACCCATTGCGCCGATTGTGGCCGTTCCTACAACGGCTGGAACTGGAAGCGAAACGACTCCCTTTGCCGTCTTTACGGACAAGGGATCACGACGCAAAGACGGCATGTACAGCCGCTATTTCTATCCGCGATTGTCGATTCTTGATCCCGAAATCTATTGCACTCTGCCGCCACAAATTACAGCTGAAACGGGCATGGATGCACTAGCCCACGCCATCGAAGGTTTCACCGCACGCACCAAAAATTCTCTCTGCAATTCTTTGGCACTAGAGGCCGTACGACTCATTGCCCGATCTTTAACAATATCTGTCCAAGATGGTTCGAATCTGGAAGCCCGCCAAGAGATGGCCCTTGCCAGTGCGCTGGCAGGCATCGTGATCACACACTGCGGCGTTGGCGCTGCCCACGGCGTGGGAATGAGTTTGGGCGGACTCTACGACGTTCCGCATGGCAGGGCCATTGCGATGCTGCTCCCTTCCGTGATGGAATTCAACCGGCAAGCAGCCCCTGACCAATTCGCTGCATTGCACCGGGTTTTCCAGGGGGCAGATCCCGACATGGATCAGCAGCAAAACGTGGCAGAGATTGTTTCAGCATTGGCTCGTAAGATTGGCATTCCTGTCAAACTGTCGGATCTAGGTGTTAGATCAGAACAAATTGATGAGCTTCTCAATGATGCGATGTCCCGCCAAGACATGCAGAACAACGCACGCACAATTGATCGTGCTGATGCCGAACAATTGCTGCGAACACTCCTCTAATTAGTCGATAATCCTGGTGTATTGGGTATGGTCAGTCTATTTTTAAATGCTAAGTGCCATTCGGCATGAACCCCTACGCACCTTAGAAGATGGCCATTTGCAACAGAGGTGGGCATCATCCACATACCTGTAAGAGCAGACGTAAAGCCTGATGCCACCCCATTGTTGCCTTTGGCGGGAGTGGCCAAAGCGACTAAAATCAATTTCAGAACAATTCACCGATACAAGATGTTGAAGAAGAAAAAAGTCCATGACTTGTGCTAGACCTACATGTCCAGCCAAAACCTTTCTGCCGACGTATGTCGCCACGGTACTACTCCTAGCGTGTGAGCTTGCCGGGGCACAACCGCCGGAGGAGAGTTGGTGGAAGGGCAACCTGCAAACGCAGTCCTATTGGAGCGATGGCGACTTAATGCCGGAAGATGTGGCTGCGTGGTACAAGCGAAACGGGTTTCATTTTATTGCTCTCTCTGACCACGACCGTCCACCTGTTGGTGAGCGGTGGAAGAAGATTGCAATCCAAGAGAACCCCGAGGAGGTTTGGCAGACCGTCCACCCAGACATTTTGAAGCAATACCGAGCCAACTACGGAGACGCATGGGTCGAAACGCGCCTGCATGATGATCACCATGAAGTGCGACTTAAGCCGATTAGCGAGTTTGGGCCGTTGCTAAATGAAGCTCAGCGGTTTTTGGTCATGCCTAGTCACCAGATTTATACACATGTCGAAGACGAATTTGGCCGCGTACAACCGACCAATCCGGGCGGGGCATGGCTTGATATCGCAAACTCGACGTCTGTAATCACGCCTGCCCGCAGTCGCAAGCCGAGCGAGGCGCTTCAGAAGACGGTTGACCGCGTGCACCAGTACTCTGAATCCTCCGGTCGTCCCATACTTTTAGGTCTTGCTCACCCAAACTACGAGTGGCAGCTAACTGCTGAGGACATCGTCGGCATTGATGGACTTCGATACTTGGAGATCTACACGGCTCTTTCGTTCTGCCACAGCGAAGGCGACAAGCTACGCGCAAGCGCGGAACGGATTTGGGATATTCTACTTACGCGGCGTTTGGCAGAACTTAACAAACCGCTGGTCTACGGACTGGCGTCTGATGATGCCCACACATTTTGTGCCCTACCCGGTATGCGTTCCTGGGGCCGTCCCGGGCGCGGATGGATTATGGTTCGGGCTCGATACCTGACGCCGGAGTCTCTTTTCACGGCTATGGAGCAAGGTAACTTTTATGCAAGCTCCGGTGTTTTGCTGAGCGATGTAGGACACAATGAGAGCGGTCTCTCGGTAAAGGTTCGCAAGGAACAAGATGTCACATACACAACGCAATACGTTGGAACCCGTCGGAATTATGATCGATCATCATCGCCTGTAGTTGACACGACAGGTACGCCTTTGCGCACCACACAACGTTATAGTGAGGATATTGGACGTGTTCTGTTTGAGACGAATGACACGTCGTCTACCTATCAGTTTCATGGTGACGAGATTTACGTTCGCGCACGGATTATTTCCGATAAGCCTCACTCCGACCCGAGCTGGAGAGGGCAAACAGAATGTGCTTGGACTCAACCAGTTGTGCCATAGAGGGCGGCCAGATTGTCGACCTCTCTCCCTACCAACTTCCTATCCAAATGTGGTGAGACTTATCACGGGTTGAAACTCTGGATTACTGGCAATCCGCTAGCCAGCTCCCGAGCGACCCTCTTTAGCATTGGAGGCATGTTCCTAGCCTGCTTCGGATGAGCAAACCGAAGCACCAAATTCTCAGGAATTTATCGTACAGCGGGGTACATGACCGACGGGGGAAAACGGCTATTTCCCAGGAAGCGGAGGTGTTCACGACCGCAGTAGGAAACTGCAGGAAGCTAAGTCCCTCCGGCGTACATGCCCGACGGTGGAAACAGAGGATAGCAAAATGCCCCCCAAAAGGGGCAATCGTTGACATCCTCACCTCCGTCGGTTTCTCCGTGGAGGCAGTTCTTCAAGGCACCCATGAGTCCTGATGAGAAATCCACAAGGGTTCTTGAGCTTGCAATGAATTAAATGAACTATATGAATCTGTGCGGTACTCTGTTACGCCAATTCCCAACTTTTGCGGTATTCACGCCGAATGAGCGGTGCGGCCTCAGGGACGTTGGTGGCTGCGAGATTCTTGGCGTCGTTTGGGGCGAGTTTACGGACCTGAGAGTGGCAAGAAGATGCCTGTTGCAGTTAGTAATCCAATCTTTGTAGACACGCAAGACAACGGCTTTCAGGCAAACGGCGACATGCTCGATCTCCCCCTGCCGGTGCTTCCTGGCCACAAGCCCACCCACGGCCACGATCACTCCAACTACCGACCAAAGATGAATGACTAATGACAGTCGTTCCAGGTTCTCGAGTTGACGCAGAGTCATTACCCCGAAGGGGCTTCCCACTCAAAGCCCAGGGTACCCCGGCTTGACGAGACACCCTGGTTCTGTGACATTGCTTGCAGCTTACCCTGGAAGGGTTACACAATAATTGCACCACCAAGAGTGGCCGAAGAGGCTTTGACCGACGAAGCGCATGTCATAGAAGTGTACGCCAATCTGGTCGTCGGTCCGCCCTTCAACATTGTTTGGATCGAAATCGATATTGCGGCAGAGGGGTCATGAAGCAGGTTCGGATTATTGCGGCAGTCGTCCTGATCTTCATTGCGCCGATGTGTTCGGCGTTTGCAGAACAGAAAAGTACTTTGGCAGGCGCCGCCCGCATCGACATTACGCCCGACGGTCCTATTCGGTTAAGTGGCTACGGCGCTCGAAATCGCGAGTCTGAAGGGGTCGACCAGCGATTATTCGCCAAAGCACTGGCGATCGGTGGCGATGCGATGTCAGCGCCGGCCGTTCTCGTTACGTTTGACGGTATTGGCATTACCAGTGAATTGACCGACAAGATCGCTAAACGCTTGAATAAGCAGAAGGGTCTTGCTCCTGAACGGATCGCGATCTGTGCATCGCACACGCATTCGGCTCCCATGCTATCAAACCTGTTACCGACCATTTTCCGTGAACCGGTTCGGGAAGATCAGCAGGAGCGTATCGATGCGTATACAAATCTACTGGTGCGGAAGATTGTCCAAGTTGCCATCGAGGCGCTTGACGACCGACAACCTGCTTATCTGAGCTGGTCGAAATCGCAAGCAACTTTTGCCGCCAACCGGCGTACACCCGGAGGGCCCGTCGACCATTCGGTACCCGTGCTCCGAGTCACGGGATCCGACGGAGAACTGATTGCTATCCTGGCCAACTATGCGTGCCATGGTACGACTCTCACGGAACGCCAGAACCGTATCCATGGAGATTGGGCCGGTGTCGCCCAGGAAGTGATCGAAAAACAGTACCCCGGCTGCCTGGCGATGATTGCCATTGGCTGCGGGGCGGATGCCAATCCAAAGCCTCGGGGTACGTTGGAGCACGTTGACTCACACGGACTTGAACTTGCCTACTCTGTGGCCGATGCCATCTCTAAACCAGGAACACCGATCGACCCGCACGTGCGATGCCGAGCGGGCGTCATCGACTTGCCGTTTGATAAACATCCGACCCTTGAGACTTGGAGAAAGCGCGCTGAGCGGAGCGATGCGGCAGGATATCACGCGCGGGTGAATCTGGCACGCCTCGCCCGCGGTGAATCACTTCGCAAGTCTCTTTCGTATCGCATTGTTACTTGGACGTTTGGCCACGACCTGGGGATGGTGTTTCTGCCCGGTGAAGTCGTCGTCGATTATGCAATCCGCATCCAAGCCGATTTTCGCAGAGATCGCATGTGGGTGTGTGCTTATGCGAACGGTTGCCCATGCTACATTCCGTCGCGGCGCATCTGGCGAGAAGGTGGTTATGAAGCCGCGGGTGCCATGACGTTCTACGATCAGCCCACCCGACTAGCCGGCGAGACTGAAGAGCTGATCATGGATACGGTGCAACGATTATTGCCGCACGAATTCTATTCGGATGCGAAGCAAATTGATTTTCCAGCACCCATAGCACCCGCCGACGCAGTCAGCACATTTCAATTGAAACCTGGGTTGAAAATCGAACTCGCCTGCGCCGAACCACTAGTCGCTGACCCGGTTGCCTTTGACTGGGGACCGGATGGACGTCTTTGGGTTGTTGAAATGGCCGGCTATCCTGTCTCTTATACACATCTGACGCTGCCGACGATACTCCTT
>CAWWCC010000047.1:0-16545 GCA_963935315.1 uncultured Planctomycetaceae bacterium | reverse complement strand
CAAGGAGTATCGTCGGCAGCGTCAGATGTGTATAAGAGACAGACTCTGGAATAACAACGGGCGGACAAAGAATAATCTACCCTATGTTGAAGAACATAAGGCTTTGATTGCTTCCATCCGTGCAGGCGATCCCATTGTTGAAATTCAAGGCGTTGCCGATTCTTCGATAACGGCCACAATTGGACGCGAAGCGGCCTACTCGGGACAGGAAATCAAGTTTACCGATGCCCTGGCATCCCGCATGAAACTGGGACCAGACGACATCACATTGGCTTCCAATCCAGTAGGTCCAGCGCCTGTGCCGGGTCAGTATCAGTTCATTACGGAACCAGAGCCTACAAGTTGATGCGCATTGGTCGCAGCGCAACAGTACGTACCTTACCGATACGACTATCGAGACCCAATAGGCCATTATTGAATCGCCATTCCAATAGAATGCAACTTGCGTAAAATAAAGGCCGACTGGACGTACAAATGCCTTAACTGGATCGCGCTGTTTGAATCGAAGCAAAAAGTCTAGCGAGTTGGGCTGCGTTATCCAGCACCATCTTCTCGAGAATATTTGCGCGATGATTATCGACAGTTTTTGAAGAAATCCCTAATCGCTTGGCTATGCTTTTGGATGAAATGCCCACTGCTAGACGTTCTGTGATCTGCTTTTCCCGATTGGTTAGAAGCTTAATACGTTCTTCAAATTGTCTATTTTGACACATCATCATGCGCTGTCTTTTATCAATTTCGATTGCGTCGCTAAAGATCTCAAATGACGTAAGTCGTTAATTTCCAACAAGACTTGTTTACTTTTCTTCCTTTTTGCGCCCCGAAAAGTATACAAAAGAGGAACACGGCATGGGCATCGGATTGGCAATTAGCAGAACGATCGTAGAGGAACATGCAGGACATTTGACTGCAAAAAACTGCGCATCTGGCGGCGCTGAGTTTCAAATGGCGTTTCCTGCTGCGGCACAGAAGGTTGATGCTTAAACTAGGCACAGAGCCTGTTGTAGACAAAAAAAAATCTCTTACTCGGCTGCATATTCAGCATATTGCTCTGCAATCCTCGCCTGCTTTTCATCACCCCGATGAAAAATAATACGGTACCTCAGGGTGAGTGTCCCGCCTGACGGAACTGTCGTCGTAAGGGGACGATCCGTCACTTCTGGTGGGTTCTTCTCAAAAGCAAGCGTGCCAAATGGATTGGCCGCAAACAAACCATACGTACGCACATGAAAGCGGGTAGGATGGCGATAGCTGGAGGGATGGCTTAAGATAGCAATACCTACTGTGTTGCCTTCTAATGTGTTGCCCCCTTCTAAGTTGTCTCCAACAGGTCCTTGGTAATCGACCCAGCATGCCCCTTTGCCCCAGGCTTTTTCGTTCGAAACCCCTTGGCTGGATATAATTTTGCCTCCTCGGTTTGCATCGACTCTCATCGTGCTGGCAATGCGAATGGCCAGAAACCCCTCCTTACTGTCTCCTATCTGCAGGGGGCCGTCAGTGGCATTAAGCACGACTTGATAGTCAATCCATCGTTGCCTGGCATTTGCTCCCAGGTAGATCGTCCGCACGTCTTCACAAACGCGTTTCTGCTGAGAGTCGATCCAATCATTTTGTGAAATGATGACTGCCATATTATCCTGACACGTTTTCTTCAAAAACTGGCGGTGGATCGTTTGGCCTAATTCGAACGTCCTTTGATGATCGGCTTGG
The DNA here is from genome assembly GCA_963935315.1 of uncultured Planctomycetaceae bacterium. Classification (GTDB taxonomy): domain Bacteria; phylum Planctomycetota; class Planctomycetia; order Pirellulales; family Lacipirellulaceae; genus Bythopirellula. The sequence goes on along the minus strand of CAWWCC010000047.1, from coordinate 14,835 downwards.
GGTTCATGCCAGAAATCAACTCCATTGAGCCCTTCGTAGCCAACCCAGATAGATCGGTGATGCCTGTGGTCCGTGGCTTCTCCCGGCTCAGCCTTGCTCACAGGATAGGACCGTGTTAGGGGATCGCCAGTAGGACCTATTACCGGCCACAGAACAGGTCGGGTACCAGATTTTATCAAATAGCGAGTGAACAATTGACCGTCTACTTTGACGGTAAGGCCATCGGCTTCCTGGGATATCGAAAGAGTTGGGGCAGATGTGACAATTTGCTCTGCCTGGGAATCTTCTGTGTGCTCAGCATGGCACGTTGTATTAGGACACGTAGAAATAAGCCCCAAGAATACTGCAATAGACAGCAATACCAAGATTCGAATCTGCAATGAATTGATTCTAAACTGCTTTGTACTTTCTGATTGCCAATTGTGTCGTACCATAACCGTGAACTCAGGAATCAATCGAACACTTCGTAAAAAATAATTGAGACTTGCAAATTGAGACTCACAACATCTGCGCCCAATTTGTTCACCAGGATATTCGAAATCATTTTATTCTGTAAAGGATAGCCTCGATAGAGGCTGACAGCGGAATTGTGAAGATCCCGACAATCCCTTCTTACTTGCACCTCCGCGGTGGTATTATCTCCGGGCCAAAAGCTACGCTTCCTTTTTCAGGATGCGAACTGGGCAGAACTTGAAACCTGGGATTTTCCCGTCAGGATCTAGTTTTTCGCTTGTCAACACATTGGCAGCCGCCTCACGAAAGTGGAATGGAATAAACACAACTCCTGGATCCAAACTATCGTCTAGACGAACTGTCAATTCAATTTCTCCACGGCGATTCTGTACGCAGACAGTATCCCCTGTATTAATATGCAGCTGCCTAAGGTCCTGCGAATGCATGGCAATGAATGCGCTGGGTTCGATCTGCGACAGCACCCGACTACGACGAGTCATGCTGCCCGTATGCCAATGCTCTAAAAGCCGTCCCGTACTAAGGATGAAAGGATACTCCTCGTTGGGCATCTCATCGGCCGCTATATACTCGCAAGGAACAAATTTCCCAAGACCCGATGGAGTTGGAAAACTTTGATCAAACAGGATTTGCACACCGTCTTCATCCTCTGGGTTTGCGCATGGCCACAGCTTACCACGGGCTCCCAAATTGTCGTGATTCAGTCCCCGGTAGTTGTTTGTTAATTCTGCAAACTCCTCAAAAACCTCGGCAGATGAATTGTACTTCATAGGCAGACCTATACTTTCGCCAATATCACAAACGATCTGCCAATCTTCTCTTGCTTCGCCGGGAGGATGAAGTACGGTGCGCCCTAGTTGAACACGGCGGTCTGTATTGGTGTAGGTTCCCGTTTTTTCGAAATAGCTACTGGCCGGCAAAATCACATCGGCAAATTCAGCCGTCTCTGTCAGAAAAATATCCTGCACGGCCAGAAAATCCAAATTGGCCAATGCCTGCCGCACTTTGTTCTGATTGGGATCGGATATAAACGGATTTTCTCCCAGAATGAGCATGCCACGTATCGAATTCTCCAGCGCTCCTGCAATGACCTCAACTACGGTCAGGCCCGGCTGTGGATTCAGCTTGGTTTGCCAGGCCCTCTCAAACTTTTTCTGGATCTGGCTATCGTTGACTGGTTGGTAATCAGGATAGACCATCGGAATCAGACCGGCATCGCTGGCTCCCTGCACATTGTTCTGGCCACGCAACGGATGCAATCCCGTACCTGGCCGTCCCACATTTCCCGTCATGAGACAAAGCGAAATTAAGGACCTGGCGTTGTTGGTACCCACAACGTGTTGTGAAATGCCCATCCCCCAAAACACCATCATGGCCTGGGCATTGCCGATAGAACGTGCAATCTCGCGAATCTCGTCCTCCGCAACACCACAGATCTTGGTCACTTGAGCCGGCGAATACTGGTCGGTAACAAGATCGGCCAACTGCTCAAATCCCTCGGTCCTCTCTTGAATAAACGTCTTGTTGATGAGTCCTTCCTGGATCAGGACATGCATGATCGCGTTGTAGAAAGCAACATCAGAACCAGGACGTAGCTGTGCAAAATGCGTGGCAAAATTTACTAAGGCATGCCGACGCACATCAACAATAATTATTTTCGTACCCCGTTTGGCGGCTTCTTTCATAAAAGTTGCTGCCACTGGATGGTTGGCACACGCATTAGACCCTGCAACTAGTGCTACATCGGCATGCTGCACATCTGCAAAAACATTGGTCACTGCGCCTGAGCCAATCGTTTCCATCAATGCTGCCACCGAAGATGCGTGACAGAGACGCGTGCAGTGGTCCACATTGTTGGAACCAAATCCAGCACGCACCAACTTCTGAAACAAGTAGGCTTCCTCATTAGAGCACTTGGCAGATCCAAAACCAGCTAAAGCCGAGCCACCAAACTTTTCGCGAATACTGGTGATTCCCTGGCCAACCCGCTGGAGGGCTTCTTCCCAGGTCGCCTCACGAAATGCAGGCATCACTTCATCATAGTCAACCACGCCACCCGGTTTACGGCCGTCTGCGCGAATAGCAGCCTGCACCTCACCCGACAAGGGCCCCTTGGGATAGTATTCATCACGGCGAATCAGGGGTTTCGTCAATCTTTGTTGGTGAGATGCGTAGTCCCAACCGTAGCGGCCCTTAACACATAGTCGTTCATGATTGACCGGGCTATCACGCCCATCAGCATAAACAACTTGATTGTCTTTCGCATGGAATGTCACCGCGCACCCAACGCCACAATACGGACAGACACTGTCCACTGAATCAAGCTCCACGCGTGGTAGGATCGGCAATGTGATGGGTTTATGCGTTAAGGCACCGGTGGGACAGGCACTGGCACACTCACCGCAGGCGACACAGGTACTCTGGCCCATCGGATTGTTCAAATCAAAAGCAATTTGCGCAGCGTATCCCTTGCCCGAACGGCCGATCACCTCGTTAGACTGGATGTCGTCACAAGCCCTGATGCAACGGTCACAGAGAATACAGCTTTGATGATCGACAGCGATCACAGGTGATGATTCATCCTGCGATCTACCATTTTGAGATATCAGCATATCCGCCGTTTGGACAGACTTTTTTTCTTCGGCAGACAATAGCTGATATCGTCGCCCCAATGCTTCTAGGTCGCAGTCCCCGGTTGTCTGCTCGCGCTCACAGGGGCTTGGATGATCGGCCAACAGCAATTGCGTCAACATGCTACGATGTTTTTCGACAGCCGGTGAGTTGGTATGGACTTCCATGCCCTCCTGGCAATCACGGACACACGACGCAGCCAAGACACGCTCACCGACATCGACCACACACATCCGGCAAACACCCACGGGACTCATACCAGGCGAGTGGCATAATACGGGTATGTCTTTTTTTATTTCACGTGCAGCATCCCAGATACTCGTCCCTTGAGGTACGGAGACCTGCTGGCCATCGATAGTCAATTGAACAGTTGCGTTGTCGTTCATGCGGGCAACTCCTCAGGAAAATGCTTCAGCATGGAAAGAATCGGATTCAGCGCCACTTGGCCTAGACCACAAATGGAAGTTTGCTCCAATGTCTCTCCCAAATCGGGGAGTATCTGCAAAGCATCCCGAGAACCCTCACCCGACTGTACTGCCTGGAGAATTCCAACGGCTTTTTCGCTGCCTATACGACAAGGAACACACTTCCCACAAGATTCGTTGCGAAAAAACTGAACGAGATTCGTAGCCAATTCATACAAATTACGATCTTCTGCCATGACAATCAGCGCGCCAGTCCCCATCATGCTCCCTGCGTCTTGCATCGCCTTGAAATCCAGAGGGGTGTCTACATACTGGGCGCTTAAGAAGTTTGAACTAGCGCCCCCCGGAAGAAATGCTTTTAGCTGGGCGCCACCACGCATACCGCCGGCCAGGGAGATCAATTCGGCAACTGAGGTTCCCATGGGTACTTCATAAACGCCCGGCTGCTCTACGTCTCCCGATATCGAAACAAATTTCAGACCCGAGAAACCCTCCCGCCCTTGTGCATGCCACCATTTGGCCCCCTGTTTGACAATGGATGTGGCCAGTGCAAATGTTTCTACATTGTTGATCAAGGTGGGCTTACCCCAAAGACCATGGGTGCCAGGATAAGGAGGTTTGTTACGTGGCTCGCCACGCTTGTCCTCCAAGGCTTCCAGCAAAGCCGTTTCTTCCCCCAGAATATACCCGCCCGGAGAAATGAAAACCTCGATATCAAACGGTTGTCCCGACCCGGCGGCATTTTGCCCCAACACACCCTGTTCACGCGCTCGAAGTATGGCTTCTTCGAGTAACCGCAGTTCCTTCGAGTATTCATGCCGTAGATAAACAATGCCTTGCTCAGCTCCGATAGTAAGACCCGCCAGCACCATACCTTCAATCGTCAAGTAAGAAAGTTGTGCTAAAATCTCCCTGTCCTTAAATGTGCCGGGTTCGCTCTCATCAGCATTGCAGATGACGTACTTCTGTCGCGAGGACTCTTGCGCCACCAGATCCCACTTGCGCCCCGTCGGAAAGCCTGCCCCGCCCATGCCTCGCAGACCACTGTCTGTCAATTCACGAACGCAAGTTTCCTGCAGCCTGGCAAGGTCTTGTGCCAATCGAGTAACCGTGGAGTAACGATCTGCCAACTCGTAAGGGTCGCACATCCAGGCTCTGGGTTCCTCACCATCTTGATCCTGCAGCGCAGGGTTGTTTCTCTGCAGCGAGCTCAAGACATCTTGCGTATGGGACATGGTTCGCGGAGCGATGGGCTGCTCGTTGATCACCAGTGCCGGAGCACAATCACATCGTCCCAGACAGGAGACATGTTCAACTTCAATTTCGTCATTGGCCAGGAGCTGATTCAGGGTCTCATCAGCAGGCAGATTGTTCGCCATACAACAGACCACATCTCGACAAACATGAACCACATGCTTGGGTGGCGGAGTACGGCGAAAAGCGGGATAAAAACTTACCAGCCCTTCCAGTCGATAGAGAGGAACTTGCAACTCAGCTGACAGAGAGCGCAGCATCGCATCGTCCAGATACCCGTGCTCATGCTGCAATGCCATTAGTTTGCGTAGAATTTTCATAGAAACAAGAAATCCACTCCTTCCTACAGACTGTCGACTAATTCAGCAAGACGGCATTTTAACAAAGCCACATAGTACTGCAAACTTCATCACTCGGAGAGTGATGGCTACTTTTTTACTCTTCTCCAACTGCGATCAGATGACCTTCGGTGCGGAAAAGCATTCTTCCCGAAGAGATCGCCGGTGTGGCCAGGCAGTGTTCGCCAAGTGGATTTGTGGACAGCAGTTCGAATTTTGGACCGGCCTGGACAACCATCACGACTCCCTGCTCGCTTGTAAAGTACAGCTTGCCATCCGCCGCCACAGGCGATGCCGTAAAACTCGTTGCACCGCCTCCTCGAAGTCGCTCACGGTATTCACGTTGCCCTGTGCGGGCATCATAGCAAGTGAGCACGCCGTTATTTTTACATACATAAAGCCACCCGCGATAGACGATGGGCGTGGGCAAGTACGGACCACCGTCCTGATTGCTCCAGGCAATGTGCTCGTTGCTCGTTTGCTCATCGTCAAGTGAAATATCACCTTCTGCCGTAAGGCGAATCGCATAGATCGGTTTGATGGGGCGATATCCACTCGTCACAAAGACCAGATCGCCAACGACGAAGGGCGTGGGTACCGAAATTTCGGATTGTCGATCAAGTCGCCATCGCTCACTGCCGGTTCGCGGATCGTAGCCGCGCGCATACCGCGTACCGCCTGTGATCAATAACGGACCACTTATGCCCTCGTAAAGTGTGGGCGTATTCCAGGTAGGAATTTCGTCTCGATCCGTTTTCCAGATTTCATCTCCGTTTCTGACATCGTAAGCCGCGATAAAAGACCCATGCTGCACATCACACTGCACAATCGCCTTTCCATCGTAGAGGATGGGCGAACTACCAAATCCCCATTGATACTCTTCATCGTAGAACCAACCACTATCAAGACTCCCTATCACCTTTTTCCATTGCAGTTGGCCCTGCATGTTGTAGCAATACAATCCCTCAGAACCAAAAAAGGCAATCACACACTGACCGTCGGTTGCAGGAGTTGGATTAGCATGCGTCGATTTAGGATGCCGCTTGTTGAGCGGAATTGCTTCGAGAGCCGTTCGCTCCCACTCCATCTTTCCAGTCGTCAGATTCAGACAGATGACTTGCCACGCATGCGTGGAATCGTCGTCCACAGAACCAACATCACCATAGAGACCCGTTCGCAAGGTGGCACGATCTCCACCCTGAATGGCAGTTGTTAGAAAAACCTGATTGCCCCAGACCACCGGACAGGAATTGCCTAGGCCCGCGATGGGGGTTTTCCATAAAACTCCTTTGGCCTCGGGCACATCCCAGACCATGGGCGGGTTCTGGCCATCGGCGATCCCTCGAGCTCCCGTACCACGAAACTGCGGCCAATGGATCGACGAGACGGCTCGGTCTTCCTCGTGGACTGCTAGAGGATCGATGGGTTGGGAGACTGTTGTCGATTCCTCATGCGTTGGTACGACAACTTGGGAAGGCTCATCCTTCACTTCATCCAGGACATCGTTGTCGGACATTTTCTTGTACAGAACGGGCACCGTCCCCGTATTTCGGGTGACTCCAACAACCTGCCCCTCGGCAAGGTTGAAGGTATAGGTGGTTTCAAAAAAATAAAAGGTCTGTTCGTTACGGGCACGAAGCCGGTCCAATCTCATGGAAGAACTACTTATCAGCAACTTGCCGTCGCTGCATTCGATCTGGTAGCTTTGTCCCTCATCGTTTTTATAAGTCCCAGCATAAGACTGCATAACTTCATCCGGCACGACCCTAGCTGGAGTACTCGTCGCGGGGATGGCAGCCTCAATTGCCTGAACAATCTCCGGATACTGGCGTTCATCTGCCATGTCTCGACAGGATGTCAGAAACTCCGGTTCGATTTTGACGGCAGCCAAGATCGCTTGGACAATTGGCAAAGCCCCACCTTCTGTAGACGTGCGTAGCAATGCCTTGCCACCTTTGGCGCCGTGTTCCAGCAACAGTTGGATTGATTTAGTGTGCCCCCCCATGGCAGCCCAATCTAGGGGCGTGGCATGGTAGAAGGTGTCGGTCACATTGACGTTCGCACCTGCTTCGACCAATAGCTTAACAACATCAGGATGCCCGTGATCGCAAGCAAAAGAAAGCGCCGTAGCGCCATATCTGGCAGGCACGTCAACATCGACCCCCTGCCCTATCAGTGTTTTTACAGTTGCCGCATCACCCTGCCTGGCAGCCTTCCAGAGGTTCTGCTCAGACTCATCTGCCAGCACACGTGGCTGACAACAAGCAAACATCGCGAAAAGCGCAAACCCACTCCAATGAGGCCAACGACCCGGAAGCGATAAATTTTTTATCATGGCATCTCAATAAAGACTTAATATATTTACTGTAAGCGTTTCACCACGACCAACTGATCCACTACGGATTCGAGTGTCTGAAGTTTTCCATCGGGCCAGCGCACGTCGATCTTGACGGGATCCTGGTGATCAGCAAGTCCAAAGTGCAGCGTTTGTTCGTTCTGATTGCCTTCCCCCATACCACCAGCGATCTGGCGAGTAAGTATCCATCCACCAACGTGGACTCGCACACTTGCCCCAATTACACTGCGGTTGCTGCCAGCCCCACTCTCTAATCGAACTCGCAGCCAGTGATTGGCATTTCCCGGATTCCGGAGCAGCCGGCCCCCAATTGCGAGATCTAGGTGCCCATCGTTGTCATAATCTGCCCAAGCAGCCTGGTAAGTACGTGTTGCAGGCAGGCCTACTTTGGACGTAACATCTTGGAAGCTCCACACACCTACCGGTGAATTTTCGCCCAACTCGTCCGTTTGAGGCGAGTCGCTCAAAGCAGCAGAGGTGTTTCTCAAGAGTACATTGTGGTCGCCACCATAAACGGCTGTCAGACAAAGATCAAGAAAACCGTCATTGTCGAAATCAGCCAATGCCGGGGTCGCATACGACTCCTGCCACTCCAACCCGGCCTCGCTGCTGAGGTCCTGAAACTTGAACGCTCCACTGGGTCCGAGATTACGCAAGAATTTCACCCGATCCTGGTAAGCTGGTGGATGACTGAAATTGCCGACCAGCAGGTCGAGATGTCCATCGTTGTCGAAATCTCCGAATGCCGAACCAATCGTATGCCCCCAAGCTCCCAGCTCTCCGTCTCCGTCAACTCCATAATCTGCTCCCTCTTCAGTCATATTGCCCGTACCATCGTTAATGTACAACCGGTTGGGCTGCAAACGATAGTTTGATACGTATATGTCGAGATCACCGTCCTCATCGAAATCTGCCGCTGTGATCCCGCGCGCACGTTCGTTTTTTTCTGATCGCCACAACTCGACAAATGATTCGCCCCTATTATTACGAAAGATCACGTCGGGCCAATCCTGGTCGGGCCAAATCTCATAACCACCGATGTACAAATCGAGATAGCCATCGGCGTCAACATCGGCCCATACGGCCCCGCGTGAAACTTCAATTGGCCGGGCAGGCATTCCTTTTTCGATCGACACAAAAACACCTGTCCCTCCCTCGTTTCGCAATAACAGGTGGGACTCGTATAGATAAAGGTCGAGAAACCCATCGTTATTGTAATCCCCCCATATGCCTGGCCCACGAAAAGGACCATCCACTTTCAAGAACTTTTTACCTGCTTCATTTCGCCACAGGCCGCCGTCATAAAAATCGACCCACCCATCGTTATCAAAATCCCCCCAGGCGACCTCGCCACCCGTTGATTGATCAATTCCGACGACGGCAGTTACGTCGACAAATGGCTCCAAGCTGCAAGCAGTCCCACACAACAATGTGAGAAGTACTGCCATGCATATAGGAACATGTCGCCACCCACCCATTCTTACATTCTGCATGCCATCCTCGATACAAAAACTATTGTGCTAATGCTTTGGTAATTGCCTCTGCCGTTTGCTTGGCCAGCTCCAGTGACCCCATGGGTATGAAATGCACGTTGGCTGGCCGCTGCATTTCCTTGAGCCGCTGGAGTGCAAAGAAATACTGGTCGTCAATATCGATGTCATTTTCTTCCATGATTGTTTTTGCAACTGCGTTATAGACACTTGCTCCAGCGCATAGTGATTTTAGTTCAAAGAATGGGCATTTATGAAGTTGCTTGAGGCCGCTTCCACACCTTTGAGCAGCAATCCGTTGTTAGTTCCCAATCACATCTTCTAGTCGACTTCAAGACTTCTGCACATATCAGAAAGTGACCGCAATTGAAGGAATTGCGTGTTCGCAGGCAATGCTTTCCAAAACCCTCTGAAGAGGGTAAAATATGGCTAAAACCCAGGAATTCTCGTGGTTTTCCATCTGGACCGACTTCAATGCACACGTGTTCCTGAAACAGGCTTCCTGAAACGGGCAACCGTAAAATCGGCGAACAGGAACAAATCAATCGAAGCGTGATGCGCTGCCTTAGAAACGGAATGGAATTCGCATTAAAAATACTAATTCGTCGAATTCTGATGATTTGCTTACGCATGGCACAAGGATGCTGAATAAACGGGCAAGTTCTGCGCACGTTCCACGCAACGAAATCATTCTAACACCTCCCCTTCAAACAAACATTCATCCATGTCTCTACCAATGAATTTCAAAAAGTCTCTGGGCATCAGCAGCGAGTCAGACACGAATGATATCGCCTCGGCGCGTCCGCAATTGCTCCAGTATGTTAACTTGCAACTCATCGCCAGCGGGCAACCCCATGCCGCTGATTCGAGTGACAGCCGTTTTGCCGAAATGGCACGCGGACTCTTGGATCAGCATCGTGCTCAAACGCGATTATTATCCGATCATCGCTGCCCTGTCGACAAACGCATCGAGACTTTTCTGGAACAATATTTTGGAGATCTCAATCTACAAGATCCGATTCGCCTACCGCCTCATACCTTGATCGTAGATCGCCATGGAATGGCTCGCGAACTGGCCTTACCTGCGGATTGCGACGAATACAAATCTGATATTATCAAGTCGTACCGCGTTCGGAATGGAGTCCTGCATAATCCCCGGCATGACCGAAGAACCACAAAGGGGACCTTTCATGTGGCCGAGGGCGGCTTGCCAATTCCGCATGAAAAGCGGGCTGTACCGAAACACGTTTTTGCCGAGTTGCTACGACGCGCCTTCCAACCTCCTGAAGAATTACTGCGCCTCCCATTCACCTCGCGACAAGAAGATCAAGCCAGCTGCTTTGTTTCGCTATTACTGCGACCCACCGTTTGTCCTGAGGTCGAGGGCTTTACGCCTGCCAAGTCGATGGAGGTCCGGTTCTTTGCTCCTGGCAGCCTGGTTAGCAATCTCGATTTTGTCGAATCCATCTTTGGTAATGCTGGCGATCCACATATTCCAGAAAATGATGCCGGCCTGGACGTCATCCACTGGACGGGTCACACGGGCGCAGTAATTCTTGCGCCGCATCTTGAAAAGGTTACCAAGCAGGAAGTTGGCCTTCCCCATTTCGACGAAGCAACCGATCGACAACGCCGGGATGAGATGTGCTGGCGAGAGCCAGACGAACTTTACAACAACGGCAGCCCCTTCAAGCTAACTTGTCGCGACGCGTCCGGAGTGATTATCACGCTGATTTCTGACAATTACTTTGGTTATTGCAAAAAGGAAGTGAAAACACAGATAAGCTACGCGGCCAATCTTTCTGGCAACTACGAAGAAGAGCATGCAGGTGGTGTCGTCGCCTTCCCGAGTTACAACCTTGGTGACGAGTTTCAATTCAATAGCAGCCGGCACAATGGCCGCACGTTTAACGATGTCGTCAAAGACTACCGTTCGCAAATCAACGTGCACGAAGAAGGCTACGCAGAAGATCGAGAATACCCTGATCTCATCTATGTTCGCGAAGATGCGCGTGCGGACATTCTTCGTCAGCAAATCATCTGGGAACACGAAGGCGCCGAACAATCGATACCTTTACTGCCTGGCAAGGTCTATATGGGACCTTCCGGGTATCGGCTACGCATGGAAAAGCACCCCGCATCACCGACCTGGCGCCTGATCGGCACAATCGCCGAAGGAGTTCTTTGCCACAAACCTTGCACCGTTAGCGGTGGTGGTAAAAGTGAAATCAGCAAATCGATTCGCGACTACATGCACTTTGGCCCATTTTTTGTTGCCGACATAGACCAAGACGCCAAATTGATCAACGAAATTTTTGCTCGCAACTACCAGGATCGCTGGAAGATCGCCCCTGATTACACCGAGTACGCGACACGCAGCGTATTGGACCCCAAACGCTCGCTGGGCAGCGTGATTAAATTACTGACACCTTCTCCTGAATACAACGAAAAGTACAACAGCTGGCTCAAATCCATTCCTGCAAACGTATATGCGATGGTTTTCATCATCAAGCGATTGTACAGCGCAGAATGGGGCGACCAGTGGAGAGATCACTTTGGCGTAGACGTTATTAATGGAGAGAGTGGGCATGAATTGAAATACCGCGACCGTCGATTGGTTGCCAGCTACCTGAAAGTTGGACTCATTGAACCACAGGCCTGGCGCACTTTTAAATTGCGGCAGGATTTCATTGCCTCGGAAAAACAGCAAGCCGAAGACGACATTTCTGCATCGGTCGTTGTGCCTGCCAGCCGATTGAAACATCTTGCCGCAAGCAGCGAAGCGAAAAGCTACAAATTTGTCACCAATTGCGAATATCGCTTCTTCCAACGTCCCGACGATGCAATCCATCGTGGTGTCGACAAACAGGCTGAATTCGACCTGTCGCAGCCAGGGAATTTCATCTCAAACTTCGAACCGCTTACGCTCAACCAGGTTTCGGAAATGGCAAAATATGTCGTCGACTTCGATGCCTTCAGCCAGCCGATGCAAGATCTTTTAACCGACGTACAACAGCAGCAAGACGGTTACGTGGTTTGTTCAGCGAACCCACGCCAGGTGGGTGGCAAACCAACTCGCAATCCGCGTTACTTACAAGTTCGACCAGACCTGGTGAAACCTTTTGATAGCTATGTCGCCCACATGGGGACGCGACTTTACCGAGCTGTTCCTGCCGAGGCTCCCGTACCGATGCCCGTAGGAGCCGTCCTGATGGGACGTCGCAATAATCCGCCAAATCGCGCCCAGGGAATTCGTGGATTGGCCGTATACAACCCCATTCACTACCAGGAACTACCAGAATTGTTCATGGACGTGATCACCTCGCTGACCGGTCGCAGCCCTTCAACGACTGGATTCGGCAGCGAGGGCGCGTTGACCAAGGGCCCCTTCAACGCACTGCGCATGACGGCAGATCTCAACGCGGCGCTGGTGAGCTCAATCCTGACTGGCCTTGGTGGTTTTTCAACAGCCGCCGGACACATCGGTCCCAACGTCCGAGTCGACCACGACATAAGCCTGTTGATCCCTGAAGTTTGGTGCCGCATGAGTGCCGAGGAAAGAACGCCTGAATACTTAATCAAGAACAGGCTGCTTGAGCCGGTAAAGGATTTTCAGCACAACGGCCAGACGATTCCTGCTGGCAGGTTGGGGTATCGCATCACCGGTCGGTTTGTACGCTGGTTCCTGGCCCGTGTGTTTGATAATCCCAACAAGCTATTTGATGAATCGATCCTGCGACCCGAACAACAGGACCTCGATGCCTTTGCTGACGGAGTGCTATACATAGCCGATGCCCAGCAGCAAGTTGCCCAGCAGTATCTCGACGATGGTTCGATTGAAGAAGCATGCCCGCCCTTGCGAGCGATCCTGACCATCATGGCCCAAGGTTCTTTCGAAGGCAAAACCGAACGTGACGACGAAATCAGGCAAATGTTTACTTACGATGCGCTTATCCAAAGCGACTGGTATCAGCAGCGACTAGAATCGCGCCAGCAGCGAGACATCAAATTATGGTCCAGGCACGTTGACTATTTAAGTCAATTCAATACCAACCCACATAACGTGGAAGTCGTAAAACGCATGGACCTGACTGGCCGAGAAACAATTGCCAAAGCAGAGCTCACAACCGTTAAGTCTCCTGATTACATTGCATCCCTAAAAGGAACCCTCGGAGCTGATTACGATTGGATTGAAGCCTCCTAGGTGTTCATTTAAAGTGTTGTTGCTAACCACCCGTTTATGGCCAATTTATTGCCAACGAACTTCTATTAGAATTCGTTGTTCCCGTGTCCAAAGATTGAACAATGAATACTTTTATAAGCCGTGTTAGCCTATGCCGCGTTAGATATTTACTTATCTGCTTGGTGATAATTCTGTGGCAAGCTTTGCCCTTAGCCGCTTTCGCCGATCTGTCGGTCGCTGATCTGCGTACCGAGTATCGCGAGAACCCACTAGGAATTGACGAAGCCAGACCGCGTTTGATGTGGCGATTGGAATCAAACGAGCGGGCACAAGAGCAATCGGGATATCGTATTCTCGTGGCGACTACCGTCGAGAATCTCCAAGCCGACAAGGGAGACCTGTGGGATACCGGCAAGGTTGATTCCCGCCAGACGATTCATATCGAGTACGATGGCCAGCCACTCCAGTCTCGCCAGCCCTGCTACTGGAAAGTCATGGTCTGGGATCAAGACGACGTTGCCTCTGAGTGGAGCGAGTCGGCCAACTGGTCGATGGGGCTACTCGAAGAGAAAGACTGGCGGGCCAAGTACATTAGCTACGCTGATCCCGAGCCTATATTCAAGAGCACGACGGAACTCTACCTGCCATCGGCCAGGCACTATCGCAAAGAGTTTCGAGCCCACAAGAAGGTCAAGCGAGCCACTCTTTATGCAACTGCGCTTGGCATCTACGAATTTCAGCTCAACGGCCAACGTGTGGGCGACGCCTGGTTCGCCCCGGGTTGGACCGATTATCGACAGCGGGCCTATTACTACACCCATGACGTCACGGATCTAATGGCCCAGGACGGTAATGCCATCGGTGCGATCGTGGCCGAGGGTTGGTACAGCGGCTATGTGGGTTTTGGATTGTTCACGGGTATGGGAACAGAGAAGACGGGTCGCGCAATTTACGGCAAGACCCCGGCCGTCATGGCTCAACTCGAGATCGAGTACGACGACGGCAGCATGCACACAGTCAGCACGGACGCTACCTGGAAAGTTACCGGGGAAGGTCCTTATCGTGAAGCAGATCTGTTAATGGGCGAATCTTACGACGCCCGTAGGGAGATGCCGGGCTGGTCCACCGTGGACTTTGATGACGGCAATTGGAAAACTGCAATTCATGCTACGGATGCTGGCCCACAATCGGCCATGTTTTATGAGGGTCGATCCCCGACCCAAGAAGGCGAACAGGTCGAAATCAAGGGTACAGAGCGAGATTTTGGATTTCGTCGACCCCGGGTGGAAGCTTTTCCCGGCAATCCTGTTCGTGTGACCGAAGAGATTCGACCGATCGAAGTCGTATCGCGAGGCAACGGGCACTACATCATCAACTTAGGTCAGAACTTCGCAGGCTCTGTCCGACTTAAAGTCAAAGGCCCGACTGGGCATCGTATTCAGCTACGATACGGAGAGATGCTGCACCCAAATGGCCAGCTCATGACCGAAAACCTGCGCAAGGCTCGGGCAACCGACTCCTACACCAGCAAAGGGAATCCCAACGGCGAGATCTACACCCCGCTTTTTACTTTTCATGGCTTTCAATACGTCGAGCTGACAAATTTTCCTGGGGAGGCCGATCTCGACACAATTACCGGCCCTGTCTCTTATACACATCTCCGAGCCCACGAGACGGACTCCTATCT
>CAWWCC010000046.1:0-16573 GCA_963935315.1 uncultured Planctomycetaceae bacterium | reverse complement strand
GGGTCGTAGCCAGCTACCTGGAATCATTTGATTTGCCAGTTCTGTTCGCTGATACCCGCAGGACCCCTACATTTTACCATGAAAAGCACACCATGGTGTTGTAGTTTCTCGTCTTTCTCTCCTGTGTTTTTGGCTGCGGCCAGGATAAGATAGGGGGTTAAGGTCGTTGCCAGGCCACAAAGAACATCTTTTTTGTATTACCTGTTAGAATCTGATGCCGCCCAACTCTCGAAAAAACCCCCGTCGTAAAACGGGCTTGAGCACACGTACAAGAACACGACGGCCCATAACGCCACATCCTTCGCCCCAACACAAAAAAAGTGATGCTGAAGGTGAGCGATTGCAAAAAGTTCTCGCAGCTGCAGGCATAGCCAGCCGCCGAGAGTCGGAGCAACTTATTCTGGAAGGCCGTGTTGAAGTCGATGGACAAACGATTGTGGAACTGGGCACTCGGGTCGATCGTTTGCGTCAGAATATCAGTGTTGATGGTGAGCCGTTGCCTCGCCCCAAGCTCGCCTACTACGCGGTGCATAAACCCGAAGGAGTTGTCTGCACGACAAAAGATCCATCTGGCCGACCACGTGTTACGGATCTTTTGCCCTCCGGGCTGGGTCGGTTGTTCAGTGTAGGGCGATTGGATATGTCGAGCGAAGGGCTCATTTTGGTTACCAACGATGGAGCGTTG
Organism: uncultured Planctomycetaceae bacterium; assembly: GCA_963935315.1. Classification (GTDB taxonomy): domain Bacteria; phylum Planctomycetota; class Planctomycetia; order Pirellulales; family Lacipirellulaceae; genus Bythopirellula. Next base: position 15,888 of record CAWWCC010000046.1, on the reverse strand, counting down.
GCCAACGAACTTACACACCCTCGTCATGGAGTCGAAAAAACCTACGACGTGCAAGTTACTGGCCATGTTGACCAGACGGTACTCTCCAAACTAAGAAAAGGTATACATCTTGCCGAAGGGTTTGCACGGGTGGTGCATGTGCGTACCAAATCGCGCCGCAAAAACGGCACAGTTTTGGAGATGGTGCTTGATGAAGGCCGCAACCGAGAGGTGCGCCGATTGTTGGCCCGTGTCGGGCATCGTGTCCAACGCCTGACGCGCGTAGCCATCGGTCCCATCCGCTTGGGAGAGATGCCCGCTGGCACAGTCCGCCGTCTAACTTCTGAAGAGATCAAAAAACTTCGCGCCTATGTTCGACAGGCGGAGCAGAAACCCCATAACAATCAAAAACGACTTGATCGCCCCGCGACACGGCAAGCGGTACTTAGCTGGCGTGATCGCAAACAACAGGCTGCTGCGGGAAAACATAGCGCTAAAAAACCAAACCGCAGGGGAGGCCAGCGTTGAGTGCCGTGGAGCCGTTAGCATGTGACAATCCATTGCGCGCTGCTTACTATGCGGATCAAGCCTGTACGTATCAGGTAAAGATTATCGAAAATATCAAGCTGGCCCGCGACACGTATCGGGTACGTTTTGACAGTCCGGAGATGGCTCGTCAGATACGGCCCGGCCAGTTTTTAATGATACGTCTTTCGGATCGTGACGATCCGTTATTAGCGCGCCCTTTTGCCCTCTACGACACGGTTCTAGATAAGCACGGGGACCCTACGGGGCTAGATATCGTGTATTTGGTCCTTGGCAAGATGACCCGCCGTTTGGCAGGATGCCTCCCAGGGCAGAAGCTCGACGTTTGGGGCCCTTTGGGCAACGGTTTTTCAGCCGATCCGGTAGAGCATCTCATTATGGTTGCGGGCGGAATAGGCCAAACACCTTTTTTGGCGCTAGGACGGCAATTTCTGGGAGGACGCAAATATGGACAACCGCAAGTCGAAGTAGCACCGTCTGCAAAGGTCACTTTGTGTTATGGTGTACGAACCCAAGACCTGTTGGCAGGGGCTGATGATTTTAGCGATTGTGGCATCGATCTCCGTCTCAGTAGCGATGACGGAAGTATTGGTCACCATGGTTTAGTGACGGACCTCTTAGAGCAAGTGCTTGAAGATGCGTCTCAAGAAACCAATACCGCAAACACCAGGCGAATCGCTTGTTGCGGCCCCGAACCTATGATGGAGGCGGTTGCCAAGGTGGCACAACAGCATGGAGTTTGCTGTGAAGTGTCACTCGAAACACCTATGGCTTGCGGTATAGGCATCTGTTTCAGTTGTGTCGTAAAGACAAAGCAACCCGATGGCGACTGGGACTACAAGCGTACGTGTGTTGATGGCCCCGTATTGGATGCCCAGCAAATCGTTTGGTAAGTCTTTGCAAACTGCGGGCATTCGTTTTCTAAGATGAGCTCCTGCCAGTCTCGTCGCTTAATTCTTGACTCCTGGGGTTGCCTTTTCGGAGCACCAAACTGACTCCAATCAGGGCAACAGCCATGCCTAGCTCAGATGAAATATTCGGGCTAACTCTGCAGGGCGCCTAACTTTGAAGGGTTTTGATGGCTTTGGATAACCGGCTTTTGGTACGTGCGGCTTTGTTGGCATGAATGACTTTTTTTGCGGCAGCCTGGTCGATTTTCTTGACAGCGATCTGGAAGGCCGTTTGGCTTTCGGCAACATCTCCAGCACTAATCGCGGTGCGAACCCTGCGGACCAAGCCACGCATGTTGGATTTAATGGAGCGATTTCGTAATTGGTGGACTTTGTTTTGTCGTAAACGCTTTTTGGCACTGTCAGAATTAGGCATCTTTGTAGTTTTTCGCTATTGGGTTGATCGACTAAAATGTGTTGGACAGGTATCTGGATATGCGGAACCCTCCCCTGGGTGGTAAGGGCGGGCGATCTTGAATCACCCACTATTGCGTAATTGAGTGATTTTGTCCAGTCGCTCAGCGACATCCCGATAAGAGTAGTCGAGACCAGCTAAAACGGTTAAAAACCGCTCCGCCAGGTCCAATTCCCGTAATCCGGTGGAGAGAACACCGGCTCGATAAAGGCTTAATCGACGGGTTTCTGAGTCTTGCTCGCCACAGGCATCGATGGCCTGTTCATAATGACTGAGGGCCAGCTTGTACTGCTCTATTTTCTGAAAACATTCGCCTAATTCCAGCAAAGCTATCGTTTTTCGCTGGAGATCTCCACGCGAGGCTTGCAATAGGGGTATGGCTTCTTTGGTTTTGCCAGCACGCTTCATCCGCAAACCGAATTCGAATTTAAGCCGCAAGTTCTCTGGATCGCGTTGGGAGCGAACGGCGAAGATTTCTAGCTCGATCTGGTTGGTTTGCTTGCGAAATTGGTGCACTAATTGGAGGTTCTGCTCGCTGGAATCTTGTTGGTATTGTTGTTCAGCAATGGCCAGCTGATGGTTGATACGCTGCATTTGCAAGTCTTCGATTCGTTCCAGGAATCGCAAATCACTGACACCTGCGACTTGCTGACCACATCCCAGTACCTTTTCTGCGTCCTCGAACTTTTTCTGGTGAAGATAGACGTCAGCCAATCGAAAATAATTCTCAGTATCCGCAGGATCTTTAGCAATAGCCTTTTGCATCCGCTGTTCGGGTGTGAGGTTGACTGTGGCATCTTCTTCTGGTGTTTCTGCATGACGTGCATGCATGGCAACGGAATGACCAGTCGAGGGGGGAGTGCCATCTTCGGCAGTGAGCATTGTTGAATTATAACCACCATCGGAGATGGTTTTTTCGACAGACAATCGTGAGATAGCTTGGCGAGCTTCCTCGTCCTGTGGGCTGGCTTGCATAACCCGCTGCCAACAGGCTATGGCTTGATCGAATTGGCCCATTTTTTGCAGAGCCATGCCTGCCTGACGATTCACTTGTAAGTCGAGTGCGCTCGTATTGAGAGCACACTTCAGAAAATAGAGTTGCGATTCCTGACTTTGCAATTGCTCACACGCATCAGCCAATGCCAGCAGAGTTGGGATGTCCCAAGGGTTTAGCGCCAAAGCCTGGCAGCCAGCCTGGAATGCAGTTTCCCAATCGCCCTTTTGCGTAGCCTTCGCAAGCGCTGAACGGTGGCTTTTGATTTTAAGCCCGGCAAACTTGGCCCCTTTTTTGTTTTCGCCGTACTTCTGGAAGAGATTTGTAAAAAAGTCTTGCAGATAAATGATATTACCTGGATCTTCAACTACGCATTGGGTAAAGAGCTGATTCGCATAATCAAAATCCTTTTTTTCTACGCAACGTTTACCATGCTCAAATAACTTTTGCAGGCGTTGGCGGACGGCTGGCGGCAAGGGGGCCATGCCATATTTTGATTCTGGGGATTGTTGCTCATGCTCCATGGAAGGTATTCTAGCAGGAGAACCCGTGACGAAACTACCTGACCCGCATATTTCATCCAATTCTGCAGCAGCAGCCATATTGAAAAGAGCGTTATCGATGCCTCACCTGGCAGGCAAAGTGTACTTGGTAGGAGCTGGACCTGGTGATCCGGAGTTGCTGACACTGCGCGGTTATGAACTGATACAACAGGCCGATGTGGTTATTTACGACTATCTGGTGAATCCGCATACCATTCGGTATGCCTCCTCTACCGCCCAGAAGATTTGCCTGGGGAGTCATAGCCAGGGTCGTGTCATGCCTCAAAACGAAATAAATGAACAGGTCATTGCGGCAGCCCAGGATGGCAAAATGGTTGTACGTCTTAAGGGGGGCGACCCGTCGATATTTGGGCGGGTTTCAGAAGAGATCGAAGCGCTGGAATCCGCGAGTGTTCCTTTTGAGGTTGTCCCAGGTGTCACCACAGCGCTGGCAGCCAGCAGCTATGCAGGAATTCCACTTACACACCGCGAGCATGCTTCCTGCGTCGCTTTTGTAACCGGTCAGCAGTGCCGAGACAATGCAGAAGATTCGCTGAATATGGCAAATCTTGCCAGCTTTCCGGGTACGTTGGTGTTTTACATGGGTGTTACGACAGCACCAGCTTGGGCCAGCGAACTGATGGCACATGGCAAATCACCAGATACTCCGGTTGCGATCGTGCGCCATTGCTCTTTGCCGACACAACGAAGTGTGTACACCACACTAGGGGAATTGCCCAAAGTATTATCACCTGGCAAGATGCGCCCCCCAGCAATCATTATTGTGGGAGATGTCGTAAAGGCTCAATCAGATTCGAAGTGGTTTATATCTCGACCTTTGTTTGGGCAACGTGTGTTGGTAACTCGACCTGCACAACAGACCACAGACATGGCACAGCAATTGACCGAACGGGGGGCATTTACTTTGGTGCAACCTGCTATCGAAATAATGCCAGTTGCAGACAACAAATTACTGGATTCTTCTATTTCAAATTTGTCTCACTACGACTGGCTGGTTTTTTCGAGTGCAAATGGCGTCCACCATTTTATGCAACGAATAAAAAAAATGGGGTTTGATTTGCGGCAGTTGTCCCAAAGTCGATTGGCTGTCATCGGCCCAGCAACATTTGCTGCGCTCCAGCAGTATCACTTAGAGGCGGATCTCCAGCCAGCAGAGTATCGGGCAGAAGCGCTTGCCGCGCAACTAATACCTGCGGCTACGGGTCAGCGAGTGTTGCTGCTGCGTGCAAATCGAGGGCGCGATATTTTAGCCGAAACACTTGATGCTGCCGGTATCGAAGTGAAACAGGTTGTAGTGTACCAAAGTTGTGATGTTGAGCAGCCCGCGCCAGAAATTGTCCAGGCGCTCCGTGCTGGTGAATTAGATTGGATAACGGTGACCAGTTCAGCAATCGCTCGGTCTTTGATTAATATGTTCGGCAAGGATTTGCAAAAGACACGCTTGGCAGCGATTAGCCCGCTGACTGCTCAAGTACTTACCGAGGCAGGCTTTCCACCAGCGGTGGTGGCCCGGGAGTACACGACGGAGGGTATGCTAGAGGCGATGGCTGCAAGGTTGCCCTGAAGTGGTTAACACACATTGGTTATTGTGCGTTTTAAGACCGGGTGCTGCATGAGATCCAAGTGATGCCATTTCTTTATTGCCCTGTGAGCCTCGCGCATCCAGTTTAGAGCCAAATGTCAAAGCCTAACGCTTTTTCTTTTTGTGCTACACATTTGCATCTTGCGGTTTGGCCAAACTCTGCGGCAAAACGTCTGACGTTTGAAGTAATGTGTCCACTGGGGTCGATCAAGCTACTGGGAAACGTTTTGCATTTAGCTTTGGCATGTGATGCCAAGTGAATGGTAGTGCAAAAATAATTTTGCTCGCAACTTCAAAGGATCTGTGGCATGCAACAAGGTCAAACGAGTAAAGTCCGGGCAACCATTTATTTGCCGCGTGAAGTGCTTGATGAAGCGCGTGACGCAGCGGTTCACCTGGCCGGTTATCCTGCGCGGCTAACGCTCACGCAATTGGCCGAGAATGCCTTTCGGGCGGAGTTGAGACGCCTAAAAGCACTTTACAATAACGGGCAAGACTTCCCACGGCGCGACGAAGAGTTGCGTGGTGGCCGCCCCATCGCAGCATAAGTACATAGACGTATACATATCAATTGTTATGAATCCACATCCTACCGATTCGGGTAGAGCGAACCCGGCAGGCCATGTCTTGGGTAAGGATAAGGACTCAAGTAGTTCGTTGTTCCAACCTGACGAGGCACGAGAATTACGCTCACACTTGATGAAGATGATTTTAGAGAATGAGCAGTCGCGCAAGACGAAAGATTATTATCCAACGATTATTTCTTAACCGGTTGTTTCCGTCAGTTTAACAGAATGGGTTGCAGCGGACTTCGTTGTCTTTTTTGTGGGCATCCGAACCATTGCCGCCCTTCAGTTCAAATATTGCCAAAACACTAGAGCGATTGTTCGCATAGCCACTCGCTACAGATAGTACTGCTAAAGCATGATCCGTTTTTTATCATTCTATTGCTGCTTTTTGGCAGGTTGCTTGCTCTGTACGGAGTGTCTTGGCTTGCCCGTAGAAGATCCGCGCACGCAACTATCTCGGATTTGGCAAACAGAGTTTGGTGGGATGGATTCTTTTTCTATCCCAAATACTACGCCAGACTCTTTTTCTGCTCCAACATCCAATATCGATCCAACATCTATTCCAACATCCCTCCCATCCATTGCAGGTTATTCGTCTTATTCGTCAGAGACTATCCGGCGCTGCAATCAACCGCATCCAGCTGTGGTGCGGGTGGTTGTTCCGGAAGGCGGTGCCACTTCTTATGGAAGTGGCACACTCGTTGATGTTCGCGAAAATTTTGGTCTGGTGATTACCAACTGGCATGTGGTTCGTGACGCCCAAGGGGTTATTGAAGTCCTGTTTCCCGGTGGTTTTACATCGCAGGCACGGGCTATCAAATTAGATGCCGATTGGGATCTGGCTGCTTTGGTTGTGTGGCGTCCTCCCGTAGACCCTGTGAAAATTGCAGCTATTGCTCCAAGTCCAGGGGACGAGTTGACAATCTGCGGATACGGACAAGGAATGTATCGGACAGCAACAGGTCGGTGTACGGATTACTACGCGCCACGTCCCGATTTACCGCGACAGATGGTTGAACTTGATGTGGAAGCACGGCAAGGAGATTCGGGGGGGCCAATTTTTAATCAGCAAGGTGAACTTGCAGGCGTGCTTTTTGGAGCAGGGCAGGGGACCACACTGGGCAGTTTTGGAGGTCGAGTGGGTTCGTTTTTGGCAACTCTGGCTCCAGACATTGGGCTCCAGAAAGGGAATACATCCGAAGTGGTCTCATGCCAACCCGAGATGTGCATGGGCGAGGATTGCCAGGACATTGTCCAGCAACAAGTCACAGCCCATATTCAACCTCATCAACAAGAGTTTGCTCCCGTGTATCAAGAGCACCAGGACAACTCTGAAGATGCTTGGACAAGCAATTGGCCTACTGATGATCCCGAGGCATCGGCATTGGATTCACCTGGATCTGCTACGCCAATGCCTTCTTCACGCGATGCCTATGCTCCACGTGATGCTTATGCTTTGCAAGGTACTGATTGGCGGCATGTTTCACGCAATTCTTTGTTTGAACAAATGAAAACAGTGTTGGCTGCTGTTGGGCTCTTGGCAATTGCCTTGCAAGTGCTTCGTGCAGCGCGTTAGATTCTCTTCGCAGAGCAATAGCTTAGCTCTGTGGCTTAAGGTTTTTTCGCTATTTGCAAATGTGTTTTAGAACCTGAACTAAGCACGATGCATTTGTGGTACTGGACAATGCTTATGTCAAAGTGGTCCAACTGATTTGGCAGACCTTGTTTCACTAAGTATCAGGCCACCGACGTCATTGAAATTATTCGTGGCCTCTGAGTCCCAAATGCAACCAGGAAAGCATAGAGAAGAAGTCCTGGCAATCATCGATCGGATTGGTGAAACGATTTAAAGTGCCAGTTTAGTACGCAGATCGGCTACGATTGCTGCAGGTACGAAGCGGGCCAACTCCTCATCTCCTGCCAAGGGTGTGATCTGTTTGATCAACGAACTTGAGACGTGTGAGAACTCGTCGTCGGCCATCAGGAAAACAGTCTCGACATCGGGGTCGAGTTTGCGGTTGGCAAGAGTCATGGTGAATTCAGTTTCCATGTCTGTCAGCGAACGCACTCCACGAATGATAACACGCGCATTGCAATCGCGTACAAATTGCACCGCCAATCCGCCAAACATCTTGACTGTGATATTGGACAGGTGACTCGTGGTGCGTTCTATGAATTCCACTCGCTCCTCGGCAGTGAACATGGATTGTTTGTCGATATTACGACCTACACCGACAATCAATTCGTCAACAAGTCGGCTGCTGCGCTCAATGACATTGAGATGTCCGAGGGTAATTGGGTCGAAAGAACCGGTGTATACTGCACGGCGGGACATGGTTTTTAGTTCCAAAGACAGGATGGATGCGGTTGATTATAGCTGTTATTCGTCACTAGAGAACTACAGGGCAAGGTTGATTTCGCATTAGAATGGATATGCGATTCAATCCCTAGGTAGATAGACGGCGAAATACGGAGTTTCGTGCGATGCGACAAATGTCCTGCATATTGACGGCTGCTTATGGAATCCTGCTGTTTTCACCAGGTCAGGCCGCTGAAGAGTTTTCTAGGCAACGCCTGCAAATGGTTGCCCAGGAAATTGAAGCTGCCGGAGTTGAGCATCCGGAAGTGCTAAAATCAATGCGTGTTACTCCCCGTCACGAATTTGTTCCCCGTGGCTTTCATAAGCAGGCATATTTTGATGCTGCGTTGCCTATTGGGGACCAGCAAACAATTTCGCCGCCTTTTGTTGTGGCTTATATGACCCAGCAACTTAATCCGAAATCGACGGATCGGGTCCTGGAGATCGGTACAGGGAGCGGGTACCAGGCAGCCGTGCTGAGTCCTCTGGTCAGCGAAGTCTACACGATAGAGATAGTGGAACGATTGGGAAAACGAGCACAGCGCACACTGCGTCGTCTTGGCTATAGCAATGTCCATGTACGGATTGGCGATGGTTACCAGGGTTGGGCAGAGCATGCCCCTTATGACAAGATCATCGTGACGTGTTCCCCTGAGAAAATACCGCAACCCTTGGTGGATCAATTGAGGGAAGGTGGACAAATGATTATTCCTGTGGGAGAACGTTACCAACAAAACCTTATTCGAGTCACAAGGATGGAAGGAGAATTGCAGCGGCAACCGCTACGGGCAACTTTGTTTGTACCCATGACAGGCACTGCCGAAAGTTTGCGCCGGGTACAACCCAATCAAATGAAACCTGTAATTGTCAACGGAAGCTTTGAGGATCTGGTTGGCGACAGCCAATTTCCGCAGGGCTGGCATTACTTACGAAGCGCACAAGTTGAGGGTTCTACCAAGTACTTGTCCTGTACGAATTCGGAGCCAGGACAGGCTTGCCGTGCTTTGCAAGGTTTGGCTTTGGACGGACGCAAGATCAGTCGTATGCGTTTGACTTTACGTGTGCGTGGTCGTGAATTGGCACCGGGCCCTCTCCAACAGCAGCAAAAAGCAGCAGTCATTGTCACTTATTATGATGCGCGTCGTGCTGTCATCGGCAGTAGCCAAATGACGGCATGGGAAGGCAGTTTTGACTGGCGCAAGGAATCCAGGCAGTTGCGGATCCCGAGTGCCACACGAGAGGCAATTATCAGGCTTGGCCTTCATGGTGGCGTAGGAAAACTGGACCTTGATGATATCGAGTTGGAGGTCCTTGATGCCGGGGAGCCAGAGTCAAGAAGTTGACTGCTTCGGCAAACCTCCTAAACGCTAAAATGCGACAAATTTGCGCAGATTACTTGTATTAAGGCGCCATGCTGTTATCCTAGCGGTCTGTTGCGGTTATCCGCGGAGGCATGGGTGCTTTGCCTGTTTTTAGCTATCAGCAGGTGACAAAGTACCAGCGAGTCAAGCGATCGATACAGGGAGACATCATGATGAGAATGCAATGCACGGGTAATTTCTGGCAAATAGGCATGGTAGTAGTACTAGCATCCCTCATGGCAGCCAGCGAAGCTGGGGCCTATTCTTATGGCAGCTATGGTTCCGGGGGCAGTTATGGTTCTGGAGGTAGCTATGGTTCAGGAGGCAGCTATGGTTCAGGAGGCAGCTATGGATCAGGCGGTAGTTACGGCGGTGGACTTTTTTCGCGCGTTCGTGCTCGTAGAGCTGCACGCATTGCAGCGTGCAATAGCCATGGCAGCTACGGCAGTTATGGCAGTGTGAGTTACAGCAGCTCGGGTAGCTATGGTAGCTCGGGTAGCTATGGCCCCGTTAACAGCACACCAGTTGAGGAAAGTGAGCCAGCAGACTCGAGCGCAGCTATTAAAATTACAACAGACGCTTCACTGCTGGCTGAAGGTAGTGCAGCGATTGAGGTTGTGGTACCTGAGGAAGCACGTGTCTTTGTCAACGACAAATTGACCACTAGCACAGGTAGCACGCGCAGCTATGTTTCCAACGGACTTGAATCGGGGCAAAGCTATGCCTATAGATTCCGTGTTGAATATGAGCGGGATGGACAGCCAATAGTAGATAATAAAGTGGTCAAACTTAGGATTGGCGATAAGATTGCGCTCAACTTTAACTCCCACAGCAGCCAGTCGAGGTTGGCATCGGCAATAGGTGCTGCGAAGACCGAATTGAAGGTCACTGTTCCTGAAAGTGCCAAAGTGTTTTTAGTAGGAGTGCCAACCAATCAATCTGGCGTATTGCGCACTTATGCCACCCATCGGTTGAAAACGGGCGAATTATGGGATGGTTACACAGTTCGGGTTGAGCTGGAACAAGATGGCAAGCAGCTAGTCCAGGAGCGTGTGCTTAAAATCGAAGGCGGTGAGTCATACGAGCTAGCATTTGATTTCGAGGCGCCTGAGACGATGCAGTTGGCTCAATTAGAAAATTAGCATCAAAATAGGCATTGAACAGTTTCTCCCTCGTATCGGTGTTGACCGATACGGGGGGTTTTCTTTTGCTAGGTACACACATCCTGTGACGGTTCCACACTATTTAGCAATCGCCGATCCGCTATGGCAAAAAAACGGCAAGAGAATGCTCCTTCTGAGGGTGCCACTCCATCCAGGCAACCGAACAAGCAACCGCGCCCCAAGCAAATGGCAGCAATAGACGTGTCGTGGCATCCGGCCTGGCGTGTAGTAGTAAGCTTGCTCCTCGTGATGCATCTGTTGGCAGTCTTTGCAGCACCCTGGGATCTAGCGACCAGTGCGGCCCTGCCACCCAGCTTTCTACCTCCCACCGATTCGCTTGGTCGACCCTTGCCGATTGCTGCTCAGGAATGGCAAGAGCCGATTGTGACACGTAGGCTGCGTGGGTTTTTTAACCACTATCTCAATCTGCTTTACCTCAATCACGGTTACGAATTCTTCGCACCCGATCCTGCAGGTACCCATGTGATTGGATATCGTGTGACCAGGCAAGATGGCACTGTAGTTGAAGGCAGGTTTCCGGATCTTTCAGCGCAGTGGCCGCGACTGCTTTACCACCGGTACATGATGCTGGCTGAACAGTCGGAGATGATTAATAATCAGCTTGTCATGCAGGCTGAACAAACAGGAGTTCGCCAGCCATTCTCTGGCCAGATTTACGCAGAGCATCTGGCTTCACTCCACGGCGGACATGCACAACTTGATTTGAAGGTTCACACACTCTTGTCACCCCAGCAGGTTTTGGTAGGTACCCAGCTCGACGATGCCTCAACCTACCGAGTACTTGGAACCGTAAACGGCAAGCCTCGCCCCAATCGTCGTTCGTCCGACGCTGCAACACAACAGGGCGAAGGTCCCATAGCCATTCCGGGAGTGACTCCATAATGGGGATTGTCTCAGATACACGTAACTATATTGCCGAAACCTGGCGGGCATGGAACCATTTTTGGTTTGCTCCTGCGGATCCTGCAACGCTCTCACTCATTCGACTTCTGGCTGGGTCTTTGATGTTCTACACGCACCTGGTGTGGACGCTCGATCTCCAGGCGTTTTTGGGTCCAGAAGGTTGGCTGCCGGTGGAGTATTTACGGAATTTACACACACCGGTAGGTGCCAGCTCGCCACAGTGGTCGGTTTGGAGCATTTTCTTCTGGATTGACCAACCTTGGTTGTTGTGGTGTATCCACATTTTTGCACTGCTGGTTTTTTTGTGTCTCATGCTGGGGCTGTTTAGTCGCACAGCTGCTTTACTTGGTTTTGTATTGGCGGTGAGCTATGCCCATCGCATTTCACCAGGAGCATTTTTTGGTCTCGACAAAGTCAATTGCATGTTGGCTTTGTACCTGATGCTGGGTCCTTGTGGGGCTAGATATTCTCTCGATAGTATTCGGCGATTAAGGCGGGGTGAGACAACTTCCGGATCACCCAGCTCATCAGCAAACCTGGCTGTGCGGATGATTCAATTGCATCTGTGTATTATCTATTTGTTCTCGGGTCTGGCGAAGCATATGGGCGAAAACTGGCAGGCTGGGACAGCTGTCTGGTGGGCTGTGTCGAATTTAGAGTACCAGTCGATCAACATGACCTGGTTAGCAGATTGGCCGATGCTCGTTGCCTTGGCCACACATGCCACCGTTTTCTGGGAGCTCTTTTACTGTTGTCTGGTGTGGAACCGATTTACCCGACCTTGGGTCCTCTGGATGGCTGTGGCCATTCATGGAGGAATTGCCCTGTTTATGGGTATGATCACTTTCGGCTTGGGCATGCTTTACGCAAATCTTTCTTTTATTAAACCGGCAACCGTGCGTCGCTGGGTTGATCCGCTGGCAGGCCGAATTGCGCTGATGCTGGGGGCTGGATGAGAATTCAAATCAGGGGAGAGGGTTCTTTCTCAGTTCCTCAGGGGTGCGTTGCTCACTCCGCTTGGGCCATCTATAATGTAGGGTCGATTCGGGGCCGACTGCCCGCCCCTACTGCGTGTTTTAACTGATTCTTTTTATCTGGAGTGAAGCTGTGATTGAGTCAATTGCCATTGTGGGCGCCACTGGTGCTGTGGGCCGTTTAATTCGTCAACTGCTTGAAGAGCGAGATTTTCCGTATAAAAAAATAACGTTCCTGGCTTCCCAGCGGTCAGCTGGCACAAAGATCACGTTCAAAGGTAAAGACCACGAAGTCAAATTGCTGTGCCCAGAGGCTTTTGACGATATCGATTTGGCAATCGGGAGTACTCCCGACGATGTGGCGGCAGAATTTTGCCCTTGGGCAGCTGAACGCAATTGTGTCGTCGTGGACGAAAGTGGCTTTTGGCGAATGGATCCCAAAGTGCCACTGGTTGTGCCAGAGATAAACCCTGCTGCTGCTTTGTCACATCAAGGTATTATTTCCAGCCCCAATTGCTCGACGACGCAAATGGTATTGGCCATGAAGCCTTTGCACGACGCCGGCACAATCCGTCGCGTGATTGTGAGCACTTACCAGGCAACGAGCGGGGCAGGGGTGCAAGGTCAGGAAGATCTGATCTCCGGTAGCCGTGCGTTCCTCGAAAAAGAAGACTACGATTACCAGGCATTTGCCTATCCGATTGCTTTTAATCTGATACCTCAAATCGGTTCGCACAAAGAAGCGGGATATACGAGTGAAGAAATGAAGATGGTGTACGAAACCCAAAAAATATTTGGGGACGATTCCATTAAAGTTTGCCCCACCTGTGTACGCGTACCGGTGGAAAACTGTCACAGCGAAAGTATCCTGGTCGAGACAGAGAAAAAAATCACCGTGGATGAAGCACGCAAACTTTTTTCTTCGACACCAGGTATTCAAGTTGTCGACGATTTAGAGAACGGTAAGTACCCTATGCCGTCCAATTGCAGTGACGACAACAATACTTTTATCGGTCGTATTCGCGAAGATTTATCTTGTGAAAACGGTTTGGCCTTCTGGTGTGTTAGCGATAATCTGCGCAAAGGGGCCGCTACCAATGCAGTGCAGATTGCCGAATTGCTGGTCCAATCACAAGCCACGGTATAAATGGGTTGGAATAGGGCAAGGTTGGGAGGTCGAAGTTTCGATCGGTGGATATCTGCGCTGTGTTTTATTCTGTGATTCTTTAAGCGATGGCTACTTACAAACTTAAGTTGGCTTATGACGGAACGGATTTCAGTGGCTGGCAGGCGCAGCCGGGGCAGCGAACGGTGCAGGGGGTTCTCCAAGAGGCATGGCATGAGATAACCGGCGAGACGGTGCGTGTGACAGCGACAAGCCGGACGGATGCAGGTGTGCATGCTTATGGGCAGATCGTCGGCGTCACGACCGAAAGCCAATTGGTTCCTGATAGACTTTTGGGTGGTCTAAATGCCAAATTGCCCGCAGATGTTGTGTTGCGATCTGTCGAACCTGTATACGACGGTTTCCATGCAACCCACGATGCTATCTGCAAACGGTACCGATATCGAATTCATAACGGGCGTCAAAGACCTTTGATGGAACGGCGGTACGTATGGCATGTGGTTCAGAATCTCGACACACAAGCCATGCAGTTGGCGGCCCAGCATTGGGTTGGCAAACATGATTTTGCCAGCTTCCAGTCCACAGGATCACCTCGCGAGAGCACTGTCCGGTCAATCACAGCAATTGATGTGGTGCGAGGCAAGCGGCCAGAGCAAATAGAGATCGAAGTTGAAGGAGATGGTTTTTTATACAATATGGTGCGAAATATAGTGGGCACACTCATTCAGGTGGGAACGAGAAAACGCGACCCTGCCTGGGCTGCCGAGGTGCTCAATGCCCAAGATCGATGTGCGGCGGGACAAACGGCCCCGGCACACGGGCTGGTGTTGCTGTGGGTTGAATTAGGGAGCGAGACCGCGTCTCTCAACCGTTCCAGCTAACGCCTTGGACCACCTCGCGGACTCTAGCTGCACTTCGGTGCCTGAACGCATGAAATATCAGGGCAAAGAGCGAGGCAGGGCAATGAATTGGGGGTTGTCCTGACGGGGTGCCCAAAGTTGCGCTATTTCCTGCTGCTTATAGGCCGTTTAGACTAGAGCCAGTTCCAATGCCCATTTCCCTCCTGGGAGGATGCCAACAGCAAGAACGAAAGTCCAGCCAACCCAATATTATGGAACGTCTTTTTTACATTCCGCTGGCTACAATCAGTTTTTGAAACCGGTACTCGTGTTAATTAATTTCCAATTGCCATCACCTATTTAATCATTTGTTTTTTTGAAACTTATGTCTACCGGTCACAAAGAATTTGTTGGTCCTTTTCGTCTCTACCACTTGATCCGTGTTGGTGCGACTTATGAGATTTGGGCCGTTCAGCCATTGGATGACAACACGCCCTACGGAATGAAATGGTTGCCGCCAGGGGATAAGCATACACGTCAAGCATCAAATGAACTGAAACACGAATACAATGTTGGAAAGTCGTTAGAACATAAAGCCATTATCAAGACTTATGATTTTGGTACGGGCAAAGATGGTACTTACTTAACAATGGAATTGTTCAAGACGCCCAACCTGAAGCAGCAAATTGTTGAAGGTGTTGATCGCCTCCACTATCGGCTGGAAGAAATCCTCTGCAATGCTGCGATTGGCTTAGAGCACATGCACAAACAAGGTTGGGCACATCGTGACGTGAAACCAGACAACTACCTGGTAGACGAAAAAAATAATGTTCGGTTGATCGATTTTACGATTGCACGCAAAATCCCTAAGGGGATCTCTAAAATATTTGGCACCAAGGCACCCGTGCAGGGCACCTACAGCTACATGTCACCAGAGCAGATCCGTGGTAAAGAAGTTGATGCTCGGGCCGATATCTATAGCTTTGGTTGCATGGTATATGAACTCATGACCGGCAAAGTACCTTTTACAGCCAGTAGCTCCGCAGAACTTCTGAACAAACATCTCAAAGCCAGGCCGCCAGAGCTAAGTATGTTGCAGAAGAATATTCAGCCTGAATTTGGTAAACTGGTGCATCGCATGCTAGCCAAAGATCCTAAAGATCGCCCTGAATCATTAATGGAGTTTTATCGTGAATTGAAAGCAGGCCGCTGTTTTCATATCAAACCCAAGCCGCCGCTCACTGCTGAAGAGGAAGAAGCCAAGAAGCAGCGAGAAGAGGGTCTCGAATAATTTTTCTCGGAATTGCCCATGTCCACTACTGATTTTCGTTTAACATTCGAACAGCCTATTTTTGAACTGCGGGACCAGATCAATGCGCTTGAGGCTTCGGAGCAAAAGACGCCGGAGATGAGAGAACGTATCCGAAGTTTGCGCAAACAGCAAACAGAAACAACTCGTGCAATTTATAATAATCTGGATCCATGGGAGACGGTTCAGGTCTGTCTCTTATACACATCTCCGAGCCCACGAGACGGACTCCTAT
>CAWWCC010000045.1:0-17067 GCA_963935315.1 uncultured Planctomycetaceae bacterium | reverse complement strand
CACAAGGAGTATCGTCGGCAGCGTCAGATGTGTATAAGAGACAGCTTATTCTTGACTGTCTATATCAGTATAGGCAACACCGGAAAATGTTCTGGAAAATATGACGAAACCTGCATGGACCTTTAACTCGAAGCGGAGTGGGAAAGGTTTCCTAGAATCCTGCCATTAGATGTTAAATAACTGCAACTGGTATCAGCCATTTGGCAGTGGCAGACCAAATAGTTGTTGGGCATTGTGGGTCGTTTGTGCAGCGAGTTCTTGAAGTGAGATGCCCCGTGTTTCTGCCAGACACTCCGCCGTATGTAGCAAGTAACCGGGCTCATTGGGTTTTTTGCTGCGCACAGGTACGGGTGACAAGTAGGGGCAGTCGGTTTCTATCAGAAGTCGTTCGGCTGGAATCGTACGAGCACAGTCGCGTAAGTCTTGCGCATTCTTATAGGTCAGCATGCCGGCAAAGCTGATGTGCATACCCAGTTCGACACATTCGGCTGCCATAGCTGCGTCTCCTGTAAAGGAGTGCATAATCCCTTTGAGCAAACCACGCTGACGAGCAGCCCGTAGCATTTGCAGGATGTCTTCTTCGCAGTCGCGCATGTGGACGATAAAAGGGCGGTCCATTTTTTCGGCGAGTTGCATATGGCGGTTGAAATAGTCCTGCTGCAATGGAAAGGGTGTAAAATCCCAGTGCCGATCCAGTCCCGTTTCGCCAATGGCAACAACTTTGGGATCGTTTGCCATTCTTTCAATACATTGCCAATCATCTACTTTTGCTTCGGCGACATAATTCGGTTGTATTCCTACAGCCGCGTAGAGACCCTCATGCTGATGCGCAATCTCAACGCACTTTTGGCTTGCTTTGGCTGTGCAACCAACAGCGATTATTTGTGTGACACCTGCTGCTTGAGCACGTTGCAGCACTGCCGAACGGGAGGCGTCGAATTCCGACTGGTCAATGTGCGTGTGCGTATCAAAAAGCATGAAACAGATGCACGATTTTCTGAATTGACGACCTTATGCGAAACGGGCAATGTCTCTGCAGAGGTATCTATTCTTGCTAAAGGGCTTCCTGCTCAACCAATTCCCGGAGAGATTCCAAATGTCCTTTGGCCATGCCTAGGGCTTCTTCTGCCAGGGACTTGGCGGCTGGAGCGAGCTGCAATTGATTCGCAAGTTCTCCAATTGCCTGGATATCTTGTTGCTGGTAGGTGATCGCCATATTGACCAGAAAATCGATACCCAAATCGTGTGTGTCGGTGTACTCAATCGGAAAGTCCCCAGAGCGGGGTAGAGCCTTTCCGTCGAGTACCATCTGGCTAATGCGTTCTGCCAGGCCATTCTGATCCAACACGATCGCATGGATCGTTTCCATGAAATTATCACGCCCTTCTGGAATATAAGGCCGTGCGAACTGCAAATACTGCGGAAACGAACAGCCGGCAATTGCCAGTAGACGGTTGAGCAATGGATTGACGGGTATTGGGCTCATGCAAATGGACAAATTCAAGGTATGGAATAGGAACCTTTAGAGATGTTATTTGAATCCTTTAAAATCTAGTGAAACAGCTGGCGTGCTGCTTGATCAGCCCATTGGGCAATTTCGTCAGGCAAGATGCCAAGTATCAACACGGGCACAGAGATGGCAATCGCATAGGCGGACGGCAGGAAGCCAAGTGAAACGGGGCCCCGCGAATCGGACTCTTCGTCGATACACATCGTCTTGGCCACACGCAAGTAATAGATCAAGGCAATCGCCGTGTTCAGAGCAGCGACTACAAGTACGAGTGTCATGAGTGGACCACCAGCTTCGTAAAGCGATTGCAGGACTCGAAGTTTGGGCCAAAATCCTGCCAGGGGTGGCAAACCAATCAAGCTTACCAATACGGCTGTCAGCATGACAGCAATCACCGGACAACTGCGAATCAGACCGGCGTAGTCCTTGATCTCCTCGCTTTGCATGGCGTTGCGCAAAAATGCAATGATTGCAAAGGCGCTGAGGTTCATGAATAAATAGATGGCCAGATAAAGTAGTAGCGCAGAAACGGCCGTTTGGGCATGCTCGGTATGCTGACCAACCAATCCGACTGCCGCGGCCGCAGCCATCATCATGAAGCCGGCATGGGCAATCGTGGAGTAAGCCAGCATGCGTTTGATATTCGTTTGCCCAAATGCTGCCAGGTTGCCAAAGGTGCAGGTAATCATGGCTACGATGGCAACCAAGACTACAAAAAAACGACGTACAGGTGATAGGGGGCCAGCCTGTAAATCCTCCGCATTGGATGGCGTTTCTTGGAGGAGATGAAACTGGGAATCAGCAGAAGATTCCTCTCCTGCAGGGGTAACCGTAAGTGTCACGGCAGCCGTATTGCTCGTATTCACGAGTTGGTCTGTTTGGATTTCGGCCTGGTATCCCAAGCCAAAACCAACCCGCAACAGAAGAGCCAGGGCCGCTGCCTTGGAGGCAACAGAAAGAAAACCATCGACTTCAGCGGAGGCGCCTTCGAATACATCAGGACACCAGAAGTGAAAGGGGACAGCAGAGAGTTTAAAGGCCAGGCCGACACCCAGCATTAACCCCCCCAAGGCCAGCACCATCAGTGTGCGTCCGTTTTCACCGGTAGAGATCATATTCGGAATATCGATCGCTACCAGTTCTGCAGCCATTGAGGGCAGGTGAGCAGTTCCTAAAACTCCACAGAGCAAGCTGATGCCATAAAGCATCACACCTGCCGTGCCAGCACCATAAATGGCGTATTTGAGTGCGGCTTCGCTGCTGCGGCTTCGCCCTTTCACAATACCAGCCAATACGTACGAGGGTACGCTCGCCATTTCTATGCCCAGAAAAACTGTCAGCATGTGATTGGCTGAAGCCATCACACACATGCCCAGAGTGGCACCGAGTACCAGCGTATAATAGTCTTGTCCATCTTCGCGGTCCGCGATTCCAGTGAGTTGTGAGAGGATCACAAACAAGACGGCAAACACGAGTAAAAAGATTCGGATATAGGCGGTAAGCGAATCGTATACCAGCATCCCAGTAAACAACTCCTGGGCTTCCAAGCCTGACCAGGACGCCAGTCCGTTCTGGGGCAATGCAGACCAAAGGGATGCCAAGGATCCAACTAGTGCCAGCAGGAACGGGGGGATCAAATGCCCTCCACGAAAGACGCGGACCAATAGCATGAGTACAATGGTCACGCACAAAACAAGTTCTGGCTTAAATAGCGGCAGACTTGTCTTGAGAGTATCGCTTAGCAGTTCTTCAACAATGGTTGTGAGATTCACGTGGGAAAACTCGGTTCAGTCTATTAAAGTTTTAAAGTACTTTGGTTCAACACAAAGGTTTTAGATAAATTCTAAATTCCTCAGGACTAATATTCGGACTCCACCAAAGCGGTACCGTTTGCCGTTCCATCGGTCGTATAGGCTGTTTCAATGGCATCGTCAATGGATGTATCAATAGTTGTCGTTGCTGACGCCATTTGACCTCCCTCTGAACCAAAAGCTTGCAGTTGGGGGCCTTCTGGATAATTCCTTTCGGTCCATGCGGCGAGTTGCTCTATCTGATGGTCCACTGAGGGTTGCATGTAGTGCAGCACGCTTTCGGGATAAATACCAAATACCACGGCCAGTACCATCAAAGGAATCGCCACAAATAGTTCACGCATGGTAATCGGTGTCAAAGCTTCACCGTGGGGACCTTTGTATTCTGCACCGAGGTAAACGCGTTGGATGGCCCACAAGATATAGCCTGCGGTCAGGATAACGACTGCCGCCGAAATGACAGCCAATGCGATGTTGAATTTCCAGACGGAGAGAACTACGAGTACTTCACCAATAAATCCACACAGTCCGGGAAGTCCTAAGCCGGCAAAGAAAATACCAACGGCCAAACCACTATACACGGGCATCTTGGCAAACAAGCCACCAAATTGGTTGAGGTCGCGATGATGAACGCGGTCGTAAACGACACCCACCATAAAGAACATACCGGCTGAACTGATGCCGTGGGCAATCATCTGGAACATGGCTCCATTCACGCCCATCGACCAATATTCCGTGTTGAATCCGGTATCGGCAGCAGCACTCCAGACACCAAAGCCCAATACGACATATCCCATGTGGCTTACAGAACTGTACGCTACCATGCGTTTGAAGTCTGTTTGAGCCAGGGCGGCAAAGGCCCCCCAGACCATGCTTACAGCGCCCACAAAGCATACAAAGTAAGCCAGGTCGTAGGCGGCATCAGGACAAATGGGATAGCAAATCCGAATGATTCCGTAGCCGCCCATCTTCAGCAAGATCCCTGCCAGGATCATGGAGATGGGGGTGGGTGCCTCGACATGCGCATCCGGTAACCAGGTATGGAGAGGCACGCTGGGAACTTTGATCACAAAACCAATAAATAGCAGGATGAAGGCCCACCATTGGACGCTCTTCCCCCAGAGTGCCGGGATATTGAACAGCTCTGTGTGTTGTCCCATCTGTTGCAGGGCCAGAATGTTGAACGTGTGCTGCATTCGATCTGGGGCCGCTTTTAAATCAGGAGTCGCAGCACGCCACTCAGCCGCTGCCGCTTCGGTTTCTACAACACGAGCAGCGACCAATTGAGAATCGTCGAGCGTTCGAAGATCGCTGTTGAAGTACAGCATCAGGATGGCAATAAGCATCGCCACACTGCCTAGGAGCGTATAAAGAAAGAACTTGATGGCTGCATACTCGCGGCGTGGACCACCCCAGATACCGATTAAAAAATACATCGGCAATAGCATGACTTCCCAGAACACATAGAACAGGAAGAAGTCGAGTGCCAAAAACACGCCTATCATGCCTGTCTCTAGCAATAGAAATAAAATGCAATAGGCTTTGACATGCTTATTGATTGGCCAGGAGGCGGCCATTGCGAGCACACTCAAAAAGGATGTCAAAATCACTAGCGGGAAACTAATGCCATCGATCCCCATGAAATACTGAATACCGAAGGAGGGTATCCAGTCGTAATTGAACATGTTTTGCATTTCGGCCACACCGGCTTCAAAATCGATACCCGCACCTTGCCTAAAAAGACCCAACGACAGGATGAATACCGAAATCGTCACAGCAAGAGTGATCAACTTTAACGCATCGTCGGTAAAGCGGGGCAAAAAGGCCAACACCAACGCCGCTATGGCAGGTAGGAAAATTAGCAAGCTCAGATAAACCACAGGGTCGCTGAGATTCATGATAGGTCGCCGTCGTCTTTCAAAGGGTTTTAAATGTTATTGAAACGGAATAATCAGCGGCAAATAGCTTGCTGCTGCGAATAGCACTACGGTCGAGATGACGATAAGCATCACGTATTGACGTAGATTGCCAGATTGTATTTTTCGGAGCCAGAGACCCAGGTCCCAGGTCCCACGCGCCAATCCATTGGCAGTGCCGTCGACCAGGGTACGGTCAAACACAGCGTCAACGATTTTGGAGCCGCCTTTACTCGTGGCAGCAGAACCATGGATGATTGAATCAATGACACCCAGATCGAACTTGGAGATCCATTTGGCAAGGAGCATACTGGGTGCCACCAGGACAGCCCAATACAACTCGTCAAACCACCACTTGTTCCATAAAAACTTGTGTGGGAAAGGGAACCGCTGTTTCAGCTCGTTCGAGGTCTTCAACCCCCCCAATAAGTAGATGACCGTAGCCAGCAGGACCCCCAGGGCAGCGGTGCCAAAGGCGGCCCAGCCCGCGGGGACTTTGAATTCGGGGTTGTGGCTGTCGTGTTCGTTCGGGATTGTCAAATCTGGCAAGAGCACTCCATGGGACGTATTGAGTGTTCCAATGGGGCGGGACTGTTCGAGCAGGTTTGTCACCTTGAGATCGGAACCTGGAACGGCCCAGCCAACACCTATGGCAAATACGGCCAACAGGACCAATGGCGCCGTCATTACCCGAGGAGATTCGTGAGCATGATCGTAACGATCCTGGTTGCGAGGCTTGCCGGCAAAGGTCATGTACCACAGGCGGAACATGTAGAATGCCGTGATGAGTGCACCGACAACGGGAGCCCATTGCAAGATCACATGCTGTGGATTGTTGGAACCGAAACTGAAGGCTTGTTCAATGATTGCATCTTTGGAGTAGTAGCCACTGAAGCCTGGCCCAATGATGGGAATGCCTGCACCAATAATGGCCAGACAACCCACCAGCATTGTGTAGGCGGTGACCGGCATTTTTTTACGGAGACCACCCATTTCGGTCATGTCGTTGGTGTGGACGCCGTGGATCACCGAACCCGAGCACATGAATAGCAAGCTCTTGAAAAATGCATGGGTGATCAGATGGAACATACCAGCGACCCAACCTCCCAAGCCCAAAGACAGCATCATGTAACCAAGTTGGCTTACCGTGGAGTAAGCCAGGACGCGTTTGATGTCTGTGGCTGTAATGGCAATGGTGGCCGCTATAAACAACGTGATACAACCAATGTAGGCAATGACCAGCAGCGCTTCGGGTGAGAAGGCGGGAAAAAACCTGCCCGCTAGATAAACTCCGGCCGCAACCATCGTGGCGGAGTGCACCAGAGCGGATACGGGAGTTGGACCTTCCATGGCATCAGGTAACCACACATGCAATGGGAACTGGGCACTCTTCCCGATGCAGCCGCAAAATATGCCAATCCCTGCAACAAGCAACAACCATTGCCCCGCATTGTTCTCGGGGTCTACGTTTCCTTCGCTGTCAGTTACGCCTGGAGCGAAACGCGAGCCCTCAACAACCATTTCCTCGGTGGGTTGAATTTGGTAGTCGTTTTTCTCGGTGCGAAGCTGGCTGAATATGCCATGTTCGGTCACATTGCCGGCGGCATCCTTTGTATCTCCGAAGGAAAACGTACCCAGACTCGACCACAGTGCCATCAAACCGATCAGCATGCCGAAGTCGCCTACACGGTTCACAATGAATGCCTTGTTGGCTGCTGTCGAAGCACTCTTCCGCTCAATATAAAATCCGATCAGGAAGTAGGAGCAGATGCCCACCAATTCCCAAAAGACAAATACCATGGCAAGATTGCCCGCAATGACAATGCCAAACATGCTGAAACAGAAGAGCGATAGATACTGAAAAAACCTGTAATATCGGCCAGGACGTTTGAGTTTTTCGCCGTTGGAGAGTGTAACTTCGGGGTCCGTAAAGTCGTGCAGTTCATCGTGCATGTATCCCATCGCATAGAAGTGCACACAGGAGGCAATGAGAGATACCATGCAAAACATGGCGACAGTGAGTGAGTCAATATAGCAGCCAATGGAGAGCTTCAGCTTGCCAAAGACGGCCAGGTTATACCAATCGTGGGTGTAGTACGTGGGGGAAGGGTTGTTGGCATGATCAGTCGCATGACCTGCGGATCCTTCATGCCCGTTGGTTTCATGACCCTTGGCTTCATAATAAATAGCGGAGTCATTGTCTAAAGACGGATCTTTTTCAGAAAATAGCGAGACTTGTTGGAACAGGGAGTCGCTTTCAGAGTTGCTCTGAACATGCCTGCTTTGAACGCGACTCCTTTGAACATGATGATCTTCCGTATCGTGATGCTCTTCATGATGCACTTCTGCGGGCATGTCGTGGTAAGGCAGCCACACTCCAAAAAGGGCAATAAAACTCAGGATTCCTGAAGTGACGATGGCAAGCGTCGCCACATAGCCAGCTCCCTTGCCGTGCGGTCCCAGGTATTTACCAAACAGCAGGATAAACACAAACGAAATGAGTGGCACAAGCCAGGCCCACATCAAGAGCGTCGGTAGTGTTGAAGCTGGATCCATCGTATTCGCAGGTTAGCCTTGCAACTGATCGGCGCGGTCCACGTCGATTGAGTTATGGTTATTGTAAAAGTTCAACACGATCGCAAGCGCCACAGCTGCCTCGGCGGCGGCTAAAACGATTACGAACAGAGCAATGAGTTGACCGTCGAGTCCCATGGAGTTGGCATCATTGCGAAGGTAGCGGCTACCAAAGGCAATGAAGTTCAAATTAGCGCCGTTCAAGACCAATTCGATACCCATCAGCACACCCAGGGCATTACGTTTGGTTGCCATGCAAAGGACACCACACGTAAAGAGGATTGCCCCGACGACAACGTAATGCATCGCCCCAACGGGTTCGGTAAGCAGATTGGCCAGTGGTAAGTGAATCATATGTTTGTTATTGAGTTGGATTCTTTGGTTCGGCGCCGTGGTTTCCTTTGGGGTTTTGTTCCAGACGGTTATTTTCCATTTCAAGGCGATTTGTTTTACGCTTGGCTCTCGCGAGGTACGCTGCTCCCACGAGCACTACCAGTAGGTGTACCGAGACGATTTCAAACGGAAAAAAGTAACCCGACTCATCTGGGTTGTCCACGCGAAAACC
Source organism: uncultured Planctomycetaceae bacterium (assembly GCA_963935315.1). Classification (GTDB taxonomy): domain Bacteria; phylum Planctomycetota; class Planctomycetia; order Pirellulales; family Lacipirellulaceae; genus Bythopirellula. The sequence continues at coordinate 8,691 of CAWWCC010000045.1, read as the reverse complement.
GACCAGACCCATGCCCAGCGGGGTGGCCGTTTTTTCAACGGCCAAGGATTCTGCTTCGGCGCGGCTTATTCCTTGCCAGGCGGGGATGCTGAGAGCGGACCAAATCAGTGTGGCCAATAAAGCGCCCCCGGCTAAGAAGCCAATGACCCAATCACCGGCATCCGTCTTCATTTCCACAAAACGTTCCTGCGATGTCAGCATGACTCCAAAGACCAGCAAAACCAAAGTGCCGCCGACATAGATCATCAACTGCATGGCACCTACAAAGTCAGCACCCGCCAGAAAAAAGAGCCCCGCTGTTGCTGCCAGAGAAAGGACGAGATAAAACGCCATCCGGACAATGTTTTTCGAAACGAGTACGGCAACCGCAAAGGTGCATGCAAACCCGCTGAAGAGCAAAAAAAAGAACGATGGCCAGTAAATAGAGTCCATGGTCAATATCGCTCCCTATTGAATACCAGGATCGAATGTTCACCACGACGGCCAAGTTGGGCTGTAGATATTAAAATCGATCGTTGCCCGCGCGGGCCTATTTTATTTTTGTCCGTTGTGTTTTTATTGCGGTAGCCGGCAATCTTGTTTTCTGTTTCTTCAGTTTTTGGTTTTTGTTGGGCGCCTTCCCAGCCTTCGCTTATCTCGTAAACCGATTCGGGGTAGTTCGTAAGACCAAAAAAGTTTTTGTTGGGATAAGCGTAATGCCAGCAAGTCGCACCCAGAAACATGACAGCCGCGATAGGAGTGCAGTACTTCAAGCAGGTAGTCATCACTTGATCGATGCGTAACCGGGGCAGTGTCCAGCGAATCCACATCATGATGCAGACGCCCAGCGTCCCTTTTAGCAGGACATTGCCTAATCCAAGCAGTTGGGCGAAGAACCAGGCAAAACTGCCTGTTTCTCCACTAATTCCCAGCAGCGACGTGACAGGAACAGGACCATGCCAGCCACCCAGGAAGAGGATGGATGCCAGGATGCTTACGGAGAACATGGAGCCATATTCAGCCATGAAGAAGAAGCTCCAGCGCAATCCCGAGTATTCGGTATGGAATCCTGCCACGAGTTCACTCTCGGCCTCAGCCAGATCGAAGGGAGCCCGATTCACACTTGCTGTTGCGCAAGTGAAGAAAACCCAGAATGTGATGAAAGTAAACGGGTCATGAAAGACGAGCCAGTTGGTGAACCAGCCCGCTTGCATGTCGCCAATGACGATCATGTCCATGGAGCCTGCAAGCATCACGGGAACCACCACGCACATACCCAACGGTACTTCGTAGCTGACAACCTGCGCCGCTTCACGCATTGCTCCGAAGAGTGACCATTTGGATGCAGAAGAGTAACCAGCCAGGATGACCCCAAAGACTTCGAGGCCTAGGACCGCTAAAACAAAAAATACGCCAGCGTTCAGGTGCTGTGCGATCCAGGGATAGGCACCACCAGCAAATGGGATGGCAATGAATGCCGAAATCGCCGCGCAAAAACTAACATAGGGAGCAATTCTAAAGAGGAGACCATCAGCACCGTTGGGCATCAAGTCTTCCTTGGTTAACAGCTTCAGGCCATCGGCCAACGTTTGTAGCCAGCCAAACTTACCACCCACGCGTGTCGGGCCAAGACGGTCCTGAATACGACCAGAGATTTTACGTTCCAGCCAAATAAAGATTAGTGCGCCAACGGCAACCAGATTGATGATCAGCGCAATATGCACGATCCCGGCAATAACATAAGCCAGCCAGGGCCATGGGCAGACGCGAAATCCGAAGATCGACAACTCGGATAGGAATTGGGCCACGTGTGGTTCTTCCTCAACCGGCCGGAGCCAAAAGGGGCTGCCCGAAATGGACTGGTCTGGTGCATCAAGGAGATGCCAGCCATGTCAGGCAGAAAGTACACAACATCTTCGCAGGCAGGTAGTTATCACCGCTGCCAGCTACGAGTCGTGAAATATTGCACAAGGGCTTCGAACTGTACACCCCCGGAGGCAAAAATGGTGCTCTTTCGACAAACTTTAGGTGCAAATTTTGCCTTGCCGACTCCGGCAGGGGCTCCCCCTTTGTGTGGAGGAGCAGGGGGCCGTGTCATTTGGGGTTGAAATGGACCCGCTGGTTCGGCAGTCCAGGAGATTCCTCTGAGGAGGCCGGAGTTGCCGGGTGGGAGACCTTCTTCTCTTCTGCCGCTTCGTGAATCCCCAGGTGCGAATTGGTGAGCATCGCTTCGGCCAAGTTGGTGCAGGTTGCATTTCGCTGATTGTGGTCTCGAGAGACCGCAGGAAATGGTCCACTTCGCCCTGAGAGACCACCAGAGGAGGTTGCACACGCAAGACCCGTGGGTTGGATCTGGCCACTTGGGTATAGATACCGTGCTGATCCAGGAGGGTGTTCATCAAATGGATGGTAGGCAAAGCGTCAATTGTGTCTTGCCATTGGGGCATCAAGTATTGTGTAGCGCCGGATTTGTCGGAGGAACTCCAGTGCGCCGCAATGAGCGGCCCAAACGGCTTGAGCTCAATTCCGATCATTAACCCCTGACCGCGGATTTCGCTAATAAGACGCTTGTTTTGTGAGGCTATCTTCTCGAGTCCACGGAATAGCTGCTGACTGCGGGCCGCGGTGTTTTCTACTACCTGGCGGTCCTGGAGAGTGGCCAGCCCTGCGGCACAAGCCAGACTACCTGCTCCGAAAGTGCTCGTATGCAAGGCAAAGGTGGCCGCGAAACCGTAAGCTTTTTTCCATAGATCCGATCGGGTCATCATGGCGCCGAGAGGCATTAAGCCGCCCCCCAAACTTTTTGCCAGCCAGCCATCCCAGCTGCAAGCGAGCAAATCGTCAGCTACGAAATGCTGACGGAACCACAGGAGTTCTTGTGTTTCGCTAAAAGAAGGTGGGAGCCACTCTTAGGTGTTTGTCGATCCACCCCTGTAGGCTGTAAACGCAGCCATTACGACCAGAGGTAAAACTGCCAATTGGATTGCCAGGATCAGCCGCCGGTGCTGAACTAGGAAGGCTGTCACCATCTAGTGCAAATCCCTATCTGGCGGCGGACCCAACCAAAGGTAATGATGCTCTCAGCGGTCGATCTCGCCCATCACGACATCTAATGATCCGACAATTGCTGGTACGTCGGCAATCAAGCATCCAGCACAAAGAGGAGTGGTCACCGATAGGTTGCAGAACGAACTGCTCCGTGCGCGAACACGCCATGGAATCGCGTTGCCATCGCTGACCAGATAGAAGCCCATCTGTCCTCGTGGAGATTCGGTTTCTAAATAGACTTCGCCAGCTGGTAACTTTTGGTTGAGCTTCAGGGGCTCGCCATAACCGTCCGTGGCCGTGCTATAACGCTCAATGGATTGTCTTACCAAATCGATCGATTGCATCACTTCCAGCATGCGTACGTAGAACCGATGCCAACAATCCCCTAACACGGCTTCGTGTGGCACTGCTGGATAATTATGATCTTTGGGATAGCTGCCATCCTTTTCGGCGATGACCTCAAAAGCGTAGCCATCGTACATGGCGGTATAGATCTCTTCACCATCACGTCGCAAATCATGGTCCACACCACTGCCCCGTAGGACGGGGCCGCTGGTTCCGTAGTCGATTGCCATCTCTGGTGACATGATGCCGATGCCAGCAGTACGTTTAATAAAGATAGAGTTGGTTGTCAGCAGAGCATGGTACTCGGCGATGATTGGCTCAAATTGTTCCAGAAAGTCGAGGCACTTTTGTAGCCAACCGGGCGGCAAATCGGCCGTAGCGCCACCCACTGTCAAATAGCTATAGGTCAATCGAGCACCACAGGCTTCTTCGAACAAGTCCAGGATCTTTTCACGTTCTCGAAATGCGTAGAGAAATGGGCTAAAGGAACCCAGATCCAAACCATAGGCGCCCATGCCTACCAGATGACTGGCAATGCGACCCATCTCGGCAATGATGACACGCAGATGCCTGCCCTTTTCGGGCGGTTCGTATTTGAGAAGTTTCTCGACAGTTAGCGCCCAACCCAGATTCATATTCATACCGGCCAGATAATCCATGCGGTCGGTATAGGGAATCCATTGACGCGGTGTCAGGTTTTCGCCAATTTTTTCAGCGCAACGATGCAAATAGCCAATATGGGGTGTGACTTCTGAGACAATTTCACCGTCCGTACGCAATACTAGTCTGAGCACACCATGGGTACTGGGATGCTGTGGCCCCATGTTGACCAGCATCTCGTCCGTGCGGACGTCGAATTCAATAACACGGGGGTCGTCAATGGTTGAGCTCATTTGAGTTGTGCGCTGAGAGTTTATTGTGGTGAGTTATTATCGTGGTAAGTTTATAGCGGTGGTTTGGGATTTAGATCTTCGATTGAGATTCATCGACTTGTGTCACGTAACGGTAAAGCAATTACCTTCCCCGAATGCCATGGTACTCCAGGGGCATTTCGTAGTCTTTTCGTAATGGATGACCTACCCAGTCCTCAGGGCAGAGAATCCTCCGTAAATTGGGGTGATCTGTGAAGTGAATACCCAACAGATCGTAGACCTCACGTTCATGCCAGTCGGCAGTACTCCAAATACCAGCAACAGATGGTATTTCAGGTATTTTTCCGGCCACATCGTCTTGCCATCTGGGTAGAAAAACTTTCAGAACCAGGCTGTGTTTGTGTTGCATGCTGAAGAGGTGGTAAACAACTTCGACATGAGGTTCCCAACTGGCTTTCGCCGCCTTTTTTTCATCGGTATGCAAATAATCAACGGCAGTAACGCTATTGAGATAGTCAAAAGCCAAGCTAGGCTCATCGCGTAAATACTGACCAACATCGAGTATTCCTGCAGGCGAGACTTCCACCCAGGGGTCAATGTTTTCCAGATTGGAACCCGTGATTTTGTCGCCAAATTTTTGCTTCAATTGGTCGACGAATGATTGTCCACTCATGGTAGGCAGAATGTTGGGGGTTAGAGTACGAAGCCTGTGAGGCATTCAAGATGTATCAAAGTAATTTAAAGTATCTGTCTGTGTGTAGTATCTGTCTGTGTCATGACGGCGTGTATTCAGGCAGATAAAATGGAGCCTGCCGGTCTGGCCACAGGCGTGCTGGCTTGGGGCGGGGCCCGCTCCACCACATCACCTTGTTGGCTGGTCACCGCACGTACCCAATCCAGGTCGCCTCTCTTCCAGACATAGGCGAAACCGACTAAGAGCACCGCAAAAAATACGCCAATATCCGCCAAGGATGTCAAAGCGATTTTTTGTGCTGTGCTGCGCACACCAACTTCGCCAGCAAAATCGGCAAGTTCTGGTTTGACGATCCCGAGTTCCCCCAGGCGTGTTGTTGCTTGTGGAGATAGCCGTATGCTTTCGTCGACATCGGTAGCAACCACCTGCATGTCCGGTGAGCTGAGTTGTACGGCTTTTCCAAAGACGGTGCCCCAAGGAAAGAAAAAAGCAACCTCGACGTCAAATATGATGAATAGCAGTGCTACAACATAAAATCGCAAGTCAAATTGAACAAAACTTGAGCCAATCGCAGGCTCTCCACACTCGTACACTTCCAGCTTTTCTTCATTGGGCAAGTTGGGACGTACGAGACGACCGATTACCAGGTTCGCAAAGAGGAACACGGCTGCTACTGTGGCGAATAGTGCCAAATACGCGACAATCGCAATAGGGGTAGCCATAGGAATGAGGTTCTTTTAGATGCGCGGTGGAGAATACAGACTATAAGTTTTAAAAGAGGAAAATATCGCTAAGACATATTGATTCATGCCCACCCTATTGATTCGGACCCCCGTGGACCGGTTCAGTGATTACCTTGGACTGGGCAACGGCTGTTGGATTCAGGGTAGATCGTCCCCAGGCAACATCGAGTGGCATGCGTGAGAAATCTACGATTGTACCGTCGCGGCTATAGCAACTCAGGTCATGCGAAGCGCCCATGAAAATACAATCGACTGGGCATGGCTCGACACATAACGCACAAAACATGCACTTGCTGTAGTCGATCGTGTATCCGGTAATCTTAAAACCTTTGCTTCCCTCGACACGTTCCTTGCCAATATAGATGCAATCTACTGGGCATGCTTTGGCACATTGATCGCAAGAGATGCAGGTCGTCAAATCAAATCGATGAAACCCTCGATAGCGGGCTGCTACAGGCACCGGGAGTTCGGGGTATTCAAAATGTTCTGTGAATGTCTTGCGATCGGGACGGTATGTTTTAAACCAGGTTCGCAGAGTGATCCACATGCCATGGGTGACGGTGTAGATTGCTTCAAAGACATTTCCCAGCCAGGGAAAGACTCTTTTGAGCCAAGAGATCATTATTGACTTCTATCCTGTTATAAATGGATTGCCTGTTGGGCGATGCTTTCGAATCTGTTTGAGCACCACCCGTTTGGTATTGATTGCGTTGGGTATTGTAGCTAAGCAATTTCCAATAGTTCCGATCGCTTACTTCATGGTGAAAGCAATCTGGAATGTGGTGTGACCCTAATCCAATAAACTATGGATTATAGAACGCGACTGGGTAGCCGCAACCGCTGTTGTCACATTCATTTGCGCTTTAAGGTTGGGCCGCGTGTTTGCGTACTGAAGGGGGACTTTTCCAGCCAGGCTTGCGTTTCTCTGCATCATGTCCAGGGGCATCCAGGCTGAGATAAGCAATACACGGTTGACCTCATGGCAGATCGAGGAAACCCCGTGGGGCTTCTGCCGATCAACGGAAGTGACCAACCCAGGGCTGAAAGCTAGAGATTTTGCCCCAGTTTATTTTTGTGTATACCCGTAAGATGCTTTTGGGTGGCAGAGCGTGCTTTTAGACCACGAGTGCCCAGGAATATTACTTTTTTTCTGTGGTAAAGCACTTTGTAGCAACAAGTTACAAATAATCACCTGCGGACCCTGAGCCGCTTCGCTGAGCCGGGTAGATAGGGCAAATTGGGTGTTAAAGGACAAATATTGTGCCATTTTTGTAGGTAGACGCCGAAAATGCCTCAATCTATTGGTTACTTTCCTTGACTCTACCTTATCACCACGTAGAGTGGATTTAGGAGCATCTGGAGATGTTCTGCAGTTTGTTGCTATCCAATTGCCTCCTAAGCACTTAGGAGTTAGCCAAAGTGGGTATGCAAACTGAAGGTTTGGAGGCCGGAACCGGTTGAGTGGGAGCGGATAAACCGGCCATTGGAGACGAAGGAATCGAGTTATGTTGGTACTATCACGAAAGAAGAACGAGAGCATTGTTATCAACGATGACATTACTATTGTTGTCGTTGAGATTCGGGGAGACAAGGTACGATTAGGCATAGAAGCCCCTAAAGAAGTACCCGTTCACCGAAACGAGGTCTATGAAGCCATTCGCCGCAATGTGCAATCCAGCAGCGAGCTACCTCGCGAGCCAGATGTCAGCAGCACTGCTGAGTAGTTTCAAGAAGAGAGTCGCTTTGAGACAGGGATAACCCTTTTTCGTTCTAACATTTCTGTAAATCCGAATCCAAGTGGGCGTTGGCTACAGGCCGATTTGCATTTCTCGACACTCTTTCTGTCGGTTCCACTTGACGCCGTAGCCAGTTGGCGTAAATCTATAGCACTCGGCCCACTTACTTTTATCCGTATAGAATCGGGCCCCTTCGTCTAGCGGTCTAGGACTCCGGCCTTTCACGCCGGCAACACGGGTTCGAGTCCCGTAGGGGTCATTTTATTTATTGTGCAGTCCTCTGTTCTCATTGCCCAGGGTTTCTGGAGAGGCTGGATTTCTGGGCGGGTAGGAAAACTAAACGGGTTGGGCTTCTCTTAAGCGTAACGAACACGAGATGGAGGCCTTCTAGCCATTGCCTGCTAAATACGATGCTATTCTGCTGGTTTCTTTCGGCGGGCCTGAGGGTTCCGACGATGTGATGCCGTTTCTAGAAAATGTGCTACGAGGCAGAAATGTTCCGCGGGAGCGGATGCTGGAAGTGGCGCAGCACTATCAGCATTTTGGGGGTGTGAGTCCTCTCAACGAACAAAATCGCCAGTTGATTGCAGCACTCGAGCAGGAATTGGCTGCGCATGGTCCTCAATTGCCCATTTACTGGGGAAATCGTAACTGGGACCCTTTGCTACCGGACACCTTACGGCAAATGGCCAACGACGGTATTCAGCGTGCGCTCTCGTTTTTTACCAGTGCCTACAGCTCTTATTCGGGTTGCCGTCAGTATCGCGAAGACATCGAGCGTGCTCAGGCTGAGGTTGGTGTGCAGGCACTTCAAGTTGATAAGCTGCGAGTTTTTTTCAATCATCCAGGTTTTATTGAACCCCAGGTAGAGTCGGTTGCCAAGTGCCTGGAAAAGGTTCCCACGGAACGCCGCAGTGCAACTCCTTTGATGTTTACAGCGCACAGTATCCCGCTTTCGATGTCTGAGAATTGTGATTACACAGCACAATTGCAAGAAGCTTGTCGTCTGGTGGCAGCGGGTGTGGGGCATGATCGCTATGAACTTGTCTACCAGAGTCGGAGTGGCCCACCCCAACAGCCCTGGTTGGAACCCGACATATGCGATCGATTGAACACATTGCACAAGCAAGAGAATTTGCAGGATGTTGTTCTCTTGCCAATTGGGTTTATTTCAGATCACATGGAAGTGCTCTTTGATCTGGATACCGAAGCCTACGAGCTTTGCCAGCTGTCTCTTATACACATCTGACGCTGCCGACGATACTCCTTGTGTA
>CAWWCC010000044.1:0-17184 GCA_963935315.1 uncultured Planctomycetaceae bacterium | reverse complement strand
AAGATCGATGTATCCACCACTGGGGGTCATGAGAATTCCTGGTTAAGCGGTGACCCAGCTGCTGGCTAAGCGGTGACCCAGCTGCTGGCTAAGCGGTGACCTAGCTGCTGGCTAAGCGGTGACCTAGCTGCTGGCTAAGCGGTGACCCAGCTGGGTGATGCATAGGATTAGAAAGGGACCAATAGGAAAGCCAAACTAACTGGCGCAAAAGACATGGTCAAGTAGACGCTAGAGCAGGGACAAAGTTGGGGCGATTCCCCACGGCTTGGAATATCCGGTCTAGCCAAACTGCAAGGGGGCGAAGAACTCTGGTTTGTGAAAACCTAGCTCTCCAGGAATTTCATTCCACATGGCCCAATGCGGATGCGATGTTTGGTCGCCACATTTGTAGAAATTTCCGCGCCAGAGCGTTCCGGGCTTGCGTTCCACCGGGCCTACATACGCCTCGAAGAGATCGTAAGGTATATGAAATTCAATGCCCCATCGAGTGGGTTCGGTTATTTCAGGATTCACCACAGAGGGCATCGAATGGTAAATCTTAACCTGATCCATACGGGCATCGTCGAACACCACCGGATCGTAACGCACGGTAGCGGATTGCGCATTGTAATGCAGCAGCAAAGTGCCCCCGCAGTTTATCTCGATGTTAAAATAGCCGCGCCCGGGCACAGGTTCCACAAAGAATTCAACACAGCTGTCGGCACACACCGATTCATTGCGGTGTGTATGTGCACTTAGGACGTATTGGTCTTGTACAGAGAAGATCCCATAAATGTGATCTTCGTCGTACAGTAATTTGGCGCATGTTTGTGGACGATGGATGCTGCTCTTTTTGTGGAAGGTAGCCACCTCCAGTTCGGGCACGTCGGCCCAAATCAGACCATCCCAGTCGCCGTCGAGCGACGGCATCGAAAGCGCTCTCTGGATCGTGTAGTGTTTCATTCTCGTCTCCCACTTAGCGTGTAGGGCCAACAATTAGTTTCATAGTCCCGTTCAATTCAAGTGGGATGACAAGCATGGGGCCGTTCGCCTGAGCGGATGTGGACATGCTGTTGATCGACACGTCATGACTTGCATGGATTCAATTGGAAAGGCCCATGAATTCAGAGTCAGTGTGACAGCCCCCTGTCCACTCAGCAGCATGTTCAATCCCTCAGCGTCGTAGGACGAGACGCGTGTTTTCACTACGGAGGCAGTATCCAGTGTGGCATGTATCGGCACAAGGACTGCTGACTCGTGTTTCTCGAATTCTAATTGACAACACGCGTTCTAATTGACAACACGCGTTTTTCAAGTTTTTGGCAGGTGTTGTCGAAAAAAACGCAGCCAATTACCGCTGAAAAACGCCTGGATCTCCGCCTCGCTGTAGCCGCGGGCTGTCAGCATCGCATCGAATTTTTGGAGGTCGGCAATCGAGTCGAGGCCCGTGGGGGTTTGTTCCGTGCCAAAACCGCCATCCAGGTCAGTGCCAATGGCCAGCTGATCGCAGTTACCGGCCAGCTGACAGATGTGGTCCATGTGGTCCAGGGCGGCTTCCAGTCCGACGACCTCCCGGCGCGTATATTCTGCTAACGTGTCTCCACGTTTCCACCCTGGATAGAGCATCCAGGCATCCATGGCGACGCCCAGTATGCCACCGCGCTCGAGCACCCGTTTGATCTGCGCATCAGAAAACTGCCGATCGCCAGGCACAAGCGCTCGGCAGTTCTGGTGGCTGGCGAGCACCGGGCCCTGGTACTCATCGAGGGCTTCATAAAAACTCTTATCCGAAAGATGCGTCAGGTCCAGAATAATACCCAGCTTTTCAAACTGCTTGAGCATTTCACGGCCCCGCGGCGTTAACCCGGGCGCAGCGGGATCGTCTCCTGTGCCACCTGCGTAGGCACTGCGTCCGTAGTGCACCAGGCTCGCGCAGCGGAGCCCGTCGACAAACCAACTTTGGGCCTGCTGGTTATCGACGATCGGGTCGGACCCTTCCGCCGCCAGAATGATTCCGATCGGCAGTCCGTCCCGGGTCGCCTCGTCGGCCGCTTCCCAGCGTTTCCAGTGCGCGTCGAGTTCTGCAGCACTGCGGAGGATAGCGACTTCGCCTTGAGATTCCAGGACGCGGTAGTACGCCAGTTGGCCCTGAGCAGCAGCGTAGGCGATCTCTTGCCTCGGATAGTCGAGCGTGCCAGTAAAAATGGTGGGAGTCGTACCGTGCGGAGTGCGCGCCAGCACCGTTCCCAAGCACACGGCAACCCGCCCACGCCGCATTTCTGGTAGCGAAACGGTAGCGCGCCCCCGGGCAACCTGATCGTCCAGTTGCGCTTCGCGCGCGTTCATTTCACGGAGGGGCAGCGTGAGGTCGCGTTTCCACGAAATCGCGTTCCAGGCTAAGTCAAGATGGGAATCGAAGAGGAGTTTCATGGGCTACCTAATTAAAACCCGTTTTAAGACTACCAGGCAGTGCCTGCGTTTACCTGCCAGCCAGCAGGGTTGAGAAACGGGTACAAGTTATTCGTCCTCGAGCGGAAAGTGCTTGTCCTGAAATTGCTTCGTATGCCAAACCGACTCGCGAAAAAGGTCTTCCCACTTTTCGCGGTCTCCTGCTTTGTATTGGTAGAATCCCTTGCCATCCAGGATGCCACTTGCCCCCGCATCCAGCATGTTCTGCATAGTCTCGGGCAACTCTGCTGTATTGTCCAGGGTGGGGAAGACACCCTTCATCACTTGGGCGTAGAGGGCCGGGCCGCCCGTAATGTCCATCCAGCGGAAGGGACCACACAGGGCCGCCCAGAGACCGTAGGCATTACGACTGGCTCGGTCCACGGTCTCCATGTCGGCAATTCCCGACTCCACGATATGAAGTGCCTCGCGATACATGGCATAGCCCAGCCGGTTGCAAACAAAAGCCTCCACATCTTTTTGTACCAGACACGGTTCTTTGCCCAGTCGTATTGCCAATTGCGCGACCCGCTCAAACGCCTCATCCGAAGTTTGTTCTCCACGAATCAATTCCAGGAAACGCGTTGCATGCGCATTTTCGGACCAATGCATGCCCAGGAATCGCTCCGGATGCTGACGGTCACTTTGCAACTGGCTAATGGGTAGTGCCGAAGTATTACTGGCAATCGGCACCTCTGCCGGTACGATCGCTTCAAGCTGGTCATAAATCTGCTGCTTCACCTCAAAGTCTTCAACAACGGACTCGATTACCATATCACAAGCTGAAAAGGGTTCGAGAGCGTTGACCCTTTGATAGCGCGTTGGCCAACTTTTCGCCAGTTCTGGCGGGTGATCGGCCCGCTCAATCAGATCACCAATAGCCTGTTCAATATGTGCGTAGGCCGTGTCGTGCGTGGCCTGGCTGCGGGTAAAGCCGATGACTTTGAAACCATGTGCCAGGCAGCAGGCGGCAATACCCCGGCCTATCAGGCCTAGTCCCACGATACCAATAGTTTGAATGCTCATGTTAAAGTGTGGAATATTCGCTTGGTTGTTGTTGTATGGATAGTGCCCCAACACTTATGACTGTGGCATAAAGTACAGAACCACTCCTATGCGTAATGCTAATCGATATGTGTCCGTTTGTTGAGTGCAAAGCGGCAGTAGTTGGGACTGTCCGGGGTAGGTGGATCGTCTTTCACTGGGCTGGATATTTCGGCTACACTAAAGAGCATTGGTAAACGGGTGGATCATGGTTCAATTTCAATACACGGGGGACGCTCTCTGGACGAGGATGGAACACGCTGTGGACAACGTGATCGAAATCGGACTCATCGACGGTACTTGGCCCCAAAAATTTCCGGAGCTGCTTGGCGTACGACTCCAACAACTCATCGATGATCCGGACCCTACCTAGAAGTAAAAAAGATGTAAAAAACGCCCCCCCCTTCAATCACAGCAACTTCATCATGCCCACAACTCTTGCGATCCAAACAGGGTCTTTTTTGGTGGAAAATCTGCCAGATATGCCATTCGAGTAGTCTCAAATTACCAGTGGCAATCCCATAGCGCGTGGTACCATTGCCTACCAATCGGAGGACAAGAAAGTTTCCAGTGGCTATTGGTCATGCACACCAGGTGAGTTTGATTGGGAATACACTGGGACGAGTTTGTCCACGTTTTGGAAGGTGAAGTAGGGGCGACGATCAAATTGCACTCGCAAAATGCGAACAATTCATGATTGATGTTGTCGCCAATCTTGACAATTCCTGGCGTCTTACCAGCGAAATCGTGGAAGCCGGATTGAAGGGCAAACTCTAACCAGGTTGAAATTTCCGGGTTAAGCCAGAGGCGAAAGTTGCCTATAGTACCAAGGGGTTGGGGGAAATCGACATCTGGTGGGGATGGTAAGCAAATGATCAGCTAGACCAGTTTTTACTCATGAGTATCTCTCCATCGATTATTCAAAACACGCGTCGTACATTGCGTGTTGAAATGCCTGTCACAAAAAAATGGGCTTTCTTCGACCACGCAGCGGTCGCTCCCCTAACGGCACCCGCAGCGGCAGCTTTGCAGCAATGGCAGCAAGAAGCCACCGAGGATGGCACCACGGCATGGCTTAGTTGGGCACGACGGCTGGAGACCACACGTAGCCGGGCTGCGCAATTGATCGGCGCTGATACTGATGAAATTGCTCTCATGCCGAGTACGACTGCAGGAATCAACCTGGTTGCCGAAGGGATCGATTGGCAGGCAGGTGACAATATCGTTACGTTGGATGATGAATTTCCGTCTAATCTCTATCCTTGGCTGCATTTGGAGCGGTTAGGAGTTGAAACACGTTGTGTGCCTACAGCAATCGGCCGCATTGATCTCGATCAATTGGCAGATGCCTGTGATGACCGTACTCGTGTAGTGAGTGCCAGTTGGGTTGGTTTTGCCAATGGTTGCCGGCGGGATGTCCAGGCGATTGCAGACATCGCACACCAGCACGATGCACTTTTCTTCCTGGATGCCATCCAGGGCTTGGGTGTTTTTCCACTGGATGTCGTAGCAACAAATGTGGATTGTCTAGCAGCAGATGGACACAAATGGTTGTTAGGTCCTGAGGGAGCGGGAATTGCCTATATTCGTCGCGAGTGCCTGGGGCGACTCCAACCCATCGGCGTGGGTTGGAATAGTGTTGTGAACGCCTTGGACTTCAGTCATATAGAGTTGAAGTTAAAGCCGACTGCTCAGCGTTATGAAGGTGGCACGCTAAACATGGCGGGCTTTTTAGCGCTGGGAGCAAGTCTTGAGTTGTTGTCTTCACTGGGGATAGAAAATATTGCCAACACGATTCTGGATTTCACCGAGCAAGCTGGCGAGATGCTGGCGGAATTGGGTGCCACTCTGCACTCTCCCAGAGATAGGGTTGAGGAGTGTTCAGGAATAATCTGTTTCGAATTACCAAATCAAAACCCATTCGAGGTGCGCAAACACTGTCTCGAGCAGGGGGTGGTTCTTGCCTGCCGTGGAGGAAGGCTGCGCCTCAGCGCGCATGCTTACAACAACGACGACGATCTGAATAGAACTCTGGAAGCGTTACGTAGTTTTAAAGGATAAGCATCCAGACGCCAGGAGTTTTTGTTGGCTCGGATATGCCGGTTGAAAGTTACGGATCCTTTGGGATACTGGGTTCGGTTCTAAAGTTGCGATTTGCCCGAGCGGAAGTGTACGTGCCAACCTTGTCGTGGGATTTCTGGCACTGAGGAAACGTATCTCTTTAAAGATGTTACAAAAAATGACATTTATTCATGAGGACTTTCTGTTACAGACAGTGACCGCACAGCGACTTTATCATGAGTTTGCTGAGAATGAACCTATTCTGGATTACCATACGCACCTGCCACCTGCAGATGTTGCTAATAACCGCCGCTTTGCAGATCTGTCTGAAATCTGGCTGGAGGGAGACCACTACAAGTGGCGTGCTTTGCGCGCTTCGGGTGTGCCCGAAAACTTGTGCACTGGAGATGGCTCTGCTTACGACAAGTTTTTGGCTTGGGCGAGTACAGTCCCGAAGACACTCCGTAATCCCCTTTACCACTGGACCCACTTGGAACTCAAGCGCTATTTTGATGTGGATGAGTTGCTTAGCGAGAAGACGGCGCCTCAGATCTGGGAGCAGGCAAATGCCTGCCTGCAATCCGAAGAACTTTCAGCGCATGGTATTTTAGCTGGATTTAATGTTCGCTGTGTGTGCACGACCGACGACCCGACCGATGATCTGTCTCTTCATGCAAAAATCGCTGCAAGTAATTTGCAGACTAAGATTTATCCAACCTTTCGTCCTGACGCAGCTTTCAGGATTCATGAGACGAGCGAATTCATCGCCTGGCTCAATAAATTACAGGAAGTGAGCAATGTGGATGTAGACTCGTACGACAACTTGCTGGCGGCATTGAAGCAACGGCACGATGCTTTTCATGAAATTGGCTGTCGTTTGTCCGATCATGGCCTTGAATCGTGCTACAGCGATTTTTGCAGTGATGAAACGGCAGCCACGATATTCGATCAGGCCCGCAGTGGTCAGCCAGTGTCGCCTCAACAACTAGCACAGTATGCCAGTAATTTAATGCTGCATTTCGGCATCTGGGATTCCGATAAGGGATGGACGAAGCAACTCCATTTGGGAGCGATACGGAACAATAGTCCTCGTTTGCTGGCAGAACTGGGGAGAGATGTCGGCTGCGATTCGATTGGCGATTGGCTCCAAGCTCAGGCTTTATCGGCATATCTCGGACGCCTTGACGAGATGGGCGCACTTCCGCAGACCATCCTTTACAACGTAAATCCGACAGACAACTACGTTTTTGCTGCGATGGCAGGAAACTTTCAATCTGGGGGGCGAGCGGGGAAGTTGCAATTTGGTAGTGGTTGGTGGTTTTTGGATACAGATGAAGGAATGCGTTGGCAGTTAAATACTTTGTCCAATCTTGGTTTGCTCTCGCAATTTATTGGTATGTTGACCGATTCCAGGTCTTTCATGTCTTACCCCAGGCATGAATATTTTCGACGGTGTCTCTGTGATTTGTTGGGCGGTGAAATCGAAAAAGGAATACTTCCTAACGATATTGATCTCATTGGTGAAATGGTTCGGAATATTTGTTTTAGTAACGCACATAAATACTTGGGGCTCGAAATGTAAGGTGGGCAATGAGTGAAGATCGCATTGGGCAGACAAGCGATTGATTCGAAATCGGCAACTCTGGAGATTTTTTAGGAGAATGGATTTGCGACACTTTGGTGATGATCTGGCGAGTGCTGTTGAGCGTACGGGGAACCCCGTTTTGGTAGGATTGGATCCCCGTTGGGAACTGTTGCCCAATGCGTTCCGTAGTGGGAATGAGAATGAGATTGCGGTACGCGCAACAGCTTATGAGAAGTTTTGTTGCGAAATTATTGATGTTGTCGCTCCCTTAGTACCAGCCGTAAAACCACAAGCGGCTTTCTTTGAAGAGTGTGGACCTGCGGGAATGGTTGCGCTCGGTAAGGTGATTGCTTACGCCAGGCAGTCAGGCTTGCTGGTCATACTGGATGGCAAGCGAAACGATATTGGTTCGACCGCCGAGGCGTATGCTAGAGGTATTTTAGGACGCGATGGCCAAAGTGGTTGGGAGGCCGATGCGTTGACGGTGAATCCCTATCTTGGCGCCGACAGCCTGGACCCTTTTTTGGATGTCGCCCAGCAGCGCGGCGCCGGTCTCTTTGTCTTGGTGAAAACATCGAATCCTGGAAGCCACATGCTACAGGATCAGCAACTTCCTGAGGGTCCCGTCTATCGCTACGTGGCCGATTATGTGGAGACTCAGTCAGAGCGAACACGTGGCAAGCGAGGGTATGGAATTGCAGGAGCTGTCATCGGCGCTACGTACCCGGAGCAGCTTGCAGAACTGCGCAGTTGCATGCCCCAAACCTGGTTCTTAGTTCCCGGTTTTGGAAGCCAGGGTGGCACAGCGCAAGACGTAGCAGCCGCTTTTGACGGACGTGGCTTAGGAGTCGTTATCAATAATTCACGTGGAATCAATTTTGCGCACCTGCGTCCGGAGTACAAAGATCGCTTTGGAGATGCACGCTGGCAAGAAGCTGTGGCTGCTGCTACCAAAGAAATGATTGCGCAGCTTCGCGCAGAAACGTTGGCGGGGAAAATAGCCGTCCGGACTTAGCCCGATTGTGAGAGATTTCGTTCTCGGGTGACCTCGATGGCCTTGAGCAGACCGCGAGCTTTGTTGAGTGTTTCTTGGTATTCAAGTTCTGGCACACTGTCGGCTACGATACCCGCCCCCGCCTGGACATAGGCAATGCCTTCATGGATCACCACAGTGCGCAAAGCTATGCAAGTGTCCATATTGCCAGCGAAATCTATATAGCCCACTGCACCTGCATAGGGCCCACGACGATTAGGCTCCAGTTCATCGATGATTTCCATAGCCCGCACCTTGGGAGCGCCTGAAACGGTGCCGGCGGGCAGGCAAGCGGCCAAGGCATCGAATGAGTCACAATCTTCGCGTAGCTGGCCCGTAACATTGGAGGTAATGTGCATCACATGGCTATACCGTTCGATAACCATCACATCGGAGATCTCAACGGTGTCGTACTGGGCAACCCGCCCCACATCATTGCGACCTAAGTCGACCAGCATAACATGCTCAGCGCGTTCCTTGGGATCGGCCAGTAATTCAGATGCCAATTGCTGGTCTTCTTCATCCGTTTCGCCGCGTCGTCGTGTGCCTGCAAGTGGGCGGACCGTAGTGCGTCCGTCAACAACTCGAACCATGATTTCAGGTGAACTGCCTACGAGTGTGACGCTGGGGGTTCGTAGATAAAACATGAAGGGGCTGGGATTTACCACGCGCAATGTTCGATAGAGTTCGAAGGGAGGTGCGTCCAAGGTCGTCTGCAGACGTTGACTAATCACCACCTGAAAAATATCGCCAGCGCGAATGTATTCGACACACTGACGAACGGCATCTTCAAATTGTGGCTGCGTCATGTTGGAGGTGTAATCCTCAGCAATCCCACCCGAAGTATTGATGTCGGCGAGCTGCAATGTATCGTTTTTCTTCTCGAGCCGACTTATTAGTGAGTCGACACGGCGGCAGGCATGCAGGTAAGCCTTTTTCTGGGATTCGGTTTCCTTGTTTTTAACATCAGCCAATGCCAGAACAATGACAGTTTTTTGTACATGATCGAATACGACCATTTGGTCGTACAGGGCAAACCACAAGTCGGGAAGTTGTCGATCGTCTTCCGGCGGATTAGGAAGGTGTTCAACGTAGCGAACCGTGTCGTAGCCAGCGTAGCCAATTGCACCGCCAATAAATGGTGGCAACTCATCCAGGTGCGCGACGTTGATTGAACGAACTTGTTCGCGTAATGTTTCAAGAGGGTTCTTGCTATCAAAAGATTCGGTTTCCCAGTTTTCGCTGGAGGGGCTACCAGGGTCAGAGGCAGGGTCAGAAATAAGGCGCGAAACGGTAACTTGATTGCCGTAAGCTTGAATTTGCCGAAAGGGGCCACTTGCCAGAAAACTGTATCGACCAACCTTTTCTCCGCCGATGACGCTTTCAAATAAACAGGAGGCACACGAATCATCGAGACGCTTGAATGCCTGCACAGGGGTGAGTGTATCACTGACCAACTGTCGATAGACGGGTACAAAGCGGGCTTTCCCCGCTTGGGTGGTAAATTCCTCCAGGCAAGGTGAGTGAGGCATTTGGTTATCAGGGGGATTAAAGTATGAATAGACTCTGCCTTGGGCTTAGCTTAGCACTGGAGCATATTGCCGACAACGGATGTTTAGATGTCATTGTTTTAACAATCTTGAATAACGATTGGACTTTAGTGCGAACCCTCTTAATCTTGACACCCCTGGGTACACAGTTAGAATCCCCATACAAGTGTCGTTATGAAGGTCCTGTTGTCTGCGCGCACCCATTGTTTGGGGGTACCAGTGTTTGGGGGTATTGGGGGAGGCCAACGGGTCTGGTGCTGGAAGTGGGACACGAACAGGTTGTGGACAGTTCGGAATCTTTACGCCTGGTAAAACAAATTCCGGTAACTTTTTGTTAAAACATTGACAAGACTTTAGATCCTATCCTGAAAAAACACTGGTGCTGTTATGAAATGTCAAAAATGCGATCATCGACAGGCCACTTTCCACATTACCGATCTTGTGGATGGAAAACCGAATGAGTTGCATCTATGTGAGGAGTGTGCTCAGAATTTCTTAACTCCCAGTGCCGAAGATGCAGAAGAGGTGATGCCAGCGATGGCTGGGTTATTAGCGCAGCATCTGGCGGTGGGTGAAACGGCTGACGAATTGGCCCGTTTGGATCAACGCGCTTGTCCGTTGTGCTCGATTACATTTCTAGAGTTTCGCAAGCAAGGACGTTTGGGTTGCCCTCACGACTATGTGTATTTTTTGGAAGAGTTGGAGCCCCTTTTGATGAATATACACGATCAGGTCCATCACATTGGCAAGGTGCCCAAGCGTTGTCCGCAGGGTGCAGACCAACAAACGCAACTCATTCGCATGCGCCGTGAAATGAAAGAGGCAGTTGCAACAGAAAACTACGAGTTGGCCTCTGAATTGCGTGACCAGATTCGTGCAGTCGAAACTCAGTCCAGTCCCGATTCTGAAGAAGATGAGTCGGCAGATCGTTAACTTCTTATCGGAACGTATTCGTAAGTACCCTCAGGAAGAACCATGCATCTTGACGATTTAGCCAGTTCGAGTGGTGAGTGGATGAAAGGTTCTGGCCCGGAGTCGGATATTGTCATTAGTAGCCGTATTCGATTAGCGCGAAACCTGGCAGATTTTCCATTCATCTCACGAACGACTGAGTCGGACCGAGCCGAAATCGAAAAGATTCTGGGTGGACGAATCGCGGCCCTGCGTGAGGCCAAAAAAGTTCCTCAGGATACGTTCTATATCAACGTTGGCGACCTTGAAGACGTCGACCGACAGTTTCTCGTAGAAAGACAATTAATCAGTCGAGAGCATGCCGAAAGTGAAGGTGCTCGTGCGGTAGCCATTGATTGTTCCGAACGATTCAGTGTGATGATCAACGAGGAAGATCACCTGCGATTTCAAGTGATGCATAGTGGTTTGGATCTCGAATCTGCCTGGCAACAGATCAATGAATTGGACGATTTGATCGAGGAGCAAGTGACTTATGCCTTTAGTAATAAGCTGGGCTTTTTAACAGCCTGCCCTACCAATGTGGGCACCGGTTTACGAGTTAGTGTGATGCTGCATTTGCCGGCCTTGGTAATTACACGACAGATCGAGAAGGTTTTTAAGAGTCTGCAGAAAATAAATTTAGCCGTGCGAGGTCTTTATGGCGAAGGCTCGCAAGCAATGGGCGATTTTTATCAGATTAGCAACCAAATTACGCTTGGGATGACAGAAGAAGAGCTTTCCAAGAAAGTTTCGGATGTGGTGCCCGTTTTGATTGATTATGAGCGGCAGGCTCGTGAGTTTCTGATTCGTGAAAGTCACGAAACGCTCCATGATCGAGTAAGTCGCGCTTTTGGAATCCTGCGAACAGCGCAAACGATCAGTTCAGAAGAAACCATGCACCTTTTGTCAAGCGTTCGTATGGGGGTCAATCTGGGGTTGATCGGTGAATTGGAGATTCCCACGATTAATAAATTATTTATCCACACGCAACCTGCACATCTGCAAAAACTATCAGGTAGCGAACTCGATAAATTTGATCGTAATGTGGAACGCGCCTCGTATCTGCGGCGCCAATTGAATACCGATGCGCCGGGAGATCCAACCCAGAATTAAGCAGCATTTCGGCGAGATGGATTCAATCAGACTTACTTGATAGCAATGTTTTCTAAGCCTTCTTCGCATGCCGGAAATTGGGGATCCAGGCGAACCAGCCTGTCGTGGAGTATTTTACTCACGGTGAGGTTGCGGACCATTTGCGGTCTGAAGGTACGATATGCCAGGGAGCATGGTCCGTATTGCACCGTGTCAGCGCATCCTCGTAGGCCTTTTGGTATTTGTCCCACAATTGCGTCCGACAGATCATTCGTGCTGAATTACCAGCGCTTATGGGGTTCGTCAAGTCGATCCTAGAGCCTTTCTTTTTGCTCCTCTTTGCTGACATGCAAAAAACATTTAACGAGTGTTACGCCACCGTCAACGAGTAGCTTTCGAACTCATTGATACGATCATAACGAGATTGCCATTCGGATTCAGCAACCAGTTTATACACACGAACTACCAGTACGTCTTCGTAGTGTGATCGGTTAAAGATGCCAATATTTCCACGTCGTGGTACGTCCTTGTGGATTAGCCAGAGGAAATCATGGTCCAACTCTTTGTGACTTGGCTGCTTGAAGGGAACAATCTGACAACTTTGTGGATTGATGCCAGTCATCACGGTGCGTGTGGTGCCGTCTTTCCCTGCTGTGTCCATCCCTTGCAGTACAAGCAATACAGTACGGCCGTTTTCAGCATAAAGGCGGTAGGCCAGGTCTCGACTGGCAGTTGTGAGTTTTTTGATCTCACGAGCAGATGTTTTTTTCGTTGCCTGACAGGCAACATAACGGGGGGGCAAAGTCGTGGAGACGAATCTTGGTGCCCGCTGATACAGTAAGTGGTTGTGTCATAATGGATGCTCGCAGTTGATGATTGCCATTGATGCCCTTAGAAGCATTGATGCCCTTAGAAACAGGGCACATTGCAGTTCCGTATAAGATCTGCGGGTTGTAGGGATTTAGTAAGTTATTCTAAGTCGCTGGAGGCCCAGATACGGCCTTCAAAATCGATTTCTATACGAATAACATTAGCACGACAGCATACGGGGCAATCTTCAACGTATGATTGGAGGTCTCCCGCCGAGATGTCAACTGGGACAACGATGGCTTCGCCACAACTCTGGCAGGTATAATTTGCTTCTTCCTGCATCAATAGGGTACCTTGGAATTGCCGCTCGACGCGAATCAAGCCGGAGAAACTAGAAACGCCTACGAAGTTTGTTTCCTGTTCTTGAGGGAGGGCGCCGTAGAAGGAAGGAAGCAGAGAAAAACATAGGGCTTACGAGCTAGCTCTGGCAAGTTGGGTTTATTCTGGCTAACAAACCAGTTCTCCATCAGGATAAACGATTTTTTCGAGGTTCAGTCTATTGCTTGGTTCAAACCACACATCTCCTGGAATGAGCAACACTCCCAAAAGGCTTCTGGGTTTGATTGCACTGTTGGCCTTGGTGGGATTGGGGCTATCTCTCTATCTTACTTGGGCTACCTGGAGCACGAGTTCGTTGGCCGGTTGTCAAACAGATGGGTTGGTGGACTGTGACCATGTCTTAACCAGTCACTGGTCCAAATGGCTGGGAATTCCGGTAAGCCTTTTTGGATCGTTGGTCTATACGAGCATTTTAGCGGCTTGTGTCTTAGTGGCCAGTCGTTTCAGACGAATCGGCGAGACTTCGTTGTTGTGCATGTCTTTATTGGCAGCAGGGTCGGCCGCCTGGTTCATTGGCCTACAGTTCTTTTTGTTGCAAAGTCTTTGTTTGTATTGTTTGGGGGTCCATCTATGCAGCCTTGCGATCTGCACTTTAACCATTTTTTATCTGAAGAGTGTATCGGCTGCTTCCAACGAAGATCAAATGAGAGCTTTGTTGGGTGTGATGGAGCAATCGCCTGCACAAAACTTTGAGCAGTCCGGATCAGCAGCAGGGGGTATTAAGCCCTGGATAGCCTCGGGGCTCGCATCGCTGAGTCTTGTTGTGTTGATGTGTGGACAGATTTTATACCAGCCACCGGGAATTGTTTTTGAAAAGATAGAATCGACCGAACCTCAGGAAAATGAGAGTGTGGTCAGCACGTCATCGAGCGAAACGAATACGATTGAACAACTGCAAGAAGAAAATCAGCCCATAGAATTGTCTAACAGCGTTGATCCTGCCCTGGACGAAACAGCGAATGAAGTCGATGGCGATGGAGTCGCGAGACGTTTTATTCAATTTGCCGCATTAAAAAAACCCATTGATGTAGCCAGTTTGCCCATTCTGGGTAGCCCAAAAGCTAAGCAAGTTATGGTGGAGATGCTCGATTACACCTGTAGGCATTGTCGGCACTTTCATCCCAATATACATGCTGCTACAGAGCGTTATGGCGACCAGATATCGTTTGTGATCCTGCACGTGCCGCTTGGCAAGAGTTGCAATCCACATGTAAGGCATGAACATCGGGATCACCGAAATGCCTGTGAGTATGCCCGTCTGGCATTGAATATCTGGAAGTTGAAACGAGAAAAATTTGCAGAGTACCATAACTGGCTAATGGAGTCGGACACCCCGCCAACTTTAGGATCTGCAAAGAGTTATGCCCTCAAACTTGCGGGTAAAGAAGTATTGCTTGATCAGGATTTAGCGAGTGAATCTCTCAATAAGGTTGCTGACAATAGTGACGATCTGATGGCCTTGCGTGGGGGGTTGCCAATGTTGCTCACAGAAGGGGGGAAGTTACAAGGAATTCCCAGAAGTGAGCAGGAATGGTTTGAGTTTTTAGAGAACGAATTACTGCTCACGCCGTTGGAGTGAGACTAAGAGTTTATCCCAAAATCCCCCTCCCCCGTTTTCGGGGTAGGGGGCTCTGTGCCTTACCGGCCTCAGCGTCACGGTCGCAATCGCCACAGAGGGCGTTCCCTACAGGGTTGTTGGTTTAGCGGTAAGTGTCTAGGAACTGACAGGGCGAGGCTCTTGCCGGGCCAGTAGCCAGTACCAACGCAGCATTCAAATAGTCAGCAGCCGTCTTGTCCCGAACCACGAATAGACTTCGTGCTAGCTGATTCGGGATATGCTCCAGAAATAGCTGGTAGTCCTATTTGAACTTCGGTAAATGGGAGCAATTTTTGAAGTTTATAGGTGAACCTAAGTTCAATTCCCATGGTCCTTTGAGTGCATCATCCCAGAGCCGACGAGATCGCTCTTGCGGTATTTGGCGAATCTGTGCTTATAATGTAATCATGTGTCGTACTGACGCAGTACGATGGGCAAAACTGGCCGCCCGTGTTTCTCTGGCAGAATCACGAGCCGCCAATAACCAATGTAAGGAAGGAGGTGGTTCGTTGAACGATTATAATATACGCCAGAGAGGTGGCGCAAACCGTTGATGACCGACGGGTTGTCACGCGTGACAGCCACCCACCACCTGCTTCTGAGTACCCGCTCGATTTGACCTTGTGGTCGAGCCTGTTCTCAAAGCAAACTCACACAGCCTGGTCACTGCTTTGCAGAGACCAGGCTGTTCTTTTTTAAGGGCTGTATAAAAGGCGACCGGAGTCGTGTATCATCTACTGCCTGCCATGGAGCGGTTGCCCTTGAAAGCCCTATATTGCCCTCCTACGGATGTTGGGATCTGAAGCAGCTGCCAGCAGTTTTTCCCGTTTTCTGGAAACCGACACTTTGATGAGCCAAGATGAGTTTTGCAGACCAGTCTGGTGATGATTCTATCTTGGAGTCACAGCAAGAATTGCTGGAGTCATGCCTGCCACTCGTATTTGATGCCTACGATGAAGCTTTGGCAGCCGGTTTGGATCAGCCTGTCGTGTTTTTGCTTGATTGCGAAGATGCTGTGGGACACGAGATCGCAGTCGGTTGGCTGGGAACCGAAGCAGTCGAACAGGCAGTCGAGCAGCGTCAGTTATTCACTGAGGACCAAGCTAGCCAAACGACCGTTTTTGCGCACGCTTTTCCATTTGAGAATTGTGTGGCCGAAGTGCCGGAAGTCTTTCCGTATCTGGCTCCCGTTTTTTCTGTGGAATTGCCACCGGACGGATTCCTGGTCATTGCCGTGACATGCGGCGGGGCTTCGGCTCTCACGGTCCCTTTGACAGCACGTGAGTCGTCTACATAACATACTATCGAACATCACAATCGCCCCATTTTTCACCGAGATTACGAAACCCGGTCTATTTATGACGCACCACATTACTCTGATTCCAGGAGACGGAATTGGCCCCGAAGTGACTACTGCAACACGGCAAGTTTTAGATGCTACGGGTTTGGATTTAGAATGGCAGGAAGTCAATGCTGGAGAGGTTGCTTTAGAAACTCATGGAGAGCCACTGCCCGAGTCTACCATCGATGCAGTAACAGCAGCCGATGCAACCATCAAGGGACCGACTACAACACCCTCGGGCAAAGGGTTTCGAAGTATCAATGTGGCGCTTCGACAAAAGTTATGCTTGTTTGCAAACTACCGCCCTGCCCTCTCGCTTCCTGGTATTGCTGCCCGCTATGAAGATGTTGATCTGATCGTCATTCGCGAGAATACCGAAGGGTTGTACAGCGGGTTGGAGCATACGGTTGTTCCTGGTGTGGTCGAAAGCCTGCGCATCATAACTGCGAAGGCCTCCGAGCGTATTGCCAGGTTTGCATTTCAGACCGCGCAGCGTCAAAAAAGACAACGAGTTACTTGTGTGCATAAGGCCAATATTCTGAAGTTGAGTGATGGGTTGTTTTTAGAATCATGCCGTAAGGTCGCTGCTGAGTTTCAAGAGATTGAGTTTGACGATTGTATCGTCGACGCTGCAGCAATGAAGTTGGTCAGTAATCCTCAGACCTTCGATGTGATGGTGATGGAAAATCTATTTGGTGATATTTTGTCCGATTTGACCAGTGGTCTTGTAGGTGGTTTGGGGGTAGCGCCCAGTGCGAACATTGGCGACGGGATCGCAGTTTTTGAGGCCGTGCATGGGAGTGCTCCTGATATTGCCGGCCAGGGCCTTGCCAATCCCATGGCTCTCTTGCTAAGTGGGGTGTTGATGCTGCGATATCTAGGCGAGAAGGAGGCTGCGGATTGCGTGAATCAAGCAATTCATAAGGTGCTGGCCGCAGGCAAGACCCTCACTGGAGATCTGGGTGGCACCGCGGGAACTGCTGATTTTACCGCAGCAATCATTGCTGAAATGGGCTGAACAGAGAGAGCGCTATTGATACCCGATCGACCCCTTTAACCCGTTGACTTGAACATACTAGCTCGGATATTTCATGTGTTTCGTCACGAGGCGGATCATGATTCCAAAAGCGCCTGCCCCTGCCAGCAGAGCAAGCTCAATTGAAGTCGGCGGGCTAGCGGGGCTAGAGTGACAGTGCTTGGTCCATTCGGCGCATGCACCGTTCCTGGCGCAGGATTGCCAGAGTTTCAAATATCCCGAAGCCAACTGGCTTGCCTGTGACAGAAACGCGCAAA
>CAWWCC010000043.1:0-17263 GCA_963935315.1 uncultured Planctomycetaceae bacterium | reverse complement strand
AGCCTATTCCAAGTGTTTTTGACACGTCGAGGCGACCACGGCTATGCCGCGGTGCCCGGAGTCGAAGCATAACGCGGCCAGATAAGTCCAATTTACTAGAAACTCTGCGAGTACCGAAGCAGGAGCGGGTGAAATATCCGGGCTAGATGGCATTTTACCATCTTCTACAGCAGCGTGCCTCCAGAAGACGGATTTTTAAGCTCTCTTGCGAACACCCTCAATGTGCGAGCTAATAGACGAAATGAGAGCCGCCAGCCTTAAAGACCTTGCCCGGAGAAGCCCATATAGACGTACTGCGGCGTCTGTGTGGCTGAAAACTACTGGGCCCCAGGCATAAGCGGCTATGGCAGTGAAGTCTGTTGCTGCTCAGGAGTCTGCAACTACGAGGTGGATGGACCACATCCAATTCGTGGAATTATTGACCTCAGTGTCTCGAATCATGTCCAGGTAATGTCATGGTACTACGAGACCATGCGATGCCCCACAAAACCATGTGGATTCCAAAACAGTGTCTTCCGTTGCCACTGTGGACGAGTCTCTCCCTGTTGTCCTGCCGCAGAAGAGGCCAGCAGCAATGACTGCTATTCACCTGCGAATGAAATCCCAACTGCAGAAGTCCCTCAGCCAGCAGAAGAGGGTTAATATGCTCTACAGGCGAGCTGGGGGTGGAGGCCATTGGTCATTGGTCAGTGAGCCTCTGAAACTTAGGACCTATTGAGATTGTCCCATTCACTCGTTTTCTACAGAGCTGGTTAGGTGCCTACAGCAGGTGAACGCGCGCCTAGAGAAAAAAACGCAACTCGCAGAGAAATGATGTCGCAGACAATTACGTGCCCTTCCCTTACGAAGTCGATGCATATTCGGTTGGATCTCTGAAGCGGTAACCAATACCTCGCACCGTCTGTATCAAATCAGCGTGTCCCATAAGCTTTTTACGTAAAGCACGGATGTGCACGTCGATAGTGCGTTCCAAAACTATCACATCATCACCCAAAGCAACATCTATCAATTCAGCTCTTGAAAAAGCACGCCCCGGTTGTCGCAACAAGGTTTCCAGCAGAGCAAATTCACTGGGCGTTAAATCCAACGGAGTATCCCCGGCTGTGGCACGATGTCGTCGTCGATCAATGAGAATTCCTTGGCTGACTAGAATATCTCGATCCTGACTTCCTTGATCTTTGCGACGCAACAGGGCATTGATCCGCTGCAACAAGACTTTCAAACTAAAGGGTTTTGTGACGTAATCGTCGGCTCCTACAGAAAACCCAACCAACTGATCAGACTCTTCAGAACGTGCAGTGAGCATCAGCACCAATAAGTCCTGCGTGGTAGGATCCGCGCGCAATTGCCGACAAATTTCCAGCCCGTCTATCATGGGCAACATCAGGTCAAGAACCACCAGATCAGGACAACGCAAACGAATCTCGCGTAATCCTTGCTGCCCATCACGAGCTACTCGTGTATCGAAACCATCCTGGCTGAGATTGTAATCAAGTACTTCGGCCAGTGAGGAATCATCTTCTACAATTAAAATACTTGCTTTTGACATTAAAGATACTGTTCCGCTTATCTCTGTTTATTTGTGCCTGACTCTACATTGCTATGCCATCCTGGTGTCGGGCAATCTCTCCGTCAACCAGATAGATCACATCCTCCGCAATATTTGTCGCATGGTCCGCAATGCGTTCTATATGTCGTGAAGCTGAGAAAAATTGGAATACAGGCTCAAACGCATCTGAGTGATTGCTCACGTATTCGTACAGGTCGATGATGCACTTGCGATTGAGTTCATCAACAGCATCATCCCGCCGGCAAACTTCTCGGGCTGCATCAACATCCAGTTGCACGAAGGCATCTAAAGCATCGCGAACCATTGAAGTTGAAATTTCAACCATCTGGTCGAGAGTATCAGGAAACGGAAAATCGGGATGAAGAACCAGGCTCTGAGCACGTTCACTAATATTAACAGCCAGATCAGCAATTCTCTCCAAATCCCCATTAATCTTTAATACGGTAGCTACACGCCTAAGATCGATGGCCACAGGTTGGTGCAGTGCCAGGATTTTAAGACACTCTTCTTCGATCTCTACCTCACGTAAATTAACGGTATCTTCATCATTTGCTAATTGCTCAATCAGATCCGTTCTCAGTTCACGTAAGGCTTGACTGGCTCGATAAATCATCCGCTCAACGATGGCGGATTGGGCTAGCAGGTCTTGTTCGAGCGATTCCAAATCGCGTTGGAGATGTTTGGTCATTTCAGTTTTTTAGTAGCATTTTTTGCGTTTCAGTTAGTTGTAAGGTAAACTGCCCAAGTGTTTTTCACGCTTGCATTGCAGGCAGCACTTTTCTGCTCATAGGCTATCCAAATCGCCCAGTGATATAATCCTCAGTCTGCCTTTCCTGAGGCTTTGTGAATAATTCATTTGTGGATCCAACTTCGATTAAACGACCTTCATAGAAAAAAGCTGTTTTGTCAGAGACTCGGGCAGCCTGCTGCATGTTGTGGGTTACTATGACAATGGTGTAAGTTTCTTTTAGCTCGAAAATCAGGTCTTCGATTGCAGCCGTGGACTTGGGGTCAAGGGCAGAGGCCGGTTCGTCCATGAGAAGCACGTCCGGATCTGTTGCTAATGCCCGAGCGATACAGAGACGTTGCTGCTGTCCACCCGAGAGTTGCAAGGCTGATTCATCTAGCCGGTTATGCACTTCATCCCATAGTGCTGATTGCTTGAGGCACTTCTCAATTATTTCGTCAAGTACAGAACGTTTCCGAATTCCAGCAACCCGTGGTCCATAGGCCACATTTTCATAGATCGTTTTGGGAAATGGGTTGGATTTTTGGAATACCATACCAACACGCTTTCGGAGTTCAACGACGTCGGTATTCCTACTATAAATGTCCTCTTGATCGAGCGTAATTTTCCCCCTGACAATCGTCCCTTCAATCATGTCGTTCATGCGGTTGAGGCAACGTAAAAATGTTGATTTACCGCAGCCTGAAGGACCGATCAACGCAGTGACGCAATGTTCAGGCATGTCTAGAGAAATGTCATGCAATGCATGATTCGATCCATAGAAGAAGTCGAGGTGACTCGTAGCGACCTTGTTAGGATGCTGTGCGATTTCATCTGCTGAGCGAGATTCGTTTTGTTGGAGACTGGAAACAGTCTTAATACGCACAGGTGTAACCCCTTGTTCAGGAGATCCTTGCTCAGGTGATCCTGGTTCCGTAGATCCTGGTTCCATAGATAAAGCCCCTGGTTCTGTCGTCATACTCAAGCTTTCCTCATTCGCCAATTCTGTGATTGTAGTCATGAGATCAAACCTATGCGAATTAATTTCATATTAAATATATAGTCAACCAGTTTTACCAATGAATCTTTTTACTAAGCCGATAGCGTAGAATAACAGCCAACGCATTCATGCAGATTAACACTGTCAAAAGCACGACAATCGCTCCTGCAGCAGCCTCATGAAAGGCTTCTTGCGATTGGTCTGTCCAATTATATATCTGCAAAGGCAACGCGCTAAAATCATCCTCCCACAAGTTCCTGGGAGCAGTTCGCACATAAGTGGCCGCACCTATTGCTACCAATGGAGCAGCTTCTCCCAGAGCACGTGAAAGCGCTAAAATCACTCCGGTTAGTATGCCTGGTAGTGACGCCGGTAAAATTTGATACCAAACCGTTTGCAATCGAGAAGCTCCTAGAGCAAACGAAGCCTGTCGAATCGTTCCTGGTACTGCACGCAACGCTTCTTGTGTGGAAAGAATGACTATAGGCAATACGACCAGTGTCAGCGTCAGAGCTCCTGCCACGACACTACGTTGCAGGCTCATCGTGCGAACAAATAACCCCAGCCCTAAAATACCATAAACAATTGATGGAACTCCAGCCAAATTAGCAATGTTCGTCTGCACCAAAGTACGCCAACGACTCGCCGAACTATACTCTTCCAAGTAAACTGCTGTCCCTACGCCAATGGGGACTGAAAATAAAGCAGTCAAACCAATTAAGTAAATACTACCAACCAAGGAAGAAACGATGCCGGACTTTTCTGGATTAATCTGAGAAGGTTGTGTCGTCAGAAAACTGAAACTGACTCGACTCCAACCGTAGGAAAAAATATTCCACAGCAAAATCGCTAAAGCAGCCAAACATATCCACATACTTAACATGCACACGAAGGTAAATAACTTGGATGTTATTTTCGCATACGGTCGATTGGAAGTTTTGCTGGCAAGGCTCATTCGTATTTTTCTCGCATTCGATTAAGAATCCACTGCGCAAAAACATTGAGCAATAAGGTCAATACAAATAGGGACAAACCAACAGCAAAAATTGTACGATGTTCAATTGAACCGGCCGGTATATCACCCTGACTGACTTCAACAATGTAAGCTGTCATCGTCTGAACACTGGTTAGCGGATTAAGGGTCAACTTCGCCTCAGCACCTGCAGCAAGTGAAACGGCCATGGTTTCACCAACGGCACGAGTAATTGCCAAAATGAATGAAGCAACAATACCAGACAATGCAGCTGGAATAATCACACGCACCGTGACATCCAACTTGGTAGCACCCAGAGCATATGCTCCTTCACGAAGTGATCGTGGCACACTACGCAAGACATCCTCACTGAGCGAGATAATCATCGGCAAAATCATAATGCCAACGACGACACATGCGTTCATGGCATTGAATAAATCTGCTGAGGGAAAGATTTTTCGAATAGCAGGCGATACAAAAACCACAGCTACATAGCCAAAAACTACGGAAGGTACGCCTGCCAATATTTCAAGCAGAGGCTTCACGGAATCTCGCATGAGTGGAGAAGCATACTCACTCAAGTAAATTGCCGTCCCCAGACCCAGCGGAACGGCAATCACTGCCGAACCGCCAGCTACCAGGAATGTTCCGCAGAAAAGTGGCAATATGCCAAAATGTTGTGGTTTGAAAAGGGGAGCCCATTTCGTACCCGCTAAAAATTCTAGAAGCGGAACTTCTTGAAAAAATGGAATCGACTGCGACAACAGCACCAACACGATGCCAATTGTCGTAATTACTGAAACCAAAGCGCAGCAGATCAAAAGGCCATGTATTATATTTTCAAACCATTGGGACCTTTCTCGCACAAGCGATGACCTGGCGCCTACAACATTACCTGCAGAGGTCTTCATCATACCTTGTCGCTATGCGAAAAAAGAGTGGGGAAGTAACTATAAACAGGATCAACTCTCTACTATTTTGCTCCCAGCGTGGTCTTCAACAATTCCAGATTGTTCTGCAGCGCATCATCGGGTGCTGAAACATATTTGGCTTTCACGGCCATACTGGAGGCATTATTCAGATAAAATTCGACGAATTCCTTACCTTCAGGACGCTTCAATAATTCGGCATTTACATAAATGTATAATGGGCGCGAGAGCGGGGCGTAGGAGCCATCTTTGACTGTCTCATCGCTCGGTTTGATAGGACCATTGCCACCGTCAACAGCAATGAGCTTCAGCTTTTCAGTATTCTCCAGGTAATAAGCCAAGCCAAAGTAACCAAGCCCACCTTTATCTCCTGCAACACCTCGAACCAGCATATTGTCGTTTTCGCTGGGATTGTAATCTGAACGACTTGCTTTTTTCTCTCCATTGATAACCTTTGTGAAGTATTCAAATGTCCCCGATGCTGTACCTGGGCCGTATAACTTGAATTCTTCTTCTGGCCACTCGGGGTCAACTTGACTCCAATTCATGATGTCTCCTGTAGCTGCGGGTTGCCAAATCGTCTTCAGCTGAGCAGGCGTCATCGTGTCGACCCAATCATTTTCGGGGTTGACTACGACAACAATGCCATCGAGGGCCACCGTGAATTCGAGAAACTCTATTCCAAGTTCCTTTGCCTTGGCGACTTCCGAATCTTTTATCGCTCGAGAGGCGTCGCAAATGTCAATTTCATTAAGTAGAAACTTTCCCATGCCCGAACTGGTCCCGGACAAACTGACAGAAACATTGACATCAGGATTCTGTTTTGCAAAAAGCTCAGCAGCAACCGTAGATATGGGGTAAACCGTACTGGAACCATCTATGCGTATCGTGGGATAAGATTTGCCGCATCCTACGATAAAAAGTGACAGCATCATCCATGTTGCACATGCATTCCATGAATTTCCTAATTTACAGACCATCCTTAATTCCTCTATGAGATAAAAATACTTTGTGAACACATTGCACAAATATTTGATCGATTTCGTATTTACGCGATCTATGCAATATCCTGGCACTATGAATAAGTCTTGAAAAAGTGCATTAACGGGCTAAGACTCGCGAGCCGCAACAGAGCCATTTCAAGGATAGATATAGCTGCTACAGTAAATCGATTCGAAACAAGTGTGCTTGAACGCCTCGCACTCTAGCAATCGCATGTGAAGATTAAATGAAGATATCTTCAAAAAATGCCTGCCTGAATGACACTAATTCATTTTATCTTTCTACTTGGCCAAGGGAATTCTGACAGTGAAAATACTCCCCAGTTGGGGGGCGCTTTCTAAAGAAACACTCCCCCCCATAGCCTGAGAAAGGTGCTTAACGATTGCTAGTCCCAACCCGGTGCCTCCCTGCTCGCGAGAGCGGGCTTTGTCGACACGGTAAAAACGTTCGAAGAGACGAGCATGATGGTGGGGTGCTATCCCCACGCCCGTATCAGACACTGCAATGACTGCTTCACCTTCCTCTTCACGACAATGTAAAGATATGGTACCTCCGGCTGGAGTGCACTTAAGTGCATTGTCTAGCAAATTGTTAAGAATCTGCTGCAAAGCCTCTTCGTCAGCATGAACTCGAGTAGAACATGAACTGATTTCATCTTCCAAGCTAATTTGCACTGCCTCTGCACGTGTTTCGTATTCAGATATGCACTTTCCAACCACCTGGTTCAGCGGAATGTCTGCAAACTCCAGAGCTTTTTGACCGGATTCGATTCGACCGATGGTCAGCATATCAAGCACAAGCTCATTCAGTCGGTTTGCCTGATCATCGATACGAGACAGAAATTTCAGTGCTGTTGGCCTATCATTGATTGCTCCCCGTAACAGCGTTTCGGCATAAGCTTTGATTGAGCTGAGGGGAGTTTTTAGCTCATGCGAAACATTTGCAATAAATTGCTGCCTTACACTTTCAAGACGCTTGAGCTCAGATATGTTATCGAGTACTAGTATGACTCCTGGGCAGGGATTGCCGGGCAGGGGAGTTGCATGGACTTCCAAGGTTAGTAGCGATTCAGTTTGTAATTCAAGTTCCCCTTGTACTAATTCCTTGGTCGCAAACACTTTTTGCACGATTTCTCGTAGGTCATTGCTCCGTACCACTTCCAATAGCGCGCGTTGTTCAATCTTGTTGGGAGCGAAACCTAGCATCCTGCCCGCTGCTTGATTTGCAAACAGGACATGCTCCTCTTGATCAACGGCTAGCACCCCTTCAATCATACCGCTCAGGATGGTGGACTGACGCTGCATACTCTCACGAAGCTGATTTTCTCGCGTCGTCAATTCAATACCCATTTGCTCAAATGACCGTGCTAAGAGACCAAGCTCATCATTGGCGGGAATACTGATACGCTGTGGAAAATTACCCGATGCAATACTTTGGGTCGCTGAAGTGAGTAACTGAACTGGCTGGACAATTCGGTGTGTTAACAAGTAGGTGACCACGAGACCCGAAATTGCCACGATTATTCCGACAAGTCCGATGAGACGCTGGATGGAAGCCGCTTCTTCCAGAATGGAAGCCAATGGCTGGGCAGCCCGCACAAAGCCCACCAGCTTTTCCTCGTCATAAGCTGCCAAAGCATAATACAGGTAAGGTAATCCCAAAGTAGGACTCACACGCCGGGCGAAACCCCCTCCGTCGCGTTTGGCGTTGACAAACTCCACACGGCCTAAGTGATTTTCCATGGCAGCCACGGCGGCAGTTGTCGGCTGTTCTGAGTCCGCCAAGACCAATCCGTCATTGGCTACAAGAGTAAAGCGTGTATTCGTCGTTGAACCTAAATGACGAACGAGTTCCTGCAAGTCACCGACACGCTTATTCGATAATTTACTTTTTACGTCATTGCACAGCAGCGAAGCAGAGTCATGGAGACGTCTGCGCACCTGTTCTACGAGTTGCTCTTCCTGCCAGCCAGAAACAATGGCAACACAAGCACACACTACCAAGAGTACAAGGGCTGCATAGGCGAGAAATAATTTCCAGAATAATCGCGAAGACCACATAAAAGAGCTAGACGATAATATGAGGTTCAAGAAAAGTGTTTTGGGGAAGAATTCTTTTTCCTGGCTAGCTTGGATCCCAAGAAAGTTAGCTCTCAGGCCATAATTGCCTCGCCTCTATCACTGAATCATTACACTCACGAGCCACACCTACTACCATCACCTCATTGCTGTCCATCTGTTTTATTTTCTGAGTAATCTAATTTGTCGAGCGGCTGAACAATGCTGGTCAGCACATTGAGGCTATGGGAAGCTACGCGTTTAAAATAGCGGTAGGCCAACGCATAAGTAGCACTAAGCTCTCTATTTCCAGTAGTCACGAACTCTGAAATCTTTTTGTCGCAATGATCTTCGATCAATTCTGCAACAGCAATATACTCTTTGGCGGCCATTTCATCATTCTTGTCAAAAACCTTGCGACAGTTTGCCATGAGATTCGAAATCCGATCTTTGAGATCAATCAAATCGTCCTTGTACTCGCCGGTCGGCTCCTGCGGAGAAATCTCTGCCAAATCAAAAATATTCTTGGCGTAATCACCAACACGTTCAGCGTCTTTCACAATGCTCATCAGCACCAGACATTGCGGAAAGGAACTGGGGCCATGGACCGTCGTATGCACCACAATCTCGCGCCGGATTTGCTGTTCGGCATGATTAATGAGCTTGTCGGTAGCAAAGAGATCTTTACGGATGACTTCGAGATTTGTCCCACCCAAAAAAGCATTCGCTGCTGAATCGAAAATATGGCGTCCCGCATCAAGCATCTGGCCAAATTCAGCTTGCATGCGTTGCATGCCACTCGTTAAATCCGTGCTCGCATCCGTACTTGTAGAAAACCATTTGAACATAACATTTGTCCTATATGTCGCCAAGGAATTTGAATACAAACACACCTAGCAAAGGTACCAAAACAAAAACTATCCCAACATAAGCAATCACCAATAAGCGATTCTGCACGGCAGCAGCAGCTAACGAATTTGCACACGCTATAGGAATCGCACGAATACGACGGATCGGAAAAAACATTGCTGTCGCCACCAAATTAAAGTTAAGGTGCACAAGAGCTACAATTAAACCCGCTTCGCCCGCCACAATCGCTGCCATTAAGGCGGTAATCGTTGTACCAATATTTGCACCGACCATAATGGGAAACGCTGCTTCCAATTGCAGGATGCCCGAACCAAA
The DNA here is from genome assembly GCA_963935315.1 of uncultured Planctomycetaceae bacterium. Lineage (GTDB taxonomy): Bacteria > Planctomycetota > Planctomycetia > Pirellulales > Lacipirellulaceae > Bythopirellula. The sequence goes on along the minus strand of CAWWCC010000043.1, from coordinate 7,820 downwards.
CATTGGTATCAACAAAGATGTTGTGATACTTGAGGACTGCACAGCAACCGTGATGATAATGCCAATAATCAGACCCAGTAGTCCACTACGACAGAGTACATCGTTGAGCATTTTCTCTATCTGAGAAGCCATGAGCACACGCATATTTCGGGTGATAAACATCAAAGAAAAAACGATAAGCGTCAAAGCTATTAAAAATAACGCCAAAGCCATCCAGCCACCCTCAATACCAACGTTCGACAGGATTTCTTGTATCTGTTTCGACGCAGATTTCACAGCGTCTTTCAAGGGATTTGGCATTTTTCCACCAAACTCGGGTGTCAGCCATTGGGCTATATGAGTCGACGATTTTTGCAAAAATCCTGTGGCAAGCTCCATCGGGAAAACAAAGAGAACTGTGAGCAAATTAAAAAAGTCATGTACGGTAGCGCCTGCAAATGCTCGTCGAAATTCATCGCTTCGCGTAATATGTCCAAGAGAAACCAGAGTGTTCGTAATCGTTGTGCCAATATTCGCCCCCATAATCATGGGGACAGCAATGCTCAGTGGGATCTGGCCTGAGCCAACCAATCCAACGATGGTTGCCGTTGTAACTGACGAACTTTGTACGAGGACAGTTGCAAGAATACCAACACTCAGCCCAGCAAAGGGATTGGTAACACTGGCTATTAACTGCGCAGCCATATCCTTACCGACTGCTTTAAATGAGGACCCCAGTAAATTGATAGCCACTAAAAAGGCAAAAAGAAAAAAGAGGATCAGCCAAAACCGAGGATTCAATATCCACCAGCGCTGGGAACTCGATATCTGATCATTCATCAAGGTTCTCTTCGTTTAAATCCCGCTAACTTTGCAGATAAACGGCTTCTTCGCCGTTTATTAACAATTCCTTTGCATTGAATCATAACGGCCAAAAACACCAAGTCCAGTAGTAGAACATGAAACAATACTCTCTCATCGTGAGAGAACCTCCCTGCTATTTGCGAGGCGACTTAAAGATCTAGTTCGTCAAGTGAATCGATGAGTCGATCCAGATCGTCATGAGGTTGCTGTTTGACCTCTTGGTGGCGACGAGGAATGCCAACATCGAGCCCAACCGCCTCTCGACCCGCTAGCAGCAACTGTTCGTCTCGCTCTCGTGCAGCCACTTCCACAGCTTGCTCAGCTCCAGGTGCACCCGGATCAGGAGCCCCAAAAAGTAGTGACAAGTCAATCTTCACAGGCCCGCCAATATCGGGGCTACCGGCAATGGTAGGGGTTTTGTGATGAGGAAAGATGATCGCATTTTCGGGACATACCCGACTGCAAGCCGGGCAACCCTGGCGACAATTATCCGGTTGCTCAACAAGAATCGTCTCCTGACCATCAATGCCATAGACACCAAACAAGCAAAAGTCGATGCACTCCAAACAGTTAGTACAACGACTGAAGTCAATAACAGGGTACCAGCGGCGCATGGAATCTTCATCGATGATGTTGGGACTATCGGCTATTCGCAGTTGGCTAGCGTCGACGGAGTGGCCATTTTCTGCTTTTTGCTCGCTACTTACTTCTTCTCCCAAGTACCTTTCCAACTGCTCTGGCTTGGGGTTACCGTCAATCCATTGCATAAGATCATGAGTCGGCGTTTGCAATTCACCAGCAATGCGTTCAATCTCATCAATATAAATCTTCGCCTTGGGGTAAGCACGTAAGTCCAGACAGTAGATACGACGTGCAGGCAATTCGACTTGATCCAGTACTCTTTGCTTTTCTTCCTGAAGTTGCTCCTCCCTACCTTCTGCAATCTCTGCTTCCGTGTCTTCGTCCTCATCTTCACCTAGAGATTGGAGTAGCGTCGTGCCCTCTTTCCCCAAAATATTATTTCGGTGCAGTACCCATCGCGCTGCTCGTGGGAAAAGCCAGCTACATACCACCAGGTCTCCCGTAATCCCCGACAGACAAAGCATACCCGTCCCATCGGGTTTGAGATCATAGAGATTGGGTACCACCGTCAATTCGAGGCCCTGTCGGCCCAATAATTCGGCAACAATCTCCTCTTCGAGAGCGCGTTTCTTGGGATTCGCACTACGACTCTGTGAAACGACAACGGTGAGACGACGGGCCATGATTCATTCAATAATTAAAATTAGTTTAACCAGAATATTGTCTGACTTTAGCGATGAAATTGCAAGCTTCACAGCCTAATAAACGTGAGAACTTCATTGCACCTAACCGACAAAGCCTGATTGAGAACCTCCCAGAGCTTTTCTCCCCTGTTCGGAAATTAGCACACTCCGGAAATATTTTTTACAGAAGAAAACGAAGGAAACAAAAAAATCGCAACACAACACACAAAAATATCTTCGTTACCTTCGTTTTCTTCTGTTCAAAAAATTGGTTTCGTCACAGGCCTTGTTGTATCTGTTCCTCTATTCAGCAGCAGCATATTTACTTAAGAATTTCTCTAGCCTCCATATTTCATGCGTTTGAGCACCGTAGGCAGCTATTGATTCATTTGCCCTTTGATGGTGCGCTGGGTCACTTCCCAGACCGCCGCCAGGTGCTCCAAATACTCCGCAGGCTGAAGTAGCTGGTTACCCTCACCGGTAATTTCGAATAGCCAACCGGTCCCATACTTGTCCACATTTATTGCTGAAGGATCTTTGAGCAATACCTCGTTAATCGTTGTCAATTCGCCAGCTAAAGGTGCGTAGAGAGATGCCTCTGCCTTCTGACTCTCAATTTGGCCCATCTCCTGACGCTCGGATAGAATTGTTCCACGGGCCAGATCCCAATCCAGAAAATAGACATCTTGCAATAATCGTACGGCATAAGCAGCAAAGCCAAACCGGAACAATCCTTCTCCTTGATGATGGGCCCACATATGATTACGCGCATACTGACGGTCCGTGGGAAACACGGCCTCGAATTCACCCATCATAAATGTGAGATTATCTTGCATGGTGCTAATCGGCAGCCAACAAGGGGCAATAATCCAACCTTATCATCTTGCCTCTAAGTGTACCGAACATCACGATGTTCAGGTTCAAAGAACTCTGGCAATAGAGCGTCAATACGTAGCAGGCCCTCGCGGGTCAACTCCACACGTCCATGACACAATGTTGCCAAACCCTCTCGCTCAAAATGTGTCCATACAGCATGCCACTGATCAAGAATATCAATACTAAACTTGATTTGAAAATAATCTCTATCGAGATACCCCTGTTTCAGCTGCAAGATCAATTCGCGAACAAGGCGTTGATGTTGTGTGGTTTTTAAACCACGTCCCAATGGCAAACGATTCTTTTCTAAATCACCACAATAATCTTCCCACTCGGGTTTATTTTGATAATGGACTCCAGCAACATGCCCAAAGCTGGCAATCCCGGTGGCGATAAGATCACTACCACGCCAAAGATTATCGCGGTAACTAAAGTTGATGCGATCGGGATGCTTGACCAGGGTATAAGCACTCGAAATGCTATAGCCCGCTTGTAAAAATTGATCAAAAGCATAGTCCACCCAACCGCGTTTTGTCGGCCAATCAGCAACTGGTGTCTCGATTTTATTGCCCAGAATATCTTGCGAATAGACTGTATTGAAAGGCAGTTCCATCTGGTAGATAGTCACGCTGTCAGGATCTAGCTCCAAAGTACGGCGAACAGCGTCTTGCCATTTTACATCGTCGTCACCAACCATGCCGGCAATCAAATCGATGTTGGTATTTGCAAAACGAGCCGATTGAATCCACGGCCATGCTTTGTAGATTTCTCCAGACTCATGCGCGCGGCCATTGCCACGAAGAATTTCATCATCGAAATGTTCTACTCCAAGGCTTAAACGTGTTATGCCAAGTTCACGAAGCGTTTGAACTTTAGCTTCGCTTAAAGTCCCAGGTTCACATTCAAAAGTGACCTCTTCAGCTTGTTCCCAACTGATGTTTTTTTGCAACCTTTCAACTAGACGTCGAAGTTGCTTGGGGCTAAGGAAAGAGGGGGTGCCACCGCCAAAATAAACAAAGCGAAATTGCCTATCTCCCATGGCAGGCAACCGGCTCACCAATTCAATCTCGCGAGAGAGTGCGGCTAGATAGCGTTCTACTTCTGGAGCGTTTTTCTCCGTGAATACTTTGAAATAACAAAACTTGCAGCGCTTGCGGCAAAAAGGAATGTGCAAATACAATCCTAAGGGCACATTCTGCGGCGGCGAATCAAGAACACAATTCACTTCACCAAGTTGGTCTTCAGACCAAAGCGAAAACGGCGGGTAGTTGCTAACAAAGTAGCTACCAACTTCTGTTTTGCTTGATTCTGTCATACGCTCATCTGTGTCCTTCACCTGCTGCGTCTTTTTTTTCACCAAAACAATAAAGCAAACCGTTGGTATTCCCTATTACCAGTTTTCGATCAACAACTGCAGGAGAAGCCTGAAAACTGCCACCCGCCTCGTATTCCCATTTTTTAGCACCGTTCTTGATATCGATGGCATACACTCTACCGCGCACCGTGGCAAAAACGACCCTCTCTCCGGAAATTACCGGTGCTCCCTCTGTACGGCTACGTAGTGGGAATTCCCAAAGTTGCTCGCCATTCATTGGATTCAAGGCAACCATCCGCTTTCCTTGGCCACCATAAATAACGGCTCGCTTATCAACGGCCGCAGCCACTCGTATTGGTTGGGCTCGCTGGAAATCTTGTTGGGACCAGCTTTTCTGCAGAGGGCTTGTTGTGATCGCATAAAATGTGCCCGTTTCTGTGCCAAAATAAACATTCTTCCCCCAAGATGCCGGTGTCGAACCTGTGGGGCCGTCGATGGCAAAATCTTCGACTTCTTTCTCTGTTTCTATGTCAATGGCATGAAGTCTCTCATCGCAACCTGCTAAAAAAACTCGTCCTTCTATGACTGCAGGCCAACACCGCAAAGGAGCTTCAATCTGGAAATGCCACTTTAGGTCACCCGTTTGGGCATCCAGAACCAACAGCTTGCCTGACTCAGTTGTGACAAGGACACAACCGTCATAGACATTGGGGGCCGCATACAATTCAGAATCGGATTCGTAGGACCATATCTCCTTGCCAGAATCCGTGCGCAAACAGCGTACGACACCCTCGAAATCACCTACAAAAACTCGTTGATTGACAACAGCCGCCGCTGTACTAAAACCTGAATCTTTGAACGTTTGTTTCCAAACCAGCTGACCATCTACCAGTCGAATTGCGTAGAAAGTGCTATCAATATCTCCAACATAGATCACCCCATCGACAATCACCGCAGTTGCTTCAAAACCACTATCGGGTACCGAGAAACCCCAGATCAACTCCGGTTCGTCTGGTAGTCCTGAATCGGCGACTCCATTGGCATGGATATTTCCACGTACGAATGGCCAATCCGCCCTTGCTTGGGTGAGCAGAGCAGGCCAGCATCCTGACAAAAGACACACGAAGTACGCGCATTGATTAATAAGCGGATTCATACAATTGCAAGAGTTCTTTACTCGTGACAGGAACAGGATTAAAAGTTGCAGTCCACTGCTTACTCGCGTCATCTGCCAATTGAGGAAGATGATTGTAATCTACACCGCACTGTTTCAGCGTTGCGGCCAACCCTGCTGCACCCGAAACGCTTTGCAAAAAATCAGCCAACTCAGCGGATCCTCCCTTGGGGCAGTTGGATTCGCTCTCCGTCGTAGACAGCAGCTCTCGATACAACAGATCGCATGCTACTCCATTAAATAACACGACATGGGGTAACATGATGGCTACTGCTTCGCCATGAGCAATGCCATAGGCGGCCGTGAGAGGATTCGCAAGCGCATGGGCTGCCCCTAACATTGAATTTTCGATCGCAAGGCCTGACAAACACGCGCCCAATTGCATTTGCCCGCGAGCAATAATATCCTGTGGCTCTTCGAGCACATTTAAGAAGTTGGGGGCTAATCTTTGCCAGGCTTCAAGGCTATACCGGCATGATTCTTCGTTGCGTTTGGTTGTGACACAGGTTTCGACTGCATGCGACAATGCATCGAATCCCGATAGGGCCGCTACACGAGCAGGTTGCGTGACGGTGAGTTGTGGATCAAGAATTGCAATTCGAAAAGCGGCGCGTGAGTCACCACAAGCCATCTTCACGTGTGTTTCAGCATGCGAGATCAAAGCAAAAGATTGCGATTCACTCCCTGTACCTGCAGTGGTTGGCACAGCAATCATGGGCAACAAATCGCCAGTTGCTTTTCCAATTCCCCAATAGTCTTCAATTTTACCACCACAGGATAATAAAAAGTTGATACCTTTGGCGCAATCCATCGAACTGCCACCACCGATGGCGATAATCACATCCGGACCAAAATCCTCTGCGACTTCAAGACCCGCTTCAACATGATCCGTCGTAGGATTTTCTTGCAATCCATCAAAAATGTACGTTTCCAGACCCGCATCCTGAAGCGACTCGATTCCGCGCTGCGTATGTCCAACTTCTTCAATTCCTGGGTCCGAAACAACCAAGGCTCGCCCCACACCCATCCCAGAACTGAGAGTTCCCAGTTCTGCCACAGAGCCAACACCGAATACTATTCGTGTTTTAGACTGGAGGTCGGGGGGGAGCATAAAAGCCAAACAGGAATGTATTGGGGAGTATGTTTTATTCGCAATAGCCTGGATTCAAGTCACCTGCAAAGCCCGATTGCGATAAAGGAATTCAATTAAATTCCCTTCGTGGGGTTGTAGCCAATCCAATTGAGGCGTTGGAATTGGCCCTAAATTGAGTCGGTCGATCTCGGTTGAAGCAATGAATGAACGACGCAGTGAGGTGTCCTCTGTTATTGCCGTACAGACTAAGGAGTATTCCATACTGGCTAACATCTTCGCCTGGGGACACTCCACAACATTCACGAGTGGGAACATGTATTCTTTATTCCGTGAAGGCGAATCTGCTGTAGCATGATGTAAAACAACTGGCCGTAAATAGGCAACTGGTGGTTTTTCGACAAGCCGTTGTCCATAGCTTGCAGTCATGTTGGTGACTTCCGATGCTTCCATATCAAGCTCTATGCTTTTCCAAATCGCTTCCGCCGAACCTTCGATCGTAAATGCAGCCAAACCAGCATTGGGATTGTCTGGAGGATGAACTTCGATGGGCCCAAGCGATTCAGCCAATGCAGAAGCAATCTCTTTTGTATGCCGTGAGGCGTAGATACTTGAACAATTAATACAACTACGTCCCCCATTGCGGTAAACGCTGTCAACCATCAAATCCAAATGTTTCTCCCACTGATCTACACAGTCATCTCCGAAAATAATTTTACTAAAACCAGGGCCGTGCACTTGCACCTTGGGATTGCCTGCATATTGTTCGATCGTTGGCAATCCGCCAAAAATCATACTGCGCCGATTACTTTCCAGAATTGCCGCGCCAATATCTGCGCCTGCGCCGGGATAAATACAAAATGCTTCTTTGGGAATGCCCGCTTCTACCATCGCTGCAAAGATCCGGTAGGGGGTCCAGGGTTCACGACTCCCTGGCTTCAAAACCAAGCCCATTTGCAGAGCAATGACTGGCAACCAGAGTGTGTGGACTCCTGGTGAGTTGGATGGCAAAACGGCACCCAAGGCATCGCATTGCGCTTGGTAGCTTACGGTGACACCGCGACCTTCCGTTCCATAGCCATTTGCCAGAATGTCAGGGTCCAAACCTCGGGTCAAACAATCGAGTATTTGATCAATGTGTTTTAAAACAAAGGCGTTTTTTGCGACATTCGACTCACACATCGAGATCGGCATACCCGTCGTGGCCTGTCTCTTATACACATCTCCGAGCCCACGAGACGGCCTCCTAGCGCGTAT
>CAWWCC010000042.1:0-17776 GCA_963935315.1 uncultured Planctomycetaceae bacterium | reverse complement strand
GCGGAAAACTCCGCACCCATTGCGCTACTTCAATTTTGCCATCGGCCAACAGCTCTAAGGCTTTTGCCAGCTCCTCCATCTTGGCGGAATAAGTTCCCAGCACTTGCTTTTCGGGGAGCGTGAGATCGTAAGAATCAAAGGTGAGACTATTGCCGTGGAGACCAATCCACACCGCAGCGCCACCAGGCCGACAAGCTGCAATCGACTGCTTCTTAGTGATTTCTGAGCCAACCGCATCAACAACTAGGTCCATACCCTGGCCGTCGGTCCAGTCCTGGATCACGCCCGCCAGGTCCTCGCGACCCGCGTTGATCACAAGTTCAGCACCAACGGCGGACGCCGCTTGGAGTCGCTCGTCAACCAAATCACTGACCAGCACCTGGGAACCTCGTAGCACCTGCAAAGCCTGCTGGCACATGAGTCCGATTGGACCTGCCCCAATCACCAGCACCCGCTTAGCCGGCAAGTGCTGGGTTAATCTCACGATGTGCACCCCGTTGCCAAGCGGCTCAGCCAGGCAAGCAGCCTCAGCGGGTAAATCGTCTGGCCAGGGGAGCAGACAGCGCGCAGGGACATTCGTCCATTCTGCGAACGCCCCGAAGCGGTGCATTCCGAATATCTGACGTTTCTCACAAAGATGCGTGTCGCCGCGGCTGCACAAGGGGCAGTTGTCGCAAGGAACCACCGAATTGGAAACAACACGGTCGCCTGGGGCCCAGCCCTCGACGGCTTCGCCAAGGCGCTCAATCACTCCGCAGAATTCATGACCCATCACCAGCGGTGGGGGCCGTCGCGGGCTGCGAGTCTGGAATGATTCGAGTTCACTACCGCAGATGCCACAGGCAGAAACCCTCAGCAAAACCTCGTCTGCCGCGGGTTCTGGCACAGACTGTTCGCATAGTTGCAACGTATCGAATTCTGGATAGAGGAGTGCTTTCATGTTTTGACTCTTTGGGGGCATCTCTCGAACTAATCGTGGGTAGCTCTGTAGAAAACATATGCTGAACTGCTTATCTCGGTCCCAGGCACCAAGTCGATACCGAATTCGAACGTTTTCTACAAAGCCGTCATGGATCCTTTTTTCTGACATTCCATTTTATAGTCAATTGGTGGGGCTGCGCGACTTCGCTAAAACCCAACTGACCACGACCACGCGTCCCTGTCTCCTTTATTCTTCTAAGGCGGCAAACTGCTGCTCGAGTCCGAGACTGATTGCCAATTGTTTCAGACTCTCGAGGTGCCAATCCTGTAAAGACATTCCCTGGCTATGGGCCTGCTGCTCGTTCTCGTGTTCGATCTCGCCTGGCAGGTAGATCCTGTCGACTCCTTGTATCTTGCGAGAACTACGAATCCGCTTGATTAACCCGTCGATCCTTTGATCATAAACGTTCCGGGGCATGAAAGACTCGACGTCCACAGCGATAAAATTGTAACCTTGATCGGAGACTTGATCGGCCTGCTTGGCCCAATCTTTGATATCGCTAGTCAGTGAAGCCCCTGTAAGAACACCTGCCAGTACTTCAACCATGACGGCCAATCCGTAACCTTTGTGGCCGCTCATTGGTAACAGTGCCCCACTCCGCTCCAGGTAGTCGAGCGGGTCGGTAGTGGCAGCCCCCACAGAATCCATGATCCATCCCGTGGGTATGTCTTCCCCCTTTTTGCCGGCAATCTCAACCTTACTCCCTGCGGCCGTACTGCACGCCATGTCCAACACAATGGGCGGTTCGTTGCCTGCTGGCGCGCCGAATGCAAAAGGATTATTACCCGATGATTTTTCGCACGATCCAGTCACCGCCATGACAGGGTTAGTGTTGTTTGTGATCAACCCGATCATGCCGGCACGAGCAAACATCAAGGCATAGGCACCAAGTGCACCGAGGTGGTTTCCTCGACGAACTCCAGCAAGGCCAACGCCGCATTTACGAGCTTTCTCCATCGCAATCTGCACGCCTTGGTAAGCCGCCAAGTGTCCCAGCGCACCCTGGGCATCGATCATGGACCAGGCCGGACCCTCGTCAACAATCTCAGGTTTTGCCTGCGGATCAACCCCACCGCCTTGCACGTGACGAACCAACGCTGGAATGAGTCGGGTTGCGTGACTGGTTATGCCCCGCATTTCGCACTGAACAATAATTTCAGCAGCGAGACGCGCGTCCTCCTCAGCAAACCCAATCGATTCAAAGATACTGCAGCAAAACGCCTCAAGAGTTGGTTGTGTAATCATACAATCTCATCGATAAAAGGGGCGAGTAACTATTTTGTGGAAAATGTCTAATGCAAATCCCTGCCAGAAAGGATTCAGAGTTCCATCGAGACTATTCTGCGTCAGAGACGTACAACGTACAAAAAGGAACACGAGAGCAAATTATTACCTCGCTCGAATTCCTACAGACCTATCGAGTTTTCCTGTGATCTGATAGCACACAGTCCAGCACGCATTCAAGTAATTGATACTATGGACAGCATCATTATGACGACATTCAAAAAGTTTACAAGGCAAGAAGCACTACGAGTGTGTTCTGGAATAATCGGTTGTTACTTTAGCCCGGGTCGGAGCGTGAATCCCTTAGTATTCATTGTGCCGTAGACGGCACCACAAAATACACTTGACTGTCGCATAGATTACCAACACCTTTTCGCACTGCAGTTATTCTACAAACTGCTCATGCCCCTCCTTCTACCCTCTACTGGTATTATCGGCTCTCCTTACCTAGAGCGTCAGATGGCGCGACCCCCAGCGCCGAGTAATCATCAATACCATAATCGCGGCGAAGATCATGATGAACGAGACCGCGACCGCGCCTCCCAAGTTGCCAATGCTTAGCTCCAAGAAAACACTGGTCGAGAGTACCTCGGTCTTCCCCGTGTGGCGCCCGCAAAGACCAACAGCGGCCCGAACTCTCCCAACGATCGGGCCCACGCCAGCGTAGCTACGGCAAGTAGACCCCCTGCACTGAGGCCAGCAGATACTTGGGAATGTATTCTTCCCAGGCTTGAACCGTTTTGGTTAACGTAGGCTTGTTGTTATCACCGAACTGGTATTCCTAAGCGCAACGACCCACCAGTAGGGTCAGCTTCACGTTAACTAATTGCTTGAGTACTGTTTCTATTCGGGGCTGGGCACCTGGAGCGCTTCGGTGCCCGAACGTTTGAAATATCCGGGCTAGCTCGGATGTTATGAAATATTCGGGTTCGGCCTCTGGTCTTTAGGAATCGACGGGTCGTACTCAAAGTCCTTCCACTTCATTGCGCGACGGAATGGCTCGATGCGGAGCATGACCTCGCCATTTTGAAAGAGGCGCACTGTGCCGTTGGATTCGCTGACCGTAATTGCGATGGCCTTGGTAGCACGACTGATGGCAGCAGCAGCCCAATGCCGCGCTCCCAGTCCTTTGCTAAGAGCAATATCCGCTGCAGGGGCCGATACATATTGGCAGGCTGCTATAACCGATCCATCGGCGGCCACAATGAGCGCACCATCCAATTGGGCAATCTCCTTGATGGATTCGCGAACCTTTGCATCTGTTAGCTGACGTTCACTGGCGCTATACCCCCGTACGGGGTCAAATCCTAATGGATGACAATGTTTTAAGACTTTGCGGTGTTCACCTACTACAAAAAGCGTGCCCACCGGTTTGCCTTCGCGACCTTCACGACCAATGGCAACTGCAAGATCAACGGCCGTTTTAAGTGTTTGGGTGGGTATTTTCGTTTCGAGTTGACGCAAATCATGGACGGTCAAACGGCCCAGGTGTTCGTCCAGCCGTATCACACTGATCGAATCAATGGTGCCCACCTCAAAACCGCTGTAGAGAGCAACCACACTGGCTTGGGGTGCAATCAAGTCCTCAGCCACCCCTTCCAGGAGCGACTGGGTCAGGCGCTCATAGACCGGGCTATCGGGGATATTGAGTGCGATTGTATCAAAACCAAAATCTTCTGCCTTACTCAAATGCTGGTGCCTTTCACTGGCTACCAACACGTGCTGCTTACCGGTGGCCTGCCGAAGTTTTTCCCAATCGGTTGACCCTTCAAGCAAAAAAAGCAAGGCATCGGCATCTTCACGTTTGGCCAATTGAGAAGCAATATCGCAAAAAGCTTCGAGTTGATCCGTAAACTTGATCGAAGGCGCCATGGGGTCCTGTTGATTCTTCCTGCCAAAGAAACCTAAGACTCATTAGGGCCTAAACCTGTGGGGCAATACTGGTCTCAATTCGCTCCCACCTCGCACAGCATTCTTGAGTCTTAGAATATTTACCACGTCGTGTGGTATGCAATTTAATGCAGAAGGCTTGAAATTTCAATGGAGCACTAGCCGAGTTAGCGTCGCATTGAGGCTTCGCTCGATCGCCTTAGCTTGGCAGCCAATGTCGGCGTATTGGGAGGATCATGTGGCTCAAACACCAAGCGGTTGTAGAGCAGGAGGGCATGAATTGCGTGTCCGAGCGGTCCTGATTCCCAATTTTTATAGCGATTGTTGTGCATGATGTTGGCCAAATAATTCACCGCTTTGACCGTACGCCAATGATGAAGCTGTTTTTCGTTGGCAGCGTACAGCAACCACTCCAAGATATGGCCAGTGGTCTTAAATTTGCGATCTATGCTCTCTTCGTTACCTGGACCCCGAAACCACTCGGTACTCAAGCTACCATCCCCGTTTTGCAGACGGTATGCATATTGCTGATAGCGACTCACAAATTTTTTGGCTTTCAGGTATTCTCCATCAATCGGCTCCCCGCGCTTTTCACGTGTCTTATAAGCTAGCGTCAAGCCCGACAAGCGGTGTGTTCCTCCACAGGCGGCACCTCGGATTGGCTGACGTATCTCTTCAGAAATCAGACGCGGTATATCCCACTGCATCCCCTGATCATTCACCCAAGTCGTATCGGAGTTGAGATAATGCATCAGCCCAATCAGTTTGAATGTAAGCTCTGTACGAGGATAGCAAGTTTCCATTTCCATCCGAATCAGGTCAGCAATTACGTAGTCCTGTTCGTCAACTCGCATTGGGTAGTCGCGATTCACACTCGCCTGGGCCAACATGGCAAGCAATTGCCCCCGGTGCCCTTGCAAGGCGGGTCCCACTCGCACACGTAGTTTGCCTTCGTCATTGACGTACATCAGGCTACGCCGTTTGCAGGATTGGTTAAAACAAAGCCAACCCACGGCCGTAATGGGATCCCCTTGAGGTCCACCTTGTAAAACTTTGCTGTGTACTTCGTAGGCCAAGATCCCATGCATGACTTCCCATGGGCTGCGGTCGCGAGTATTGAGTGGACGGTTGTAGTAGTGCGTCAATACTCGCCGAACCTTCTTACGTAAGTTTTTTTGGTTGTTTGTAAGGGGCTCAAGATCCACATCATCCGGTGATGGAGCAGGCTCCACTTTTTTCTTTGTCGGTGAAGGAATCGTGGCAGCTACTTCAGATGGTGATTCTTGTTTTTTATTTTGTGTTTTGGCCGGAAGTGGCTGAGAATCTTTTTTTTGTGTCTGGGGAGGAGTTCGCTGAGGCAAACGTCGAGAGGATCGTATCCGTAAAGCCACTTTTTCGGTCGGCTTGCGGGACTCGTCTGCCTGTGGGGTTGGTTCAGCAACCGGTTGTTCTGAAATTGCTGTGCTTTTTTTTGGCGCAACCCATTTGCGAAAAGGCGAAACACGAGATGCCTGGTCGGATGTTTTGGGGTTGGATGTTTTGGATTGACTCTGCAACTCTGGGATCGTATCGCGCGGATTTTTATCGTCTGCTAGATCACTGCTACCCAAGAAATCGATCACCGTGGCTTGCCATTCCAGATTATGCTGCGGCACATGGGCATCGAGAGTCGAAGGGGATCTAAAAAGGTGATCACTAGCTTCACCCACTGCGCCCATACCCTGGACAAACACTAGGATTGCTGTCCCCAGCGCGCAGCCTATCTGGCATTTCAGGCCATATCGTGGCAACCAGCGTGATAACACGAATCTTCCCCCCCAGAATCTATCAACTTTTCTCAAGGCTGTATCAACATGGTGGGCCGGGAGCAGGCAGATCTATCTGCCTTAAGATTCTGATAACCGCCAATGTCCAATCTACATTTACCGTAAATGCACCCGGTCCGATGAAGTTGGTATCGGGAAAGAAGCGGCAGATATTTACCAAGAAAACCGAACTTTCGGGCATTCGAAAAGATGCCGGGCACCCAGCAATCTTCATAAAAGAGGTCTGCCGTAGTCGGGCTAGCAATTGTGCCTGATGCTAGCTAGCAAGTGGGCGAATCCGATACTCAAGAAACATCTCCCAGCATGAAAGGCTCATCCAGAACCAGCCGAGAATAGGTGATCTATAAAAAAGCCTAAAATGGAGACCAACTTTTGTTTTTACTGGCAACTGAGATTTCGGGCTGTTCGCTTTCGGCATAAGTTCGCCAAGCTGCTACATCGTTACCTAAATCCTGACCACTCACTGCTTTCAATGCCTGCACGGCCGCGTATTGCATCGCGGGATCTCGGTCCCGGAGAGCGATTGCCAGTGCGGCTACGCTTTCGGTCGAAGGAATGCGTCCCAACGCGTCAATGGCTGCCAAGCGAACATCAAGCAATTCATCACGTTCTAGTACGTTCTGCAAAGCGCTCACCACAGACTCATCCGAACGTCCTCCCAAGCGACCACAACAGGTTATCCTGACATCCAGATCTTCGTCCTGCAAACCAGCAATCAGAACTTCTCGTGCTAAAGGAGTCGAGAATTCAGCAATCGATTCCTGAATGGCCAATCGAACTAGTGGATCGGGTTCGGTACGAATTTGGGTAGCCAGCTGCTCGGTAAGACGCTCTGCCTCCAAGCTATCGGCCTCATCTGCACTGTGGCCAATTTCCCGAATGGCAGCTACCCGCATGGCAGGTGTGATGATTGACGTACGTTGTTTTTTCTGAAGTGGCCAGGAAGAGCAGCCCAGGCTGCAAAACATAACCAACAGAACGGCAACGACTGACTTTTGCCGAAGATTTGTGCTTAAAGAATCCATAGAAAAATCAAATGGGGTGTCAAATTGCACCAGCCATGACTGACTGAGACCTGAAAAAATAGCGGCGAGAAAAATAGCAAATCACCCAAAAAATCACCATGCCAACTTGGAGAAACACCAGGAACCCTGCTGCCAGGCCTGTCGGGTGCCCGCAAAAAGATCCAGAGAATTGAAACGGACTCCTGGCAATTGCCTGCCGAGAGACTCTGCGTAAACTGGGGCATGCCCCCACATCAAGTTTGCTAGCAAACACTTGATAGCAAGGCTGGAAATTCAAGAAAACAAAGGACTTAAAATGGCTCTATTGAAAACTTATGTTGAACAGCCTATCTCGGTCTCAGGATCCTGCCCGAATCTGCAGGCAAGAGCCTGCAGTCCATGAGTTTCCCAGGCACCAAGTCAAATTTACCGAATTCGTACGTGTTCTACAGAGCCACTTAATATGCTATTCGAAATCTTAGGTTGGGTACCTGCCGTCATTTTTCCCTCAGCAACGGTGGTACAACTCGCAAGTGTCCTCCGTGCACCCCGAGTAGAGGGGGTGAGCATGACGACCTGGACTCTCTTTGGACTCGCCAATATTTGTTTGTATCTTTTCACCGAAAAATATCTGGCCCCACAGATGCTGATCGGAGTACTCGGTACGGCCGTTTTCGATTTTGCCATCGTGGGTAGCATTTGGATCAAGAGGACTACTCGTAAAGCAGAAGCTTAGCCAAACTCATCAATGCCTCCCCACAAGAACCATCGACGAACTGCGAAGTGGCTGCTACTGCTATGCCTGCTGGGAGTCATCACTTGCGGCTCGTTGGCGAGTATGCGGCTGTGGGGGTTATTTCTCAATTCGCTCTGGCTAACCTTCGGAACACTGGCAGTGAGTCTTCCGGTGGGCACCTTTCTTGCTGTGGCTATTACTAAAACTTCTATTCTGGGCCGTCACGCCATAAAAGGTCTCATGGTTACCCTCTTGCTGGTTCCACTTTTTGTGCAGGCCACTGCCTGGCAAGCCGCACTGGGACAAACGGGCTGGCTGTACCCTGGAACCAATCACGACTTTGCACTTTCTGGTTGGTACGGCGCAATCTGGATCCATGGCATGGGTGCCATTGCTTGGGTTGTATTGTGTGTAGGAGCGGCCCTCCAAAATGTGCCCCGTGAACTCGAAGAAGAAACCTTGCAAGATAGCAATGCCTGGCGCGTCTTGTGGTATGTGAGTCTTCGTCGTGCATTGGCAGGTGTCGCCGTTGCAGGACTTTGGATTGGTGTCATTTGTTTTGGCGAAATTACGGTTACTGATTTATTTCAGGTTCGAACCTTTGCTGAAGAAATATATACGACAGCCAATTTAGGATTTTTTATTGCTCCAAACGCATTGCCCACTGAGTCAACGTTGCTGATGGCGCACGATCTCTGGATAGGAACAGCCCTATTAGTCTTGCTCGTATTGGCAGCGCTAGTCCTGGTAGGATGCTGGATCCCCTGGCATAGCATGAATTCAGCCAGCAATGATTGGACGTTGCCACTTCGGCGCAGCCGTTGGGCACTGACGATTGTGGCCTGGCTACTGACCACAGTCATTGTAGGTGTGCCCTTGCTAAGCTTGTTAGGCAAAGCGGGTTTCCAGAGTGAACGTGTGGATCAACGTGTTGAATCTAGTTGGTCTGCTAAAAAAGCTGTCACGCTGATAGCTCGCAGTCCCTGGGAGCATCGTCGTGAAGGACGCTGGTCGTTTACGATCGGTGGCCTGGCTGCCGTGTCTGCCACAATTGTGGGGGTTTTCATAGCTTGGGGACTTCGTACCCACACCTTACCGCCTTTGCCAACAACCTTTTTCCTGGCTCTCAGTTTTGCGATCCCAGGGCCTTTGCTGGGAATTTGGGTGATTCGATTGCTCAATCAACCCGATGGGTCAATATTTGGTTTTTTAAATTGGTGGTACGACCATACTATTATTGCTCCGGTATTCGTACAGTTTTTACGCGGCTTGCCTCTCACCACAATTGTGCTTATCGCTCAGTTTGCCAGCATCCCTCAAGATGTGCTTGACTCTGCCAGGAGCGAAGGTGCCCACAGTAAAAGGCTCTTGTGGAGTATTGTGTTGCCACAAAGTTGGCCAGCGCTACTGGCAGCGGCATGCATGGCCTTGATGATTGCGATTGGAGACATGGCGGCAACATTGCTCGTTTTACCACCAGGCGTATCGACATTATCGACACGAATTTTTGGATTACTCCATTATGGGGCAGAAGACCGTGTCTCAGCACTTTGCTTTGCCCTGGCTCTCGGACTGGGCCTCTGGGCCATCATGACCTGGCGACTCTTGCGAAACTTCAAAACTCGTGCGTAAAACTGCGAAAGACATCAACTAGGGATCCCTTGGCAGATCCGCTAGAATGCACAAAAAACATTTTACTCCCCGGAAACTCTCAGTTCGCTGCTGATGCGTACGAATCCTCATATCTCGAACAATTCCGGGTTGCCATTCGATGAAGGTTGCCTATCGCCCTGTATGCGCGCCCTGCGCGGAACTGGCATGGTGCTCTGGTGCCTGATGCTGGTTGCCACGTTAGGTTGCGGTGGTTGCGAATCTGATCCGAATGCTCAGCAAAACGCTCAACAGGATAAAAACGACGATCCAAAAAATGACGCTCAGGCCGACAAAATAAAATTAAAAGAATGCGAAATCAGTCCCCCCCGAGCTTTAGTCGGCCCAGAACCCCAGGAGAATCTTGAGTCCAATAAAAAAACGAAAAGTATTCAGCGCAAGCCCCTCGTTTTAAAACCAGGACACTGGACTGCTACCGCCCAGGATATGAAAGCCAACTACGATGCCTTCGTCGGACAACTGACTACTACTCTAACAGACAAAAACAAGCAGCCCTCTCGGCTACTGCCTACACAATTTACTTTCCGATCAACGAGGCCCATTGTTTTGGCCAAAGGGCGTCCTAAGCGCATCTTGAGTCATGTCTTCGTACCCCAAGAGACCCATGGCACCGCGATTCAATCCAAGGTACTTATCCACAATACTGGCAAAACGGTCGATCAACCGTCGACTCTTGATCTCAAAAAAATGCCCTCTTACCAGTACCATCTGGTTGTCTTGGCGAAAGAAGTTTCAAGATACGGATTTTTAAACGCTACCAACACGGTTCTCGCTCCCTGGGAATCGGAAACCGAAGGTTCTATCGAGCCACACTACCGGGTCGTATTGGTGGATGCGGCCAAGACCCTGCCACTCCCCAGGAACATGCTCACCTGGACGAGTATCGCCCATGTTTTCTGGGATGAGGTCGATCCCACTCGTATCTCGCCTGATGCCCAACAAGCTCTCTTGGATTGGTTGCACTGGGGAGGTCGGCTAATTATCAATGGGCCCGATTCTCTGGACACTCTACGAGGTAGTTTTTTAGATCCTTATTTACCAGTCGATAAAATAGGAACTAAATCATTCACAGCAGAGGATCTGGCTACCTGGTCACAATACTGGGCAGAACGGACCCAAGGTAAGAATCTAGAGACGCTCCAACCGATCCAACCTTGGTCGGGCGTCCAATTGAAACCCCGACCCCAGGCACGCGAATTGGCTGGAGGTTCCCAACTTTTTTTCGAACAGAATGTTGGACAAGGTGCCGTGGTAGTATCGGCCGTTCAATTGTCAGAACGTGACCTTATCAATTGGCACGGTTTCGATGGATTTCTCAATGGAGCCTTGCTCCACAGACCTGCACGAAAATTTTCAGCCGGCTATTACGAAGGACTCAGTACCAATTGGGCTGATCACGATAACCTGCGTCTCGATGCCCACTTCACGACAGGATTACGAATGTTCGCCCGCGACATGACCACCCAGGCCAACGTCGTGACCGTCAAACAAACTCCTGCGAATAATGCGAATCCAGCGTGGCAAATGGGCGAACCGATTGCGACACAAGTCGATCGTGTAGGCGGCATAGGTGCTTGGAATCCTTTTGGGCCGGGAGCAAAAGCCGCGAGAGAATCCTTGAAAGCCGCGGCAGCCGTTGAACTCCCAGGCCCCAGTTTTGTGCTCCTCTGTCTGGCCGTGTATCTGGCCGTTTTGGTACCCTTTAATTGGATGGTCTTCAAAAGTCTTGGCCACGTCGAATGGGCCTGGATTACTGCTCCTCTGATCGCAATACTTGGCACTTGGGCCGTTGTCCGTTTGGCACAACTCGACATTGGTTTTGTGCGATCACAAACTGAGATCGCGATACTCGAACTGCAAGGATCGCATCCGCGGGGTTTACTGAGTCGGTACACGGCCCTGTATTCTTCTCTCTCAACAACGTATGACATTCACTATGAAAACCCTGAAACGTTTGCCATTCCCTTTCCGGCTCGCGAAAAAGATCAATTCAAGATTGGCGACAACACCTGGGACGTCGTTCTGCAGAATCAATCCGAAACGCAACTAAGTGGCATTGCCATTTCGTCTGTATCCACACGTATGGTGCAGAGCGAAGAGATGTTGTCTTGCCAAGGCCCATTGCAATTGGGTACCTCCTCACGTGGGCACAAACAAATCGAGAATAAAACCGAATTCGATCTTCACGATGTGATTGTCGTACGTCGCACTTTCAGCAAGAATGGCACACCTCGCCTGGAAGGGTCCTGGATTGGTGATCTCCGCGCAGGCCATTCGGCCGTGCTTGGCCTGACCCCATTGATTATTGCCCCAGATCAACTTCCCTATGCCGAACAGCGCAGTCATGCCGCCGAAAGCTCCCGTCGCAAGCAGCTCGACGTGGAAGCTATGCTCCAACTGGCCTTCCAATTCCCCGCTGCGTCTGACCCTTTCAATGCGCAACGCGAAGAGTATCGGGCAGTTGCAATTGTCGACGAAATGCTACCCGGTATAGAAGTATTTCCCAAGTCCTCTCAGATTCATGGCACAACCATCGTACTGGCCCATTTGGAATATGGAGCACCCGTGCCTGCCAAACCTGATGTCAATAGCCGCTTCGATGTCCTAAAACAGAAATAGCATGATCGAACTCAAGAACTTTGGTAAGCAATACGGCGACTTTGTAGCAGTGGCCAACTTGAATCTGAAAATCGAAGCCGGCGAAATGTTTGGCTTCATCGGTCCGAATGGGGCAGGCAAAAGTACAACCATTCGTTTCCTGGCCACACTCTTAAAGGCCTCCGCAGGAGAGGGGGTGGTCAACGGCCACAGTGTCACCAAAGACCCCATCGGAGTACGCCGCAGCGTGGGCTACATGCCTGATAATTTCGGAGTCTACGACGGCATGAAAGTCTGGGAGTTTCTGGACTTTTTTGCCGTCGCTTACCAGGTCCCGAAAGCGCGCCGCAAGGCTGTACTATCCGATGTTTTAGAACTTTTAGATTTGACTCACAAACGAGATGACTTCGTCAATAGACTCTCTCGCGGCATGAAGCAACGTTTGTGTTTGGCCAAAACCCTGGTCCATGATCCACCCGTCCTCATCCTGGACGAACCGGCTAGCGGTCTTGACCCACGTGCTCGACTTGAAGTGAAAGCGTTGCTGAAAGAGTTGCGTAAAATGGGAAAGACGATTCTTATTTCAAGTCATATTCTTACTGAGCTTGCCGATTGCTGTACATCCATTGGAATCATCGAAAGAGGACAACTCTTATTGCAGGGTCCAATCAATAAAGTTTATCGCCAAATCAACAAAAATCAGCATATCGAAGTTCGTTTTAGCAGCAATCCGGAGCAGGGAATTGGTCTTATTCGCAGCAATCCCAATGTCACAAACGTAGAGACCAACGATCAAGGTGCGACCATTGAAATGCAGGGGAGTGAGGCCAATGTGCAACGACTACTTCGCCAACTGGTTGCTGCAGATTGTGGTCTCGTAGCATTCGCTGAAAAAGAACCGACGCTGGAAGATGTGTTTATGATGGTAACCAAAGGTTTGGTGACTTAGAGCCTACTGGCAAGCTTAGGCCCCCTCCCCTAACCCCTCCCCCGAAAACGGGGGAGGGGGATTTGGGCTTGTCGTTGAGCGAACCGACAGTATCCAGAAGGAAGTCTGACGACATCTGCTATGGCAGGTAATGACATTCTGGTAGCCGGAAAGCTAATGCGGATAGAGACTCGGGAGGGTGACCTACCCTAACAGTATGGGAGCATCACCGTTCTCTTCACGTTCTTCCCACTGTTTGCGCACTTCACCGAGGCCATAAACGCAAAGTTCAAAGCAATCGCTTAAGCGCTCCAGGACGGCATCGGGAGCCGAGTTTTTGTCGGCCGGCAAACGGCTGGCCAGGAGATAGTTGCGTTTACCTTGGTCTTGGTAATCAATAAGACTATCTTTGCGGCCTTGACGATGTTGCTCAGCAATCTCGGGATAGAGACCGGTCCAGAAAAGCGTAAAATCTCCGATGTGCCGATGAACCCGACGGCGCGCTGACCCTTCACGGGCCTGCGCTTCGGCAAGCATGTCAGCCACTTGCGTAAGCCGCTCGCCTGTTGGAGTACGAAAACCGTAAATGGTATCCGTACGCACAAAATGCGCTAACAAAGCCGAGAGATAATCCACCAAGGGTGGATCGGCAACGCCCAATCGTGCAGAAAATGTGTACTCTGTTAAACCGGCGAAGAAACGGTGCAACATTTCGCTGCGACGCGAATCCTGCGGACGTTTGCGTGGAGAACCTGCTGTCATCAACGACCTCCAATAAAGGATGAGGGTCGGATGAGACGTGACAAGATTCATTCGTCGGTGAAACTTACCACGACTCAACCCACTCAATTTTACCTTGCAGATTTCATGCATGTCAAATTAAGTGTGCGGGGAATGACACATTTCTTTATATCGGTGCTTTCTAGCCCGATTCTGAAAAAAAAGATCCGCCTGTCGACAATCTGCCCTTCCATGCATAGGAAACACAACAGCCGGTAAATTAAAATATTATTCGAATGCAGCTAGCAAACTGGACACGTAATCGCCAACTTCCTGGAGTGTTTGTTCGCGATTGGCTGCTGTTGCCTGGGCCATGCGCCGGACGATGGCAGATCCAACGATTAAGCCGTCCGCTACGGGAGCAAGTTGCTTGACGTGTTCTGGCTGACTAATTCCAAAACCGATGCAAATGGGCAAAGGGGTTTGCTCCCGCAACCAACCAACACGATCCAGTAGTTCTGGAGGAAGCTCTGCTCGCTCTCCCGTAATACCCGCCACCGACACATAGTACAGAAATCCACTCGAAGTTTCGGCAATCCTCAGTGCACGATCTTGTGTAGTCGTTGGGGTAACCAATTGAATGAGACTCAAACCGCGGCTAGCGCAGATGTCAGACAACTGCGGTGATTCTTCTACAGGCAAGTCCGGCACAATCATGCCAGCGATACCCATCTGTTGGAGTTTGTCCGCGTATTGTTCAACACCATGCCGATAAATAATGGCATGGCTGACCATCGTGACAAGCGGTGCGTCTATTTTTGCAGTGGCCTGAGAGAGCGATTGGAGAATTTCTTGCACCTTGATGTCATTATCCAATGCACGAGTGTAAGACTCTTGAATAACGGGTCCATCAGCAATAGGGTCGCTGTAGGGAATCCCCACCTCACACATGGAAGCCCCACGGGCTACCAACTGCTCAATCATTGCCGAGGTAAAATCCATGTCTGGATCTCCAGCGGTAACAAAAGGCATCAGGGCCTTGCGGTTTTGGCTGCGCAGCGTTGTGAATAATTTATCGATGGAAGACATAAGAATTCTATTTGGTTTATAGTTTTTTTGTCACCAAGGCGCAAAGAGGCTATGGAGAAGACCTGGAAATAGGATAGGAATATTCAGGCAGAAGAATTTTTTTCTCTTCTTCGTACTTTCGTGCCTGGGTGTAAAATTGAGATCACCCAATCGACTGTCCCTTCAATCGAGCAATTTCTGAGGCATCTTTGTCTCCACGACCAGAGAGGCAAACGACTATTCTTTCGCTCTTCTGACGGCTACTTGCCAATTGCATGGCCTGAGAAACTGCGTGCGATGACTCCAGGGCGGGCAAAATACCTTCTAGGCCCGCCAAAGCGTCAAAAGCAGCCATTGCTTTGTCATCTTCGCAGCAAGTGTAATTCACGCGCCCCGTCGCTTTCCAATAACTGTGTTCCGGTCCAACTCCAGGATAGTCGAGCCCGGCTGACATCGAATGAACGGGCGAGGTTTGGCCGTCTTCGTCTTGCATGACGTAAGAAAAGCTACCATGCAATACTCCTGGACTCCCATAGGTGAGTGGCGAGGCATGGTCGCCTGGCGACGGACTGCGTCCCCCCGCTTCGACACCAACTAATTCGACCTCAGGATGGTCAACAAAAGGATAAAACATTCCTGCAGCGTTGCTGCCACCACCCACACAGGCAACCACGACCGTTGGCATCTCCTGGAACTGTGCCTGGCATTGCTGTATTGTTTCGCGACCGATGACTGACTGAAAATCGCGTACAATCTGAGGGAAGGGATGGGGCCCGACTACGGAGCCCAAAATATAATGTGTTGTTTCGACGCTCGACATCCAATCACGCATCGCTTCGTTGATCGCATCGCGTAAGGTGCGCGAGCCACTACTTACCGGACGGACTTCGGCACCAAGAAGTTTCATCGAAAATACATTGGGCGCTTGACGACGAATGTCTTCTTCGCCCATGTACACCACGCAAGACAAACCAAAATGGGCACAGGCGGTTGCGGTTGCCACACCATGTTGTCCGGCCCCCGTCTCAGCAATCACACGTTGCTTGCCCATGCGCAAAGTAAGCAGCGCTTGACCAAGCGTATTGTTGATTTTGTGGGCACCCGTGTGGTTGAGATCTTCTCGTTTAAGCCAGATTTCCGCGCCCCCACAATGCTCCGTCAGTCGACGGGCGAAGTAGAGCGGGGAAGGGCGACCCACATAGTTTTTCAACAACTCATCCAATTCTGAATGAAATGCCTGATCCTGACAGGCAGAGGCATACTCTGTGCTCAGCTGATCGAGGGCGTACACCAGTGTCTCTGGCACATAGCGACCGCCAAATTCACCAAAGCGCCCCGAGGCATCGGGTACCTGCGAAGAACTGGAGCCAGGGGCTGTGGACATCTATCACTCCCGGTTAAACTGTCGATGATAAGTTGTAATCGCCCCCCAACCAAGCCCCTATCTGTGTGAGTACCGGAGTGCCCGGGTCCAGGGGTGCCCTGGGCATTCGTACCAGGAAATTCGTCTTTCTATATCATGCCTGAGCTTCCTGAAGTCGAGACGATGCGACGTGGTATTGCTGCCGCAGCAGGCGGTCTCGTGGTTGGTATCGAAAAAATGCCTTGTCCGTGCAAACCAATCCACGTATCTCCTGCCATCCACTCTTTCCGTAAACGCGTAGTAGGAACCAGAATCACCCAACTCAGTCGCATTGGTAAGCGCGTGGTAATCTGGCTCGACTCTGAAGAAGCCATCGTTATTGAACCGCGGATGACCGGTTTAGTGCTGGTCGTCAATCCACCTACCATGGAGCACCTTCGTTGGCGAATGGTACTTGAAGACTGCCAACACCAGCAGATCCTCTACTGGGACCGTCGTGGCTTAGGTAATGTTCGCCTTCTTTCAAAAAATAATTTCCAGGAACAATTCGGCAGCTCTCGCCTAGGCCCCGATGCCTTACAAATAACTGCCTTGCAATTCGAACAGCAACTGGGGCATTCAAAACGAGAGATCAAGCCAGCACTACTGGACCAACGTGCCGTTGCCGGCATTGGCAATCTTTATGCTTCTGAAATTTTGCATGTGGCGGGCATCCACCCTCAGCGCTGCTGCGCCTTGATGAATCGTCAGCAATGGCAAGCAATCACCATAGCCACGCATAAGGTACTCCTTGAAGCAATTCAACACGAAGGATCCACCTTAAGTGATGGTACCTACCGTAATGCGCTCAATAAACAAGGTGGATATCAGAACCAGCATCGCGTGTACGATCGAGCTGGAAAAACGTGCCCTCGTTGCCAATCAAGCCAGATACAGCGGATTGTGCAGACGCAAAGGTCCACATTTTTTTGCGCCGGATGCCAAAAGCGTAAAGGGGCGCTGCTTTAAAGAAATTGGACTACTGAATGACTAATTTCCTAATGACTAGGGAATGACGAAGAATACAGGTTTGCTTCAACGGCTCGCCTGCTAACTCAGCACGGGGGAGCGGCTAGTGAATTAGAACAGGAGGTAACAGAGGTAGCCGAGAGAAATAGAGAGTTCTATAGGGGTGCTTCCATGCGACGCTGAGACGTGTTTTATGTTCTTTTGTTCTGTAGGCGAATTCGTGAGAATTCGGGCCGTTATGGCGGGTCTCCGAAGTCTCACGACTTTGGCTACTTCCAACACATCCTGCTAAAGCTCTCTATGTAGAATCTCTGTTTCCTTTGCGATCTTCTGTTAAGAAATTTGCGCATGCTGAGATTGTTTTTACAGAAGGAAACGAAGAAGCTGTGACAAAACGGATAAGATATCTTCGTTGCCTTGGTTTTCTTATGTTCAATAATTTTAATTGCGACCGCAGGACTCGTTGTGTCTGTTCCGCTTTTAGCCGGACGTCATTGCTTTTTTAGGCATTGGGTATTCCCTAGCCCGGATATTTCATGCGTTTCGTCGCGAGGTGCTCTAAGTACTTTTCTGGCAAGGCCTGTGAGGCTTGCAACCGGAGGCGTTTTTTTGACACGTCGAGGCGACCACGGCTAATGCTGCGGTGCCCGAAGTCGAAGCATAACGCGGCCAGATAAGTCCAATTTACTAGAAACTCT
>CAWWCC010000041.1:0-18276 GCA_963935315.1 uncultured Planctomycetaceae bacterium | reverse complement strand
CACAAGGAGTATCGTCGGCAGCGTCAGATGTGTATAAGAGACAGATGCTCCGCATACCAGGTGGTAACTGCATCGTCCCGGCGGGAGTTGGGGCAAACTCTGTAAACTGTGCAAGTAGCAATTGCCGACGTCTCATGGGATCAAATTGAAACAAACCACGATCATAAATCGCCGGACGTGCAGCAGCTTGTGGCAATGTATTTGTAAAATTCAAACGCAACGGAACGGAAGTTTTAAATCGTTTGAACCATGTCGGAGACAATTCTCGACCAAGCGCCTTCTCGCTACTCTGGTTGGGTTCGCGTTGATAGTCCACCGCAACCCTGGTGTCCTGGTCACCCTCCATGTAGGCGATCACTTTCGTAGCGATATCAGTCCTATCAACCCACAAAACAGCTTCAGGAGCGCGTGCGTAAGTAAGCCCTTGATTAAAATAGCAGTTGCCACGCAGGTGATAGACTTCATAAACACCCTGCTGCCAACGACTACACCAATCAGCAGCCATCGTAATTGGTTGAGAGGGGTCGGCTCGCACTAAACTAATATCTTCCGCACAAGCATGATGGAGTCCTGGTAGAACGCTGAAGAACAGCAGGTGAGCGCAGCAGAAAACAGTCCGCCAAAAACGGATTGGACGGCAGCACCAGATAAGACTACTTGCAGGAATCGGCCGCTCTACTTTCTACCTACATTCACCCATTGCTGGGCCCGCCAATTCACCAACACATCAGCGCGCACAACAACAAGCAGGACTATAGGTTACGAAAATTTTTGCCCTCCCATTTGGGCCGCGAAGTATAGGGTCCGTAATCCGCATGGGTCAAGGCACCTTAGGGCTCTTGCTTCGCGACATAAGTTGTTATGATGTATGCCTTTACGCCTCAAGTTTTAAGCTCTTGAGGATGCTAGCAGTGCCCTTTGTTGGGAATGTCGCCGATTTCACAAACCCCTTAGCGCTGCATCCGACTCCTTCCCATCCGTGTTCCATGGTTGAATCCCACATCGCCCAGCTTGTTCAATGGTTGATTGCGCAACGCGTGAGGCTCTTGGGATTTGGGATTGTGCTGTCCATTGGGGCCGCCTATTTGGGAACGCAGCTACAACTTGACCGCTCGATCGAGCACATGTTTGCAGCAAACGACCCCATATTGAAACCTTATCGCGCATTGCAAAAAAACTTTGGCGAACATGAAATTGCCATTGCCATTTATTCGGATCCAGAACTTACTAGCAAAAAGGGGTTGCAGCGGATCCAAGAATTGACAGAGCAAGTGCGTGACATCCCAGGTATCGTTGCAGCCATATCGTTACATGATCCTCCTGGAGCAGCTGATTTTTCGAATACAGGACGCGGCGCGCGATTACGTGAAGTCTTTTCTGGGTACACACATAACCGAGCCCTTGATGCTGCTGGAATCGTATGCCTACTCGCACGCCCGACCGAAAAGGATCCACCAAGACGCAAAACTCTCCAACAATTGCGTTCGGTGATAAATACCCTGCCCCATGGTGCTTTGGTCGGTGAGCCAGTTCTCATTGAAGAAGCTTTCGATCTGCTGGAGGTGGATGGCCGACGACTTAATACCTGGTGTACGCTACTCCTACTGGTTACCATTCTCGCCTGTTTTCGAAAAATCCGTTGGCTCGTACTACCTCTGGTCGTTGTCCAAATGACTCTCGCATTAACACGCAGTACGCTGGTAGTTCTGGATTTGCAATTAAGCATGGTAAGCTCCATGTTGGCAGCAATTGTCACAGTGATTGGTGTCGCAACAGTCATCCATGTGATTGTCCGCTACCGCGATGCCTTATCACAAGATTGCGAACCTGTCGAAGCAATGCTTCAAGTGGGAAAACTATTGGCAATGCCTGTGCTTTTTGCCTGTTTGACAGATGCTGCCGGCTTTGCAGCACTCATGATATCTCGTGTAGGGCCCGTACATGACTTTGGTCTGATGATGGCCATCGGCAGCATCATGGTACTTGGAAGTGCGGCACTCGCTGTTCCTGGAATTGTCTTGCTGGGTAATTCGTCCTCAACGACACCTCCCGCAACGGGTGAAATCTCGCTCAAAAAATTCTTAGGCCACCTGCTGAATTGGTCAAATCGCCATACTCGATCCCTGATGTGGCTGGGCACTATCGCCTGTGGTTTTGCAATTTGGGGTTGTAGTCACTTGGAACGAGAAACTGACTTTACACGAAACTTTCGTGAAGGGAGTCCTCTTGTTGAGAGTTATCAATTTGTCGAAAAGAATTTTGGGGGTGCGGGTGTGTGGGACATCGTATTGCCTGCTCCAGAGCCCCTCAACAAACAATACCTTGAGACCATTATCCATTTGCAAGAAAAAATCCTTGCTCAAGTCCCAGAACTTAACAAAGCAATCTCACTAGCAAGTGTGCTCGATGCGAGTGTCAATGGCCTGGCAAATCTTCCCTTTGGGGGTGAATTGGCTATTCGTCCAGCCCTGTCACTTATGTGTGTCCGACTTCCAGAATTTGTCGATGCTATTTATCAGTCTTCCCAGGATGGTGAAAACTCGCAATTACGCATCCTACTCCGTTCCCCCGAACGTCTGGAAGCTGCCCAAAAAACACACATGATACGGCAAGTTGAAAGCATAGCGCGTGAAGAATTTCCTACAGCCCAAATCACTGGATACTACGTGCTCTTAAATGAACTCATCGAAAGCCTGTTGCGAGATCAATGGCTCACGTTTGGAATCGCTGCGGTGGCAATTTTTTTGATGATGTCTGTTGCCTTTCGCAATTTGGGGCTTGCCTTGGTCACACTCATCCCCAATTCTCTGCCAGTCCTGTTATTATTTGGCGCTATGGGATGGATTGGTGTGCCGGTAAATATGGGGGCAGCCATGATTGCAGCCGTATCACTCGGGTTGTCGGTCGACGGTTCTATCCACTATGTGATTTCTTATCAACGGTCACGTCGCATGGGTACTTCACGCGCGGAAGCGCTGCATTCCGTGCAAACAACAGTAGGTCGGGCAGCCGTCTTTGCCACGTTAGCCCTTGTCATAGGATTCACAACACTCTGCTACAGCCAATTTGTACCTACGATCTACTTCGGGGCTCTCGTCAGCTTGTCGATGATCGGCGGCTTAGTCGGTAATCTACTGGTCTTGCCGATTTTAATTCCGTTGGTAGATCGCCACAAGTGAACAACCTAGAAGCAACTGGGATGGAGAATCGCACCCAACTCCGCAGTGTGATCTAAATGAACTAGGAATACGATAGCGCCATCATTCTTGCCGTAGCAGATGTCTCCAGACTTCTGTCCTAGGTTGGGTCGACCATCTTTAGAATGAAGGCTTTAAGAATGGCGGCCTAGTAACCAGTAGGTTTTCATACGACCCTTGCCCTTGATTTCGATTGTCCCGCGTTCCTCTATTTCAAATTCTCCATCTAGCAATTTGGCAACCTGCTCAGAAAGCTGGATACGACCTGGCGAACCACTCGACTCCATTCGACTCGCCGTGTTAACCGTGTCGCCCCACACATCGTAGGCAAACTTTTTGATGCCAATCACACCCGCCACGGCTGGTCCTGTGTGGATACCAATACGAATATTAATCGATTCGTCCACATCACAATTGCATTCTTCGAGCACCTGCAACATGTCGAGTGCCAGTGCCGAAACGTCTTTGGCATGACCGTCCCGCAAGTCCGGAAATCCACCAGCAACCATGTAAGCGTCACCAATCGTCTTGATCTTTTCAAGTCCATGTTTTTCGACCAGATCATCGAATGCCGAAAATACAAGATTCAGTCTATCTACTAATTGAGTCGGGGTGATTCTCTCTGACATAGCGGTAAAGCCTACTATGTCCGAAAACAAAACGGTGGCCGATTCAAAGTGATCTGCGATGACACGATTGTCTTCTTTAAGTCGTTGGGCTATGGACACGGGCAAGATATTCAGAAGTAGATTTTCTGACTTTTCTCTCTCCAAAGCCAACTTGGCTTCTGCATTGCGCGCTGCCTCACTGTAGACGTACGACATAATTGCCAGAATGGTAAAGGCACTCGTCACATTGGCTATCTGGAAAACTTCTTGAACGAGTGGCCCCAGGATTATGTGTGGTTCTAGCCAAAATCGGACTTCGTAATAAAATCCCAGAAAGGACACCAGGCAAACGGCGAACAGGATTGCCGGTATGTACATCGATCGGAAATTCATCATGAATACAAAGGCGACAATCACTAGCAGGTAGTACTGAAATCCATAACCCCATCCCAGGTAGTAAATAGCCAATGCCTGATGGCCGACGACTTCTGTAGAGCCGATGACAACAGCGGTAAGCACAGCGCCCCATCGACAGAGGATCGTGATGTTGAGGATCCAAATCATTACACTGCCGACATTGATCCAACTCAATGTATAAAAATCATAATGGCGAAATACAAAAACCCATGACAAGTGCAGCAACAGCGCCATGAAATTCGCGATTAGCATAGAATAGTAGGTACGATAATCGTACCTATCCACATTCTTAGGCGCATTGAGTGTCGTCCCCAATTTGCTACGAATCTTCTCAATTGCCAGAGATTTATTTTTTGTGGACATGCAATTCCTGTGGATACTAATCTGCTTTTGTAGAGAACTCTACGAAAGACTACAACAACCCTCCGGCATGCTAGAAACAGCCAAATCCCAATTGTAGCCAGCCTGCGCTGTGCTACGGAAAAACAATCTGACGAATCGATCTTTATTCTTCGACACCTTAGAGGATGCTCCCCAATACGGATACTATCCTGACAACTTTTTTTACTAATCCCTACACTCCACTGTTCATCGCGTCTGAATGACTCTGCCCACCTTGCTAACGAATCCTGATCTCTTTGACGGAAGATTCAATTGCAACTAAACTGCATTTTCTAAAACACATGAGCTGGCCTCCGTCGGTGAGCAAGCCACACTGGCAGCTTTGCCAAAAATCAAAAATCTTCTTTCCAAGCTGGGCAATCAACTCTTCCCCGCCGAGAGCTGAATGAGACACCCTTAGCATGCGAATACACAACGACACCAAATTTAATGGATCCATCTTGAAGCCCTACGGTTAGATCATGAAAGAACAAGTTGCCAATACTTATGGTTTTCTTAAAACTACCGCCATTGGGGGGCTGATTTTTCTTTTACCCGTAGTGGCGATCGGTGCTCTCTTAGGGTACCTCTATTCGTTCGCACTTTTGATCTACGAGCCACTCAAAGAACACTTACGTGCAACCAGTTTCATAAGTATTTCGCTGATAATCTCAATCACGCTCTTGATTCTCCTTGCTCTCTTCTTTTTATGCGGCTTGGCCGCACAACGAGCCCTTGCGAAAAAATTCTCTAAGTCGCTTGAAAAAAATATTGTGATGGTCTACCCCAAATACGCGATCTACAAAGATATTGTAGCTGGCAATCTCGGTGGCGATGAACTAGCGCCTTCTCTGCTGCCTGTCACTCTGAAACTTAACGATATGATCCGCATTGGTTATGAGGCAGGTCGCACGGAACGTGGACTGGTAATTGTTTATTTACCCGGGTCCCCGGATCCCTGGATTGGGTCAATAGCTCTGGTCGAGCCAGACCGAATCCAGCCTTTGGACGTTGATTTTAATGAAACGGCGGCAATCTGCGAACGATTGGGGCGCTCTTCTGAAGAGTTATTGGCATCCGTTCATTCAGGCAATGCACAACCCGAGAATCACTCCCGTGAATAGCCTCCCGGGGGTATTTTTGCAACGATCTCTCCCGCATATTTGATCCAGTCCGGGCCTGCTAGAGAAACCAAGCCCCCGCCACGATGATGGAAGAGAGGGATTTGGGATTAGGTTCGGAGTGTGTTTCGGCCTTGTCCACGATAGAAAAATATCCTAGTCACTCTTTTTCTTGTAACAACAGGTGCCGCATTCCGCTTAGCAAGGTGAAACCCCTGCCCCCTATTTCACCCTGTTTTTATTCGAAAGTACCTTCACCATGTCCAAAATTGAAACTGTCAGCCTGACAAAATTACATGATTTAATAACCAAAGAGCTCGAAGCTGAACGTGAAGAAATCGTGCGTCACCTACCCCACACAGACTGAACCATCGATAGGTTCTGGCAAAATTGTAGAAGCTGCGGACCCTGGTTTCCTTCAGGGCCTGATATTGAATCTGGGTTTCCGACTCCGGATCAACTCCGATTCATAAGCTCTCCGCATCGACACCTGCTTTGCTGGTGAATCAGAATCGAATGCATGAATCTCAATACGCACCAGGCCGCCTTGCTTGGCACGTTCTATGAGGTACTTTGCTAGTGTGGGTCGATCCGACTGGTAGAGGTGATCTTTCAGACGCTTTCGCAGGTCGGCTGCTTCACCAATATAAAGATAACCACTATCATCGCTAAATAAATAGATGCCCGGTTGTGCCGGAATCTGCTCATGATCCTTTTGTAGTTGTCGTAATACATAAGTGTTGACTGTGCGATCCCAATCCGCAATGCGCACTACCAACTCAGGTTTCAACTGATGTGATTTCCGCAAGGCGAGTGCTGCCTTACGGAGTCGGTAGGGTGATATTTCGGGAGCCAACATGAGTGCCACTTTATCAACTTCCTTCCGAAGTGCTGTATCACAAAGGGCTCGACCTATATTTTGCTTATAACGATCTTCAATCTCACGGGCTGCTATTTCTGCAGCATGGTGATACGTTTCGTGCTTGTGGGTTTTGCGCTTGGTTACCTTCCCCGGGAGCTTTTTTGCTTTACGTAGATTAAGCATAGCCCAATTGAACTCGCGGTCTGAAACGCCAGACAATTGTCGCCGGCAAGCTTGAAGAAATTCTTGATTACGCTGGTCGTGTACTAACACCTCATCGCTGCTCCAGCCTTGATGCGTTGCTGCAAAAGACTGTCGGACCACCTCCTCAAGGTCGGCTGCCAGGACCCAGCTTACCGACAGCAAGTGTTAGTATCACCCCCATAATCCCGAGAGTGAATCTCTCGGCGCGTGTGGAGATTACGCCAACTGTTTGCCTATCTGATAAACACATCACTGAACTATTTCTACATCCGGATTGAGCGTGTACATCAACACATTAAGACTGATTCTTGCCGCGTCATCACGCGAATAGCCACGGCACTCCAGGGACTCATGCTGCTCCAACGCGCAGCTAATATCGTAGCGCGAAAAAATGACTGCCCAGCGGCCCTCAATTTGAATGCCCTCTAATTCTGGTTCTACATCTCGAACGCGGGTTCGCAGTGGTTGATCGTCTTGTTGCTCCACCGGGTCGCGACGGCTTACTTTCCGAATATCGAACCCACCTGCCGCTTTGCTAAATAGGATCGATTCAGGTGGAATGCGTTCTAGACTGGTCCCCGGCAGGACAGCGTGTATTTCACGGCGGAAGGCTTTTGCAAATTGTTTACTCGCGCAAATTGAATCTGCAAACAGTGTGCCGCCATTCTTGAGATAGCGAGCAAGAGATTCTCTTTCTTGAGCCGTAAAACGAAAATCATGCCGTCCATGCATAAAGGTCATGTGAAAACGTGGCAAGCTCTTGTCATCTGCGCGAATGTTGAACTGCTGGGGACTGATGCGCAGTTGCAACTCACCTTGTGCGGCAGCCCGCAGTAGATTGGTTAACGCCCCCGGGGCATCGTTGCACCCACCTCCATGTTGCAGTTTGGCAATCTGTATCGTACCTCGACTTCCCGTAGTATCGAATTCTACAAGATCTCCTGTACTGACAAATGCTGTTTCCTTCCCTTTCGGTTCTCGATTGGTTGCATAGGCCAGTACATTCAATCCCACAGCATTCGCGTCTAAAATTCGATCCGCTACGATTTGCGGTAAGTCATTACGCCGCCCTTGAGCATAAAGCTCCCAATAACATGAAAGATCGATTTCAGAAAACACGATGCAAGTTCGACAGCCATATTCGACCGTCCATAATCGTCCGACATAGGGCGATTCAGGACGTACCAATTGCTCAACTCGCCACAGTGGATGCTCTGGACCAGCTCTTCGTAATTTGTATTCCTGTTCCGAGAAAACTTTTTTCAGATAGGCACGCAAGCCTTTTCCAAACCGGCTCCCATCAATGCAGCATGCTTCAGCAAATAAAAATCCACCACGGTCCAAATAATCTCGCATCTTTGTTTCGGTACCTGCCAAATCAGGCGAACGGCTTCCTGACAGATAGAGTACGGGAGCTTGCAACAAGTCGTCGACCGAAGCTTTTTTGGGATCCATTACTTGCCATGTGAGATCAAGCCCCCAATGCTGCTCGGCTTGAGACGTAAGATTGGCAACATCGCTTTGATGATTATTCCAATCTTCGCCAGGACCATGCTCAAGCTTTGCCATCAACACGGGACGTCGTCCCTTTGCCAAGAACAGTAGCGCAAAAGAGGTGGCTATATGGGGATTGTCCTCTGCATGATTTTGACCGACCCAAGAACGACGAAAAGGATCTTGTTGCCCAACCAGAAACTCCGCCCCCTCTCGATACCAATCATACTCCCCTATAAATCTGCGGGTCGTAAGACGTCCAACACGTTCCAAGCCATACAAGTAGTAATAATGCCAAACATTCCCCATGCCACGGCGCCCCGGATTTCGGCGAACCGAAAAATTATTGGCAAGCCAGTCGAGTGCTAGTTCGAGCGAATCGTCTTCTTCCTGAGGCTGACAGCATTTTACAAGACTTTTATCTATCAATGCATTTGGAGGATTCACGTGCCCGCTACAAATAATCGTTGCGGCAATGCCAGCGCAAGTCATACTGCCTAAACCATTTTCCCAACCTTTCTGGTATCCCCATGATCCACGCGGAGTCTGGCAACTCTTCCAGTATTGAAGGGCTTTTTTCCATGTCTCCTTATTGACGACCGCTCCCACGCGCTCGGCCTCATGAAGGGCCAATACGGCAAATTGAGAATTACTGTTATCGCCTCCTGCGACTCTTGGATAAGACCACTGCCCACCTTCCATTTGTATGGTTTCAAACCAATTCACATATTTTTGAATTGTCGGCAAATCGCGCCTCGGTGTAGCAATACAAAACACCATTGTGCGCAATGCAACACTGTATGTTTTTTCGGGTTCCAGCTTACGTAGATAGTCGAGAGCTTTTTGAATTTTTGGATGATCCGGCTCCACCCCTGCATTCAGAAGGGCCAATGTCACTAAAGCTGTTACACCCCCTGGATACCCAGCCATGTCGTTCCATGTACCCCGTTTGACATTTTGCTCATCGAGCAGGTACTTCACACCGCCAGAGATCGCCGAACGTACTTGTTTGGCAGTAATTGTCCCCTCGGACTGGGCATAAAGGGATGGGACAGCAACATTTATCGAGACCAAGGTCAAGATAAACAAAAATTGGCTCTTGAAAAAAAGCTGACAAGCCAGCTGGTCTGAATACTTTCGATCCATGAATGTCTCTTCTGGGTAGAGATTAAGTCCACCTCTATCGTAAGGTGCGATAGCTGGGGAAACAATGCATGCCTGGCAGGCCTACATTGTCTGCAGCGCGTGGGACCGATAGAATTGGCAATTGGTCTACGACGTCTGAGGCGACAGTTCTCGCACAGAACCTTGCTAGCCCAGGGGTTTAGTCCATCAAACCAGTACCAGCCCATTGGGACCAACACAAGAACCCGTTTCGAAACTCCTATTTTCCTCCTTCATGATGCTAGTAGAAGAAACGAAAGTCTTCAAAAATTACTTGACTTCGTTGCCTGTCGTTTCTGCCACGAGCTACCTAAGCGTTATGAAACCGGTTCTCGTCGATCGGGTTCCGCTTACCTTGCCAACTTAAGGATCGAAAGTTTGACCACAAAAACGCGCACTTTGGGTGACCTTCTTAAAGAGTTTAGCCAGCATCGACAAGTTATGCAGCAAGAGCTTCAAAAGGTAATTATCGGTCAAGATGAAGTGATCGAACAAATCTTTGCTGCTATTTTCACGCGCGGGCATTGCCTTCTAGAAGGTGTGCCAGGGCTCGCTAAGACTCTCATGGTAAGTACGCTCTCCCAGATACTAGATCTTAATTTCAAACGCATACAATTCACACCCGACTTGATGCCTTCGGATATCACTGGAACTAACGTACTGGATGAAGACGAACATGGGCGACGTAGCTTTCGCTTTGTGGAAGGACCCGTTTTTACGAACATCCTGTTGGCAGATGAAATCAATCGCACTCCACCCAAGACACAAGCTGCCCTATTGCAGGCAATGCAAGAGCGCGATGTCACTGTTGGCCAAACTACTTACCCCCTTCCTGAGCCATTCTTTACCATTGCTACACAAAACCCTATCGAGCAAGAAGGGACTTATCCACTCCCTGAAGCCCAGCTTGACCGCTTTATGTTCAACATCAAAGTTGATTATCCTACGGCCAGCGAAGAAGAACAAATTCTCACCTCAACAACTCGTCACGAACAGCCAGATGTCTCAAAAGTACTTTCCTCACGGGCCATTTTAAATCTCCAAAAGTTGGTCGGGTCGGTCGCTGTCAGTGAATACATCATTAAGTATGTTGCTGCGCTGGTTCGCGCAACACGACCCAAAGATGAAACCGCACCAGACTTTGTCAAAGAACTCGTTGATTGGGGTGCAGGTCCTCGTGCAGGTCAGTTTCTCATCCACGGAGGCAAGGCACTTGCCGCAATGGACGGACGTTTTACCGTAGCAATCGAGGATGTTCAAAAAGTAGCGATCCCTGTACTCCGCCATCGAGTAAGCACAAATTTTCAAGCTCAAGCCGAAGGGATGACGACTGAAGATGTCATCGCCAAACTCTTGGAGGCTATCGCGGTTCCGGAAATTGCGAAGTACGGTGAGTAGTCCCTATGGCCACCCTCGAAAAATATCTTAAGCCCGAAGTTATTCGGCAGATTTCACGCCTAGATTTGCGCGCTCAGTTTATTGTCAAGGGATTCTTGCAAGGTCTCCACGCTAGTCCTTTCCATGGCTTTTCGGTTGAGTTTAGCGAACATCGCAAGTACGCGCCTGGAGATAATCCCGACGATATCGATTGGCTCGTCTATGCCAAGACTGACAAATACTATGTCAAAAAGTTTGAAGCTGAAACCAATCTTACAGGCTACCTGGCTATGGATTTGAGCGCTTCAATGGCCTATAGCTTCGAACAAGAATTAACTAAATTTGAGTATTCCATTTGCCTTGCTGCTGCACTTTGCTATTTGATGATTCACCAGAATGACCCCGTTGGACTTGTTACATTTGGCGAAAAGATCGTCGACAGTCTGGCTCCAAAGTCTAAACGCCAGCAAATTGGTAATATTCTATCGCATCTAGCCAAACTGAAACCTCGCGAAAAAACAGACATCGGTCGTAGTCTCAGCCAATTAGCCGCAATGCTACGGCACAGTAGCTTGGTGATGATATTCAGCGATTTGCTGGCAGACCCAGATGAAGTCATTGCCTCACTGCGGCGCCTACGACATGGAGGACATGATGTCATCCTGTTTCATGTGCTTGATCAAGCAGAAGTCAGTTTTCCGTTCGAAGGACTTGTTGAACTCGAAGACCCAGAGTCCTACGAAAGCCTGGAAGTGAATGCGGATGCCTATCGGAAAGATTACTTGGAAGAAATTCGAGATTTTCGATTGGGATATGAGCGGGAGTGCCGTCAGAGCGGAATCGATTATGTCCCGTTAGACACGAGTATGCAGTTTGATCGTGCGTTAACGGAGTACTTGGTAAATCGACGCAATTGCGGTTAAACCAATAAGGGATTAAGGATGGGGTTTATAACACCTGCACTC
This sequence comes from uncultured Planctomycetaceae bacterium, assembly GCA_963935315.1. Classification (GTDB taxonomy): domain Bacteria; phylum Planctomycetota; class Planctomycetia; order Pirellulales; family Lacipirellulaceae; genus Bythopirellula. The sequence goes on along the minus strand of CAWWCC010000041.1, from coordinate 6,486 downwards.
TTAGGAGGTGCGGCATTAGTAGCCGTGCCACTTCTACTGCATCTCGTCATGCGCCGTCAGCCGCGCAAACTTGTTTTCCCTGCTTTACAATTCGTTCGCAAACGACAACAAGCCAATCGACGACGTCTAAATCTGCGACACTGGTTGTTACTAGCCTTGCGGTGCCTCCTGATTGCTGGATTGGCTTTCGCCCTGGCACGCCCAACTCTCAAAGGCACGGGTCTGCGAGGCAAAGAGGGGGCACCTCTTGCTGTTGCGCTGGTTGTTGACAACTCACTTCGCATGCAGTACATCCACGAAAATCGGAATCGTCAGCAACAAGCGACCGACATGGCTCATTGGTTAGTCAAACGTTTGCCAGCAAACTCCGAAGTTGCTGTCATGGATCGCAGCCGTTTGTCGGGGGGGTTCGTCGTTGATATCAGCACGGCAGAAGCCCGACTAAGCAACCTGACTCCCGAAAGCAATCCACGCTCTTTGGAAATTGTCGTACAAGAAGCCATCCAATTGGTCGCTGACCGCACTGATCATCGCCAAGAAGTCTTCTTGTTTAGCGATATGGCAGCTGCCGAGTGGACAGAAGAAGCCATCGAATCTATCCGCGAATTACTGTTGAAATCACCGGATGTGCGTATCTATGTAGTCGATGTAGGAGTAGAAGACACACAGAATATGGCACTCGGTAAGCTGAAACTACGCAACAATATCTTACGCCCAGGACAACCACTACATCTTGAAGTCCCGGTCAAAGCGACAGGCATGTCCGATGATCCACTGGCAGAAATCTTTCTATCCACCTCTGCAGAACAAGCTGTAAAACGCGGACAACGGCATGTGCAACTATCCGAAGATGGTAATGGCCAAATAACTTTTGAGCTCGGCGACTTGTCTCTAGGTACACATCAAGGTTATGTCCGTCTGGCAACCAGAGATCCTCTTGAAGTTGATAACACTCGCTACTTTTCCGTAGAAGTACGACCACCAGCTCAAATATTGCTGTTGGGTGAGAATGTGAAGGATACACTTTTTTTGCATGAAGCGCTTAGTCCTGAGCTAATTAGCGACCGCTCTGATGTGCAGTATGTTTGTACTTCGGAAATTTTTTCGCAAGCAGCAAACCTGCAACTGGAAAATTATGCGGTAGTATGTCTCCTCGATCCACCTCCACTTTCCGAAAATTTTTGGCAGAGGATTATTCAATACGCTTCCAATGGGGGAGGTGTAGGAGTCTTTTTGGGACATCGGGCGCGATTAAACGGTTTTAACGAAACTGTTGTGCAACAATTACTTCCCGGAAAACTCAAATTACGTTCACGCTACGCAACCTATCTACGCCCTCGTAACTTTGCCCACCCTGCACTAGCTGGTTTGAAAGACTACGCCGAAAACATTCCCTGGAAAGTCTATCCCGTTTGGAAATACTGGGAATTCGCAGATCTTGCAGCAGACGTTTATGTGGTTGCACGTTTTGCCAACAACCGCCCAGCGCTCTTGGAACGCCCTCTGGGTAGAGGACGCATTCTCTGTTTGGCCACACCTATTTCGGATCCTCTAGAACCACAAGGCCGAGAGCCCTGGAACCTTTTGCCAACAGGACCTGAACCGTGGCCATTCGTAGCAATTTCAAACCAGCTCTGCGGCTACCTGGCCCAACAAGATACCGAGTCACTTGGCTTCTTCGCTGGTGAAATAGTGACCCTGCGTCTTGCTCCCAAGCAAGGAGTGTCCAACTACGTTTTACGCGATCCCGGTGGCGAATCGATTCGCCGCACTTTACCACCTGGCGAAAATGCGATTCGCATTGGCACAACCCACGCTCTTGGCAACTACAGGGTAGTTTCAGGAGGAAACTCCGGAAATCTCGAAAGAGTATTTAGTATCAATGCCTCTCCTGACTTAAGTCGACTTCATCGAATAGATCTTGAGCAATTGACCAATGCGCTTCCTCAAGAGCGCGTAGAAATTGCACAAACGCTCAAAGATGTGGAACTGTATGTTGACATAGGTCGTAGTGGGCGTGAATTATTTTCTTGGGTGATCACCCTGGTTGCCCTGGTCTGGAGCACAGAACACTTGCTCTCCAATCGTTTTTATCGGAGCGCAGCGTGAACTCCTGGAGCTTCTCACCTGTTGGAGGAACTGGATTTACCGTGGCAGTCGCCCTGGTTCTGGTTCTAGTGATGCTGGTGGGCCCCGCCACGGATCGCATTTCTCGTAAAAAGCGATTGTCGCTCTTTGTACTACGTTGTGCCACTGCCATTCTACTGCTACTTATCATGTGTCGGCCTACGCTCGTTGCGACCGTAACAGAACGCATCCCAGGATCACTCGTACTACTACTCGATAATTCACGTAGCATGCAAATTGCCGATTCCTTAAACAATGCTTCACGCTGGAATGCACTCAAGGCTGTACTTGCTGATTCACAAGAACAGCTATCAGAACTTAGTGACACATGGGATCTCAAAATCTACCAATTCGATGAGTCAACAAAGCCTGTCCAACTTACAGATGGAATAGCCAACTTGCCTAATGAACCCAACGGACCACAATCGGCTATAGGTTCTGCCCTGGAAGATGTGTTAACGCACGAGGCCCATCAGAAGATCGTAGCAGTTCTGTTGCTCAGCGATGGGGCGCAACGTGCCTTCGCTCCACATGATGTTCAACCCCAAACTGTCGTAAGACGCCTGGCTATAGATAATATTCCGCTCTATACCTTCCCCTTTGGCAAACCAGCTTTCGGATTGCAATCTGATCTGCGTATCGAGGACCTGCTGGTAAACGACGTTGTCTTCGCTGAAACTCCCGTGACTGTGCAAGCAACTGTCAGCGCGGATGGCTATACCAACCAATCCCACAAAGTTCAGTTGCTTTGGGAAAACACCGAGGGAAAAATGGAAATTGTCGATACCCGCCAGGTGCTCATCGATAGTCAACACAAACGTATCACAGTACCCCTTAGCTACACCCCCGTGCATGCAGGCGAGTATAAAATCTCCGTTCAAATCGACCAGCCTGCTGGAGAGTTGGTAAATTCAAACAACAGTCAAAGCACTTTTGTTTCTGTACGTAAAGGTGGAATTAATATCCTCTTCCTGGCCGGGGCCTCACGTCAAGGAGGACATGCAGGAATAGAACCACGTTTTATCCGCTCCGCGCTGGCCGCTCATGCCGACTTGAATGTCCGCTACGAAATGCTGAACTACAGCAAAGCAAGAATCAACTTGCATTCCACACTTGAGGAAGGGGTCTTCGATGTCTTCTTGTTAGCGGACGTCGACATAAATGCGCTCGACTTTCCTACCTGGAAACAAATTGCACTAGCTGTGGACAAAGGTGCAGGATTGGCCATGCTGGGTGGATTTCATAGCTTTGGACCTGGCGGATTCCGTGACTCTCCGATTGCACCGCTGTTGCCTATTCAAATTGGACGAGCCGAACGACAAAATTTTGGCGAACCCATACGCCAGGATATGCATGTCCGTGGACCTTTGCAATTCTCTCCCCAACCCTTGGGTGAAAATCTGCATCCGATTGTCCTCTTCAATGAACTTGATATCAATTGGGCAAAACTTCCTGCTCTCGACGGAGCAAATCGTTTCGAGCGTTTCTCCCTCAAACCCAATGCACAATTGATCGCTACCTCGGCAGATTCCAACAGCTGGCCCTTGCTGGTAGCAGGCGCCTGGGGCCATGGCAGAACATTAGCATTTGCTATCGACTCCACCTGGCATTGGCAAATGGAAGGTTTTGGAGATGTGTACCGCCGTTTCTGGCGACAACTCGTCATGTGGCTAGCACGCAAAGACGACACCGATAGCGAATCAGTCTGGGTTCGCTTGGATGGTCGTCGATACCAACGAGGCAGTCATGTCGAGTTCTTACTAGGAGTTTCTGAAACAAATCGTAATACGACATCAGCAATGTCTTTCGATATCCAAGTCGAGCTACCGGACGGATCCATGGCATCTCTGCAACCAAGCCCTCGAGGAGAAAAATTAGTCGGTACATTTACTCAGACAACTTTGCCAGGTGACTATAAAGTACTAGTGACTGCGACCAACGACAACAAACTTCTGGGTACAGCACAAGCAAGGTTCACTGTTCCTGATCTCGATATGGAACTCGATCAACCGGCTGCTGAACCGACCCTATTGTCTTCGCTGGCAGGTCTTACTGCTGATGCAGGGGGTGCAGGACTTGCGCCTGAGGATTTGCCAGATTTGCTCGAACAACTCAAAGCACGTACCCAAGAATTTGAAGAAGAGATCAAACAAGAGCAATCCCTGTGGGACTCCTGGCCCATGCTCTTTTCACTCGTTGGATTGCTTTGTTGCGAATGGTTTTTGCGCAAGCGATGGGGATTGGTATAATTCGTACATTTAGCAATTTTCCAGAATATGGGCTAGAAATTGCTCACCATAATCTGCCAATTTCTTGTGGCCAACGCCATGCACGTCTAAAAAACTTTCCGATGTCGTAGGTCGCCGTCGAGCCATGTCACGCAAACTTGCATCGCCAAAAACGATATACGCTGGCACGTCTCGCTCTGCTGCCAACTTTCTTCTCAACACACGCAACGATTCGAAAAGTTCGCGATCGACACCTTCCCAGGCATCTATTGTGTTAGTGCGTGATAAACGAGGATTTTTCTTTTGCTTGGGCCGGATCAGCATGGGTGTGTGCTCACCACGCAGCACTTGTCGTCCCAACTCGGTTAAATGTACCAGATTGTACTCGGTCGCTTTAACAGCGCACCCCTGCCCTACCAATTGCTCAAGCCAATCTCGAATTGTGGCCTTGGGGTATTCTGACAATATTCCGTAGGTACTAAGTTGGTTGTGTTTGCGCTCAAAAATCCTTTTCTCTTCTGAGCCGACAAGCACCTGAGTCGTATAGTCCGCACCAAACCTTTGTTCAAGTCGAGCCACACAGGATAGAATTTTCTGTGCAATTAACAAAGGTTCTTCAACTTGCTGAAATTCACCAAGACAAATATCGCAGGCACCACAATCATCACGCTCAAAAGATTGTCCAAAATGTTCTACTAATGCACGGTGACGGCATGTGACGGATTTGCAAAATCGGTCAATGGCAAAGAGTGATTTTAAGGCGCCTTGATTTGCTTCCTGGGATTCACTCATCAAGTGTTTCCACGTATGCAAATCACGACCACTGAACAGGAGACAACAATCCGCTTCAAGCCCATCGCGACCTGCACGGCCACTTTCTTGTTGGTAGGCTTCAAGTGATTTTGGCATGCCAGCATGTAAAACAAATCGCACATTGGATTTATCGATACCCATTCCAAAAGCAACCGTTGCCACAATAATGTCAATGCGTTCTTGTAAAAAAGCCTCCTGATTCTTTTGTCGATCTTTGTCCGGCAAACCTGCATGGTAGGGTGCAGTTTGATAACCCATATCGTTAAGTTCAGCCGAAGTTTGCTCTACTTCCTTCCGTGAAATGCAATAAATAATTCCGGATTCTTTGGAATGTTTTTCTACGATATCAACAATCTGTCGAATACCTCCTGCTCGACGCTTCACTCGATAGTTGAGATTGGGTCGGTCAAACGAACCCACCAGCATCGTCGGATCCTCCTGACCTAACTGTCTGGAGATATCCTGACGCACCTCTTCGGTCGCCGTCGCCGTGTACGCATGCAAAGCGACTCCTGCGAAGCGATTTTTTAACTGACGCAAGCCACGATACTCAGGACGAAAGTCATGACCCCAGGAGCTAATGCAATGGGCTTCGTCAATCGCAAACAGCGAAAGAGGGACGCTGGCCAGCAAATCCAACATGTGTTCGTTGAGCAAGCTTTCTGGAGCCAGGTAGAGAAGTTTGAGTGCATCAGAACGAATTGCTTCGATCACGGCGTCCCGCTCACTGTGGAGCAATGTACTATTGTAAACAGACGCGGCCACGCCCATGGCACGTAGCGCATCAACCTGATCCTTCATCAACGAAATAAGTGGCGATACGACTACCGCCAACCCGTCCAAAACACAAGCGGGAGCTTGAAAACAGAGCGACTTGCCGCCACCCGTTGGCAATACGACCACCGAATCACGCCCAGACAACACCAACTCGATCGCCTCTTGCTGAAGGGGACGAAATGAGCTGAAACCCCACTGAGACTGGACATACTCTTGAACCGTTTGTATTGAGACCATATTTCAATTTTCTCTAAGCCATGCATCAATCAAGCCTGGCCATGCATCCAATCCTATTTCACTTTCCATTGGGGAAACTGCAATTGGCGCAATTGACCTGCCCCCAGGTAAGGTACCAGTGTCTAACTTAGATCAGGGATGGCCTACAGGCCATCCCCGTTCGCTTGCTAAGGCCTAGCCGAAGCGAGCGAACGAGGATGAATCGCTTCGGATGCCGGGGGTCGATAACCACGCAGTGTTGTAATGCTTTTTCTCCATCGCTCGATCAACACCTTCGCCTCAAGCATGGTGTCAAAGAGCTCGC
>CAWWCC010000040.1:0-18323 GCA_963935315.1 uncultured Planctomycetaceae bacterium | reverse complement strand
AATGCAGAACTTACTTACAACCATCCCAGCGTACGCGTCTCGAGTCCACATGACCGATTGGCCATGATCCCCAATCGCCACCGGACGCTAAATCAAAAGGCAGCAGACCCCTTATTGCTCAATGATTTTGCGAGTGAGTTGCTACATGCTTCGAGAAAACAGCACACCCCTACAAGCAATGTTCCAAAAGTAGCAATGCGAGATGAAATCATCTCGAAACAGCAAAAAGTGCCTGAGGATGCCCCAACAAGCACGCACACACTGCCAAACACGCACACATTGCCTGCTGCATTGCGTACAAGACCAGAAGCATTAATCAAACAACTCACTGAAGTTGCTAATAAAAGTCCTCAAACCGAATGGGCAACTCAGGCATTGCAATTGGTCGAAAATCTTGTTGACAAGAATTCCATCACCCCAATTAACACACGGCAAATACTTACGGACCTCCATCAACAGGCCCTTGCAGGCATCAGCAACTCCAATCCCATACTCCATCCTGATGCCCTGCAAGCTGCCATGGCCATCCAGCGACGTTTAGGGGTCTGGTCTGTGCTACTCGACGATAGCCCCTCCCCCACTGCGATAGCAACAAACGAAATCACAAATTATTCTGACGCACTTATGCCAACTTTGAGCCAGATTGCTGCCATTCTGGAAAACCACTCCAATGGTGCTGATTGGCGGGACTACCTGCTGCTCGACCGCCTGGCAGCATCGACAAGTGTGGGACTCCAAAGCGACTCACCGGGTCGTATCCACCTTGCCCAAGAAGTATTATCAAGAATGCAAGACAATCGGCTCACTGAATCTCAACGCAATTTTCTCGCCACCCAACCCCTGGCAGAATTGCGAGCTCATTTACAACCTATTGCGGCTGGACCTGTAAATTTAGAACTACTGGATGCCCTCGTCGAACGCTATGAGAGTGGTCGTGAAACCCGCTATGCCATCGCCATCGCTCGAATAGAACAGCGACTGCTGTGGTCTCCACAGGTCCGCATGCAAGCCTTAGCAAAACATCTGGAAGAGCATTATCGTGGGGCCAACATGCGCATCGCCATTACAGACGATCTCATGAACCGTATGATTCCCAAACAAAAGGCCATCATTACCCCCGTAAGAGAACGTGTTGCAGGCGCCAAGGTGCGGGGCAAATCGCGCACCACCACCCAAGTCCGCGTACAGCTACAGCCAGATCCCATTTCCTGGCGCATTGTGCTGGAAGCTTTTGGGAAAGTTTATTCGGAAACAAAATCTGAAACATGGCCAGCTCGCGTACAAAATGCAGCCAAAATGAAGTTCCAAGCACACAAGCTCGTTGTCATTGATCAAGAGGGCATGCGTGCTTCGCCCACGAAGGCGCAGGCGCAAGGTCGTAACGAGCTATTGGCCGTGGATAGCCAGCTGGACCCAATCCCAATTGTGGGACGTCTTTTGCGAGACGCGGCTCGGCAAAAACACGAGCAATCGCGCCCTATCGCTTTACGCCAGGTCAAATCCAAGGTAGCCCGGCAAGCACGCCAGCGTATGGACAAAGAGACGGACCCCAAACTTGTGCGGCTCGAGCAAAAATTTAGCGACCACATAATGGCTCCCATCAAGCAACTCGCGTTACTTGCTGAACCGCTCAACATGCACACAACATCCGATCGCGCTGTGATGAATATTCGCCTGGCCAACCGGGAACAATTGGCAGCCCACACCCAACGCCCTTTTGCGCCTGCTGATAGTTATGTCAGCATGCAATTGCATGAAACCGTCTTGAATAATGCTATTGCTGGCTTGGAGTTGGATGGGCAGCGCATGAAAATGATTGAGCTCTTTGATTTTTTTGCCGCAAAGTTAAACAATGCAAACGCAGCCCCTCCAGCTGACATGCCACAAAAGGCGGTCATCGAATTTGCTGCGCGTGACGCAATTCGCATCCTGTGTGAGGACAATCGCATTCACTTAATATTGGGTGTCAGGGAACTATCCAAAGGACGCGACAAGATTAAAAACTTCGAAGTCCATGCCTTTTTCCGACCCGTACTCAAAGGCCTTGAAGTACGTCTCGTGAGAGAAGGTACACTCCAGTTTGCAGGACGACGATTAAAAACGGGCCCGCGAGTTGTTCTACACAGCGTGATAGGCAAATTATTGCCCAAAGATCAGGAACTCGGCATACTTCGTGCAGATCTGGCCAACGACCCACGACTTGCCGGTTTAATGGTCACCCAATTGCAAATCGAAAAAGGTTGGATTGCCCTGGCCCTGGGTCAAGCACACCCCGAACGGACTGCCTGGCAATCTCCTGAACAAAGGATGTTGCATAAACACTTTGTGCAGTAAATCATTCTTCAGCCAGCGGTTGACTTAGCCGACGTGCGACATGAGATGCCAGGCCAAGAATCAACATAATTGCCGCAGCATGATCAAACAGCATGATTGTGCTTGCCTTCTCAGCACCTTGCTTAAGAACAACTTGGGATTGTGCCACAATGGCCAAACAGACGAGTGAGCTGTAAATCGTCAGATTCACCATACTGAGCGCATCCTGTCCAGCACTTCGTGAACCGCTGTGCAAGGTTCGCAAGGCTCCCCAACCCACCAACGCAATTCCAGAAACAACGGGCCAATCTGACCAGAAATGTGTAAGCACAATGATAAAAAGTCCGCTACAAATAAGCAGGGGACCGCATTGTCTAGCGGAATGTGAGAAAAGTGTCATAGGTTCCATTGTGATTGGAACCCATGCATTCGTCAAAAACATTTTACGCTGACGAGGTACCTGGAATTATCGCAGGGTGGGCTTTTCGTCAGCTGCCCACTGAACCCGATGTCTTGTCATCGGTACCTTCGACAGAAGGTGCAGTGCGTTTGGGTTCGGTACCTGTTCCAGGTACGATCTTAGGGCTGGAGGAGCTCGCATCGATAATACGAGCCAGTGTGTCTCCGTCTATCGTTTCGTGTTCCAACAAGGCTTGCGTGATTGCTTCGAGCGTATCACGTCGTTCGCTCAAAATATGACGAACTTTCTCCAATGCTTCATCGATAATTCGTTTGACCTCTTCATCGATTTCGCGTGCTGTTTGCTCACTATGCAACTGGGCACTTCCAAAGTCGTTTCCTAATAAAGGATTCCTCGCACTCTCACGATACTTGACGCGACCGAGAGAACTCATGCCGTAATCCATCACCATACTGCGGGCGATCTCCGTGGCACGTTCAAGATCACTCGTGGCGCCATTACCAATATCGCCGTCGTAAATCATTTCCTCTGCAAGAGTGCCCGCCAGAGCGACCTGTATCTGCGCTTCTAGTTGCTCCCGAGTCCACATAAACTGATCACGGTCGGGTCGCTGCATCACATATCCCAAGGCGCCAAGACCACGGGGAATGATCGAAACCTTGTGCACCGTATCCGTGTTGGGGAGCGAATAGGCCAAGAGAGCGTGACCACCTTCGTGGTAAGCAACACGAAGCTTTTCTTCCTCGTGCATAATCCGGCTTTTCTTTTCCAGGCCAACTGAGGAACGCTCAATCGCTTCGTTGAGCTCTTCCATGCCAACAGCCTTCTTGCCATTTCGAGCGGCGAGAAGAGCCGATTCATTGACGATATTCGCAAGATCGGCACCGACAAAACCGCTTGTGATGGCAGCAACCCTCTTTACGTCAACATCTTCTCCGACACGAATGTTTTGCAAATGGACTTCCAGAATTTCTTCCCGACCCGATATGTCCGGGCGGTCAACGAGCACATGGCGATCAAAGCGACCTGGGCGTAATAGGGCAGGATCGAGCGTTTCAGGGCGGTTGGTGGCAGCCATCACAATCACGCCACTATTCGTACCAAATCCGTCCATTTCTACGAGCAGGGCGTTGAGCGTCTGTTCACGTTCATCATGACCACCAATTTGGCCACTCCCACGCGTTTTTCCAAGTGCATCCAACTCATCAATAAATATGATACAGGGAGCCTGTTGCTCTGCTTGCTGGAACATGTCGCGCACACGCGCCGCACCAACACCAACAAACATTTCGACAAAGTCCGAACCACTGAGACTATAGAAAGGCACGCCCGCCTCTCCCGCCACAGCTTTTGCGAGTAGGGTCTTTCCAGTACCAGGAGGTCCAATCAAAAGGACACCCTTCGGAATACGACCACCCAACCGTTGGTAACGGTCCGGAGTCTTCAGAAAATCGACGACCTCCCGCAATTCGTCAACGGCTTCATCAACGCCTGCCACATCATCAAAGCTTTCTTCGATCTCTTCCTGTGCATACATTTTGGCTCGGCTTCGACCAAACGCCATTGGCGAGCCCGCTCCGCCCATCCTGCGTAACATGACAATCATGAGCAGCAGTAACATTCCAAAAAGCATGAGCGGCATGAGATAGCTCAGCAACGCACTTGGTTGTCCAGCAACACTGAACGGTACTTTATGCTTACTCAAAAGTTTGGTCAGCTCTTGCTCATTCGGCAGCCGGTCGGTGTGGAATTCAACTCTCTTAGAACTCGTTTGCGAACTATCTTCGCTCACTGAAGTACCAAGTTGTCCGTTTTGCTTGACAGACATCATCACAGTGCCCGTCACCTCGGTCGTGCCGACCTTGATATCTTGGGGAGCGTTGATGATGAGAACGCGAGATGTCTTGGCTGTCTTGTCTTCGATTTCGATAAAGTTATCGTTCGGCCTGTTTGTGGGGTCGCTCTTGGCAATGAGCTTTTCCAGATCACTCCACTGAATCGTCAATTGGTCTTGGCCACCCCAGATCGTGCCCAGCAAGAGCAGCACTGCCAGAAATCCCAGCACGTACCACACAAAGTTATTGCTTGGCGGAGCAGACTTCTTCTCGGAGCTATCTTTCGATTTATTCTTAGAATCTTCCATAGGTAGTACTCGTTGGACCTAGTCCGCCAGTTCCCTTGTTACAGTTGCCCTGGTTTCAATTGCTTCAGTTTTATTCTGAAAAACACTAAGCTGGGCGATAATGCTTCACCCCCATACTAAGTTAGCACCCTTAAAAAGACAACGAAGGGCCTGACCCACATATTTCAATCGCTTCTACTTTGCTGCCGCAAAGCAAGCACCCTAAGGGCCCTTCCCTGGGGGGCTTCACCCACGCTACCGCTGCGACCCTCAGCGCGCCAATCACGGCCTCCTCTGCATCCCTCCTCCCACTTCTAGGGATTATTCCTGTGAAACGGCCTTTCTACTCTGCCTTTTGATGCGGCTTGCTGAACATGACGTAGACCCTTAAAATACCGGGCTTGCCCCCTGATCGGACCGCTAAAGTATAACCGTCACTATTGGTACGTTGCTACCAAGTTGTTGGTGCGTCCCAAGACACTTTTTTCCCCACCGCTTTTGCTCACCGCTGCTAAGCCGGTTCTGTATGAACTCTCTTGCTAAACAGATTGCCGTACTCGGTTCAACAGGTAGCATTGGTGTGAGTGCTCTGGAGGTTATTAAGGCCAGTGGTGGTCGGCTTCGGGCTAGTGTGCTTTCGGCCCATTCACGATTCGCCCAACTTGTTGAACAAGCCCAGGCGCATCGCCCTCAGTACGTGATCGCGTCTGACAAGGCGGCGACCCGCTTTGACTGGTCCGGACTGCCAGCAGGAACTGAGTTGCTTGTGGGGGCAGAAGCTCTCGACGAAATCGTATCCCGCGACTGTGTCGATATCGTCCTGGCTGCCATTGTCGGGAGCGCTGGTCTTCAAAGTACCTGGAGCGCTCTGGAAAGTAAAAAAACGGTAGCCTTGGCAAATAAAGAAACCCTGGTCAGCGCAGGGCCAATGATGACCCGTTTAGCCCATAAGTTCGGAGCCCTAATACTCCCCGTAGATAGTGAGCACAGTGCGATCTTTCAAGCTTTGCAGGCTGGCCAGCTAGCAGAAGTTCAGCGTCTGGTGCTTACTGCTAGCGGCGGCCCCTTTCGGAATCTGCCACTTGAAGAGCTTAAAACGGTTACTGTGTCTGAGGCACTGGAGCATCCCATCTGGAATATGGGCCCCAAGATCACTGTCGATTCGGCCACGATGATGAACAAAGCCTTAGAAATCATCGAAGCTCGATGGTTGTTCGGCGTCGAAGCCGACCAGATTTCTGTTGTCATCCATCCGCAATCGATTGTCCACTCGCTCGTAGAATTTATCGACGGATCGGTCGTTGCTCAAATGAGCCCCCCCGATATGCGGCTACCGATCCAGTATGCACTCAATTACCCCGATCGAACGCCAGGTATCGCCAAACGGCTGGATTGGAGTCAAGCTTTTGCTCTCGAATTCGAACCTCCTGATCCAGAGCGGTTTCCTGCCTTGCAATTGGGCTATGAATGTGCACGTGCTGGCGGCACTTCAGGGGCCGTGCTCAGTGCTGCCAATGAAGCTGCCGTTGGGGCTTTCCTGGGGGGTGAGCTACACTTTACTGAAATTGTACCAGCATGCCGGAGCATCCTGGATGCTCACAACTTTAATGCCAATCCGACACTCAACCAGTTGGTCGAAATTGACCGCTGGGCACGCGAGGAGATTTCAAATTGGGTATGTATTTAATTGCCACGGCTTCCCCTCTGGAGTGGCTACTTGTCATTTTGCAAGTCAGCCTGGGACTCGGCACGGTTATTTTCGTTCATGAACTTGGACATTTTGCTGTGGCCAAGATGTGTGGGGTCAAATGCGACAAATTTTTCGTCGGTTTCGACATTGGTGGCTACAAGATCAGCCGCAAATGGGGTGAAACCGAATACGGCATTGGCATTCTGCCCCTAGGTGGTTACGTCAAGATGCTAGGCCAGGATGACAACCCGGGAAACATTACCGAACAACTGAAAGAATCTCAAGTCAGCGGCGAAAGCACGATTCAAACCAAAGAAATTGTCGGGCCCGATGGCAACAAATACCTTGTCGATCGTCGGAGCTATTTGGCCAAAAGCGTTCCACAACGCATGGCCATCATCTCAGCCGGCGTAATTATGAATATCATTTTTGCATTTGTCTTTGCCGTGATTGCCTTTGGACTGGGGGTGCCTTATGTGCCATGCATTGTTTCAGGTATCTCGCCAGGCTCAGCAGCTTATCAGGCTGCCATACGACCAGGTGACGAAATTATCGCCATCGATAACCTGGAGAACCCATCCTTTCTTGAACTAAAAAGTGGAGTCACCCTGGGTGACCTTAAAAATGGTGTTCCCTTCAGGGTGCGTCGTGCAGCTACCGGTAAAGAAAAAGACATCCTTCTGAAACCAAAACAAAGTGGAGATGAATTCGCCAGGGTAGGAATTGTTTCTCCACATGCCTTGAGATTGATCAAGGAGATGCCCACCTTTGAGCATAGTCCTGCTGCGAGTACATCAGAAAAGTTTCTAGGGGAAGACGAAATCATCAAGGTCAACGATCACCCCGTTGCCGATTATCGCGAGTACCTTGCCCATCTTGTTCAGAATATCGGCAAGCCTCTGGATATTACAGTCCGGCGCGGTGGGATTGCCCCGCTCAGCAATCGTTTTGGGCCTCGCGAAGGCGGTGAAGAAATTACCATTCGTGTGTCTGCAAAGCCATTGCGACGCCTGGGACTGGTAATGGAAATGGGAAAAATCGTCGCCGTCGAAACTGGCTCTCCAGCCGACAACAAGGGAATTCAAGCGGGTGACTTTATCGAAAAAGTTGAAGCTGTCGAGACGGCAAGTGCCGCTGACCCCACTGCGCCTGACCCCTTTGCAGATCCTCTTGCATTGCCCGCATTACTTCGACAACTGGCAGAGGACACGGGCCAAGTCCGCCTACTTTTACGTCGCTCGTCTGCCAGCGAAGATGGGCGTCAAAAGACCGAACCCATTGATCTTTCACTGCGCGAGCCAACCTGGCTTGAGATCCCACAACATGCCAATGAACCTGTATCGATTCCTGCTCTGGGGATTGCCTATCGTGTGTTAAATCGTGTCGACAACGCCATTCCAGGAAGCCCCGCAGCTCAGGCCGGGTTGCAACGAAACGACGTGATCCTCAAAGCTGAATATATTCTTGCGGACAAAAAGAAAAAGCAGATCGACCCGGTAGAATTCGGAGAAGATGGCAAGCATAACTGGCCGGCCTTTATTCAATCCTTGCAGCATCATCCTCCAGATACCAAAGTAAAATTAACTTTCAAACGCGGAGACGAAGAACCGCGTGAAACCATTTTACAAGCCGAAGCGACAAAAGATCAATATGTGGCCGAAAGAGGATTTGCTTTCGCGCCGATCAAGCGGATTCGTATTGCCCAATCCTTCGACGAACAATTGCAATTGGGTCTTAAAGAAACGGTTCATTCACTGGGCATGGTCCTTCGCTTTTTGGGGAAATTAGGCACCCAAATTCCACTGACCGCCTTGGGTGGGCCCGTAACAATCGCTCAAGTTGCTGGTTACTCCGCCTTTGAAGGAGTCGGCAAACTTCTGGTATTTTTGACCATGCTAAGTGCCAACCTGGCCGTGATTAACTTCTTGCCGATTCCGCTATTGGATGGAGGGCATATGGTATTCCTAGCCTGGGAAGGGATTCGAGGCCGACCAGCCAGTGAAAGATTTGTCGTCGCCATGCATACGGTCGGTTTTTTGTTTGTCGTCTCGCTTATGCTATTTGTGATCACACTCGATATAGGTCGGCTGTTTGGTATTGGCTAGTTAGATCGCTAGCTAGATCACATTAGAAGATGACAGTGTAAGGACTTCGACTTCAGAACCTGCAGGCAATTCATAGTCACCGGCCGGAAAAATGGCCAATGCATTTGCTCGTGTCATTGCTGCCAAGTCGGCCGATCCACCCCATGGCAGTAATTCTACTGGCATTTTGTCTCTCGCATGGGCATCGTAGAGAATTCGGCAGGGAAAATACGTAGTCCGATTGCCACGGTATTGTTTCGCGTCGGTTAAGCGACCGGTCATCGTACTCAATGTCGAGTAGCCCCTGCCGCCCAGCATCCCAAGCATCGGTTTCACAAAAAGTTCAAAAGATACCAAGGTGCTAACGGGATTTCCTGGCATTCCAAACACATAGGTACTTTTGCCATCTTTCTCTTGCTTACCAAACCACAATGGTTTGCCGGGTTTAATACGAACTTTATGGAAAACTTTTTCAACGCCCAATTTCTCGAGCACACCTGGCACCAGATCCATCACACCTGCCGATACACCACCAGTAATCAGTAACACGTCCGCCTTTAACCCTTGTTGGACAAGTTGGTGCAACATCTCAGGATCATCACGACCTATACCCAGATCAGTTGTTTTGACACACTGCGACTCAAGTAGCGCTAACAACATTGGACCATTGCTATTGCATATTTGTGCCGGGCCTACGGGTCGACCCACATCGACCAATTCATTACCTGTTGCCAAAACGGCAACCTGAGGACGCGGTATGACCTGGACTTTGGCTTTGCCCAACTCGGCAATTAATGCCAAATCGATCGGTGTCAGAGACTTGCCCGCCGGCAAAACTTCCTGACCACTGTGAAATGACGTTCCCCGGCTCATGATACCTCCACCTTCGACAACTCCTTTCGTTGGAAACTGGATCAACGACTCCTTGAGCTGATGGACATCCTCGTGCTTGATAACAGCATCTGCACCGTCTGGGATTGGAGCCCCTGTCATCACACGAATCGTAGTGCCCGGTTCGACCGCATGGTGGGGCACACCCCCCGCAAGCACTTGTTCGGTAATACGTAGCGTGGGCGACTTGTCCTTAACCGAAATGGCATAGCCATCGAGCAACGCTTTATCAAAAGGTGGAGAATCAACATCGCTGACTATCGCATTTACCAAACAAAGCCCTAGCGCATTATTCAATGGGACACGCACACCTGGCAGGGCTTGAACACATTGACGAATGTGTTCATGAGCCGTTTCAGCAGAGATCATGGTCTGGCCTAGGGAAGAGATACATGAAGCGTTTTCATAAGGCAAGAAAATTCCTTAGAATGTCACTGCCTGCATAGGTCAAGAAGCTTTCGGGATGAAACTGCAATCCGTACAACGTGTAATCGCGGTGGGCAACAGCCATTATTTCGCGCTCACCATCAGGTCCTTCTGCCCAAGCGATGACCTGCAATTCTTTGGGCAATGTATCGGGTTGTATGATTAAACTATGGTAACGGGTTGCCTGAAACGGATTGTCGAGCCCGGCAAATAAGGGTCCCCCGTTATGGCGTATCATGTCGGTCTTGCCGTGCATAAGCTGATCTGCCCTGACAATCTTGGCGCCAAATGCCTGGCCAATAGATTGGTGCCCCAGGCAAACACCTAACAATGGATAGGATCCTGCCAAGCGCTGCACACACTCCACGGAGATGCCTGCTTCACTAGGTGTGCAGGGGCCGGGAGAAATAATCACGCGATCGGGTTTGCGTGCTTCAATTTCCGCTACCGAAATCTCATCATTCCTGTCTACACGGATATCAAGTCCGGGATTGATTTCGCCCAATCGCTGGACCAGATTATAGGTAAAGGAATCGTAGTTATCGACAATCTGGATCATACGTCTCAGTGTAACTTCCTGGCGGGGTCGATGAAAAGCATCTAGCTTGCATTGTCAGGCCAATTCGGATTTAATACGGACCTTTCAGCCACTTAAACTTCTAACCTGAACGAATACCGTGGGACATGTTATCGCAATTGCAGTAGGAGGCGCACTGGGAGCAGTCAGCCGTTTTGGAGTCAATAAGGCCTGCATCCGAATGCTGGGAAGCAATTTTGCATTTGGTACCCTGGCCGTCAACGTAGCCGGTTGCTTTTTGATCGGCTTGCTCTTCACCATGCGGGAAACAGATTCGTCACGATGGAATGATGTCACTCATTCAGGAATGACCACAGGTTTTCTCGGTGCCCTGACAACATTCTCTACTTTCGGCTGGGAAACCTCTGGGCACTTTCAGTTGGCCCAATACGGCATGGTAATGCTCAATATTGCGAGTAATTTATTCTTAGGTTTGACAGCAGTATTTTGCGGTGTGCTGGTCGGACGCTGGGTTAGTTTATAGCGAGCTCGCGAGTTTATGGCGAGCTCGACTTGGCGGTACCAAGATCTCGCTGCGCTCGGTTTATGGCGAGCTCGACTTGGCGGTACCAAGATCTCGCTGCGCTCGGGCTGGGTTTTTTGGCGAGTGGCTAAGGCCTAATGACTAATGAATGACGAATACAGAATGACTAAAAGTGATTGCTTTGGTCGATTGTCTGCTGCAAAGATTTTGAATATTAGTCATTAGGCCTTCGTCATTCTTTTCTCCCTCGATCCCACTGTTGAAACGCGTTTTGTGTGGAGTCGGGTTACCTTATCAATGCAGCAAGGCCGTACCACTGGGTACGGCCTTGCCATTTTTTCTTATCTGACACGACATCCGTCCATTATTTGATGTCGATGCGCTTTGGCTGTGCCTCTGGCACTTTTGCTATGGAAACTGTTAGCACGCCATTAGAAAGTTCTGCCGAAATACTCTCCGGATCTATCGTTTCCGGTAGACCAAGCTTGCGTGTCGTTTTTCCATAGTAGCGTTCGTCATGCAAACCTTTCTGCTCTTCCTCTGCCTGCTTGCGTTCAATATCGATTTGCAATACGCCTTTTTCGAAGGTTAGCCCGATGTCCTCGCGGGCAACTCCCGGCACGTCGAGTTCCACGTAGTATCTGCTGCCATCTTCCCATACACCCGCTCGTGCAGCAGGTCCCCTGGCAGATCTTACCGCCGTGTTAGGACCAAATACCTGGCCAAGGAGAGTATCGAATTCGACCCAGTTGTTGGGAAGAAACTCTTGCAAACGGTTTTTACTGAGACTTCTAGTCATGGTTTTATCCTCCTTCGCTGGATAATTAGGCTCTGCTCTGTTCCTGCAAAAAAAACCGTCCTTTTCCTTCGACGGGACACAATTGATAGATGCAGGCAACGTGCCAAAACAGAAAATCTCTCTTAAGAAATCAATGCAACTACCTAATATAAAAAGACTTGCGAAAATACATCAGGGTCGCCTTTGATTTCGGGACTGCCATTTTAGCAGTCTCCCAAGGGCCCGGTGGCGAAAGATACCTGGCCAGAATGCGCCATTTTGGCAGTCATTCTCAAGCGCAATAAGGGCGTTCCCGACAGGTTTATGGATAGGCTCTGCGTCGAAGTCCCGCTAAAAAAACACGCAGTGCACTTAACTTCACATTCTACAGATGTATGTTGATGCGTTATGCCTGAAGAAAGTGGCTCAATTCTGGCGATCCATAGTTCGCTCAATTCGAATGTAGCTGGATCGACTTGATCAGTCGCTGCAGAACGCCAGGAACACCATTTCCCCTCCAACCAAATGCAAACGCTCCCCTCATCTGATTTAGGCAAAGCATTATGAAGATACAATTTGGCAAGAGCGAAGTTGACCTCGGCGGTAAGTATCTCACGGCGAACCTGCGCGATAGTCGTTCGATTCTGGATGACCAAGAGGCGCTGCAAGCCCGATTCGAAGACGATGGCTACCTGCTGATTCGTGGGTTCCACGATCGTAAACTCGTTCTTGAGGCCCGCAAACGAGTCCTCCAGCACCTTGCCACCCATGGATGCATTGATGAGAGTGCCGAGTTGATGGATGGTGTGATCCCACCAAATTCCAAGGCTCCGAGGATGACGGGCCAGCAGGTGATTACCCATACAGAGCAGCTATTGACGGTTCTTGAAAACAAACGTGTGTTTGATTTTTTCAATAACTTCTATGGTGAGCCCGCCATAACGTTCGACTACAAGTGGCTCCGTGCAATAGGACCGGCAGGATTTACGGGTGCACATTACGACGTCGTCTACATGGGGCGTGGCTCCACGCGGCTATGCACTGCCTGGACGCCACTGGGCGACATGGACATTCAGCAAGGGCCGCTCGCATTGTGCATAGGTTCGCACAAGCTACCGGGATACAACAAGGTTCGCGAAACGTATGGGAGGATGGATGTCGACCGTGACCTGGTAGAAGGAATTTTCAGCAAGGACCCGGTCGAAATTGTCGATCGTTTCGGGGGACAGTGGCAGACGACCGACTTTCGTGCCGGCGATATACTCATCCTCGGCATGTTCACGATGCACGCCTCGCTCACCAACACAACCAAGCAATGGCGAATTAGCTGCGATACGCGTTTCCAGCCGGCTGGAGATGAGATCGATGATCGCTGGATCGGTGAGAAACCGGTGGAACACTATGCTTCCAACGCGCCGGGAGCCAAGATCGTACCCATGGATGATGCACGGGTCGAATGGGGTGTGTGAATTGATATTTTTTAACCGCAAAGTCCATTTCAGGCTGCATGAACATTGGTGCTGACACGTACTATGCTGATCTCTCAACTACTCGACGAATCCGGACTTCCCTGCGTCGCTGCGCGGACCGATGGTGAAGCGCGGGTCGTAAACGGCGCATCAACAATCTACGACCTGGCACGCCAGGCAATTGGCGACCAAACGGATCTGGTGACGCGAATCCATTCGCTAGGGCTCGGCGAAATCGTAAATCTGCAGCATGCTTATGACGAAGGTCGGCTCGATGTGCCGTTACGTCATCCGGAGGCATCCAGGATGTACGTCACAGGAACCGGGCTAACGCACCTGGGATCTGCCGCAACAAGGGATGCGATGCACGCTGAAGACGCCAGCGAGCACCAGGCCGATGAAACCGATTCGATGCGCATGTTCCGCATGGGCCTTGAGGGCGGCAAGCCCCCGGGTAACGAGCCGGGTGTTCAGCCAGAATGGTTCTACAAAGGAAATGGCGAAAATGCTATTGCGCCTGGGGCCGAGCTAGTTTCGCCCTGGTTTGCCGAAGATGCTGGCGAGGAGCCGGAAATCGCTGGGCTTTACATACTGGGTGACGATCGTACGCCCTACCGTATCGGCTTCGCGCTGTCCAACGAATTGTCCGACCACATTATGGAAAGGCGCAACT
Source organism: uncultured Planctomycetaceae bacterium (assembly GCA_963935315.1). Lineage (GTDB taxonomy): Bacteria > Planctomycetota > Planctomycetia > Pirellulales > Lacipirellulaceae > Bythopirellula. The sequence continues at coordinate 4,395 of CAWWCC010000040.1, read as the reverse complement.
ATCTGTACTTGGCGCACTCCAAGGTCAGGCCTTGTTCTTTTGGACCAGAGCTGTTGATTGGTGAGTTGCCCGATGACATCCGTGGCGTCTCTCGGATTATGCGGGCCGGAAAGGAGCTGTGGTCAAAAGAATTCTTGACTGGCGAAGCCAACATGTCCCACACGATCGCAAACCTCGAGCACCACCAGTTCAAGTACGACATTTTCCGCCACCCAGGCGACGTCCACGTGCATATGTTCGGCACCGCCACCTTGTCGTTCGCCGACAGTGTGCGTCTAGAGGATGGGGACGTGATCGAGATCGAATCGTCAGCATTTGGCCTGGCACTGCGCAATCCGCTACGGATCAAAGAGCGGTCGCAACCGCACACCCGCCTCAATGTCCGTTCGCTCTGAATACGTTGGCGATCAATTCACGCATGCCGTGCTGGAGACAGCAAGGGCAGGTAGACGCTTTTTTTGTACCAGGCAATTACCTCCACCTGCTTAACTTTGCCTGCAATCCTGGATGGTCGAGGACTTCACGATTGATAACCGTTTCTGGCACCTTCCCAGCCGAAACGTCCAGGGCAGCCTGGCAACAGCCCGCACCATTGCCGTAGAGTGCTTCGTCCGTCCAACCGACCGCGTGCGGAAGTAGGATCGCGTTGTCAAGTTCCAGCAGTGGATCGTCGCTGGCGATCGGCTCTTGTTCGAACACGTCAAGTGCTGCGCCGGCAATTTTCCTTTCCCGGAGCGCCGCCGTCAGTGCCACCTGATCGACAATCGGTCCCCGAGACGTATTCACAAGATAGGCCGTGGGCTTCATCAGGTTGATTTGATCAGGACCGATGAGCTTGCGCGTTTGATCCGTGAGTGGGCAGTTGATTGCGACAAAATCGGAATCGCGCAGGAGCGTATCCAGTTCAACCAGTTCCACTCCCAACTCGGCGGCCAGTTCCGGAGTGCAATACGGGTCGTACGCCAGCCGCGATGCAAGGCCAAAAGGCTCTAAGAGTCGCATCAGCTCGCCACCAATATTACCCACACCAACTGTTCCCACAACCTGATTGGCCAGGCAGGATCCGTAGATAAGTTTATGGTCGTGCCAGCGGTTGTCGCGTAAGACCTTTTCTTTTGGGACGATTTGCTTTGCTAATGCCAACATGAGTGTTAGGGTACCCTCTGCCATGGGGGTACGAACTCCCGCAGGAGTGATCGCCAAAATAATATCGTTTTCGATACATGCTCCCACATCGACCATGTCGTAACCGACACCGAACCGTACCAGCAATGCCAAACGCTCGACACCTTTGAAACTTTCGGCCGTCCAGTTCACGACGTAAGCGATTACCGCGTCGTAGTCCTTGATTTGGTCGGGGGATACCTCCGAGTGGAGCTCCGGGAAAAACTCGTATTCGATTTTTGGATCGTCGTCGAGCAGATGAAGACCAATATCACGAAACGCAAGTTCTCCTTCTGGAGTGAGAAAGTCTCGGGTGAGACCCACACGAAATTTATCGGCCATCGTAAATCAATCCTTAATGGGGATGTTGTCTTCAAAACATGCGTGGTATTTTAACGTGCATTGACAATTCTTGTAATTGGTGACTCTTGAAATCTTGTGGAGATGAGACATGCTCTTGGAGGGAAAGCGGGCTATTGTAACGGGCGGATCGCGCGGCATTGGCCGTGCAATTTCCGTCGAACTTGCCAGGCAGGGCTGCGACGTGGTGATCGGCTACCACGAATCAAACGACGAAGGTTGGGGAAAGAAAACGGCCATTGAGAGTGTTGCCGAAGAAGTTCAGGAACTTGGAAAACGCTGTGAATGTGTTGAGGGAGACATCGCACAGCCCGAAACGTCTCAAAAACTGGTGGAGACGGCTGTCGCTGCGTTTGGTGGCGTGGATGTGCTTGCCAGCAACGCGGGTATCTGCGCGATGCAGGGCTTTCTTGATTTATCGCCAGAGGTCGTTGCCCAAACCGTGGAAGTCAATTTGTTGGGCGCGTTTTACATCACGCAGGCCGTTGCTCGCCAAATGAAAGAGCAGGGGACGGGTGGATCGATCATCGGAACAAGTTCGATCAGCGCCTTGGTCGGCGGGGGGATGCAAACGCACTACACACCCACAAAGGCGGGGGTACATTCGCTCATGCAGTCGTGCGCAATTGCCCTCGGGCCCTATGGCATTCGCTGCAATTCAGTCATGCCCGGAGCGATTCTCACAGACCTTAACAAGGAAGACTTGGCCGGCACGGAGAAGCTTGCTTACTTCAATCAAAGAATTCCCATCGGCAGAATCGGACGGCCAGAAGATGTTGCCACATGCATAGCATTTCTCGCTTCCGATATGGCGTCGTACGTGACAGGCGCGGCACTACTTGTGGATGGGGGCATGTTTGTTAATCTTCAATAAGCACCAACACATTATTTTATGAGATCCGATTATGAAAGTTGTTGACCCGCACATCCATCTCTGGAACCTGGACACCCACAGCTACCCCTGGCTTGCCAATCCTGGCGAGGCCTTTATTGGCGACTACTCATCGATTGCAGTCAACTTTCTTCCCGAACATCTTATGCGTGGAGCGGGCGACATAGAAATCGTCAAAGTCGTTCATGTCGATGCCAATCACGACCCTGCCCTGCCTGTGAAGGAAACCGAATGGCTCCAAGGATTGGCCGATCAGGGAGGGTTGCCCCAGGGCATCGTCGCTTTTGCCGATTTGGCCTCATCGCAAGTTGCTTCGATCCTCGAGCAGCATGCGGCGTATGCGAATGTTCGCGGTATTCGTCAGATTCTTAATCGACACGAAGAAGCAATTTACAACTACACGGAAGTTGACTATTTGAACGACGCTACCTGGTGCGAAAACTTCAAAATTCTTGAGAAACACAATCTGTCGTTTGACGTGCAGATTTATCCGCACCAGGCAGCCGATGCATGCCGACTTGTGGATCAGCATCCCAACACGTCGTTTATCATCAATCACACAGGCATGTTTGTCGACCGGACGCTTGAGGGCTTCTGTCGGTGGCGCGATGGCCTGACGGAACTTGCCAGGCGTGACAACGTGTTCATCAAGATATCGGGATTGGGCATGTTCGATCGGCAGTGGACCGTGGAAAGCCTGCGGCCATACGTGCTGCAAACGATTGACACCTTTGGTACCAAGCGCTCGATGTTCGCATCCAATTTTCCAGTCGACAAATTATTCAACAGCTATGCCAACTTGTGGCACGCGTATGATCAGATTTCGAAAGGATTCAGCAATACCGAGCGGGAACAATTGTTCAGAACGAATGCTGAACGAGTCTATCGGATCTAGCAGATGAACATAGAAATCCCGTCCTCCAATCGGAAGCCACTTGGGGTGCCTTTGTGTGTGGCCCTGGCGTGCTGGGCGTGTGGCAGCTCGTCGCGAGCGCTGGCAGCAGAGACTCCTGTAGCGTTCCCGACAACAAGTGCGCTCCTGGCAATGGGGGATACTGATGTTCTTCTGGAAACAAGTAGCCTGCATCCGATCGACTGGGTGGTGATCGCAGTTTATATTCTCTCGACGGTCGCGCTAGGGTGGTTCTACAGTCAGCGACAGAAAAGTACCCAGGAGTACTTTGTTGGCAGCGGACACATGAATCCGCTGTTGATTGGCGTCTCTCTATTTGCCACGCTGCTGAGCACAATCTCCTATCTCGCCGTACCGGGAGAAATCCTCGGCAAGGGACCGGGTATTCTCGTATCCAAAACTGCGCTACCTATTGCTTTTCTGATTGTTGCCTACGGTCTGCTGCCCTTTTATATGAGGCAACGCGTTACCAGCGCCTATGAGCTTCTGGAGGAGAGACTTGGGGTGGGGATTCGACTGCTGGGGGCAGTGATGTTCCTCGCACTGAGACTTGTCTGGATGTCTCTGTTGGTTTACATGTCCGCCAACGTGATCATCGTCATGTTGGGAATCGAAGAAAAATGGGTACCGCTGGTGGTCATCGTGATTGGACTGGTGGCCGTGACCTACACGACCATGGGAGGCCTGCGTGCAGTGGTAATCACCGACCTGTTGCAGACAATGTTTTTGTTTGGTGGCGCCTGGTTAGTGATTGCCATGGTGACTTGGGATCTTGGTGGATTCAACTGGTTTCCAACCCAGTGGCACGAAAACTGGGATACCCAGCCCGTCTATACCTTTGATCCCCAGACACGGATCACATTGGTAGGTTCCTTTCTGACTACCCTGGTGTGGTTTGTCTGTACTGCGGGAGGCGACCAGACCAGTGTGCAACGATTCATGGCCACCAAGGACGCACGCGCCGCCAGACGAGCCTACGGCACACAAGTTTTAGTTTCGATTATAGTCACAATCACCTTGGGGCTGGTAGGACTTGCGCTGCTCGGGTACGCCAAAGCCAATCCGG
>CAWWCC010000039.1:0-18483 GCA_963935315.1 uncultured Planctomycetaceae bacterium | reverse complement strand
GAGACAGCTCCAATGTCGTGTTGTTGGGCATATCTAAATTGCAGGAAATTCGCTGTGTGTCAACTTGTGGGAAGGCAATAAACTTCATGCGACCACTCGTGCAGTAGCCTGCCGTCAAAAGGCCGCAGCTAATAAAAGTTGCGACTACAGAGGCTCGATGGTGTACCGCAAATTCCAACATGGGTTGATAAATACGCTGTATGAAAATTTCTAGGCCGCCAGCAATTGAAGTTTGAATTTTTGCAAAAAAGTTCTTGCGAGGTTCTCGCCTGAGGTGCTTCAGGTGAGCAGGAAGAATGAGTTTCGATTCGATTAGCGAAAACAGCAGTACGGGCGCTACAATTGGGGGTACTTGTTTAGCGTAGTTGCCCCAAGTGCCGTCAAAGTACAGCAATGGGATGAAGGCCACGATCGTTGTCAAAGCACCGAATGTCACCGGTGTTGCGACTTCGTGGGTTCCCTCGATAGCCGCTTTCAAAGGAGGCACACCAAGATTGATTTTTTGATAGACGTTCTCTCCGGTGACAATTGCATCGTCGACGACGATACCTACCACGATGATAAAGCCGAATAAGCTCATCAGGTTGGCCGTGATTCCCAACCACGGCATCAAAATCAAGCCACCCGCAAAGCCAACTGGGATGCCAATCACAATCCAAAATGCCAACGCCGGCCGTAAAAACAAACCTAGCAACAGCATCACCAGGATGCCGCCTTGCAACAGCGATCGAATTAAAGTACTCAGCCGACCGCGGATGGATACGGATTCGTCATCCCAGACAAACAGATTGATTCCATCTGGAAAGCGTGAACTTGCGTTGCGTACGTACTCTCGCACTTGATCCGAGATCTGGATCGCGCTTTCTCGTCCTGTACGCAGGACTTCGACAAAAAGGGCCGGTTCGCCATTGAAGGTAACTCGTTTTTCACCTTCCTCAAATCCGTCGTTAATGGTTGCCACTTCGCCTAATAGCAGTTCGGCTCCATTGGCTGCCCGAATGGGCAGTTGACTGAAATCGATCTCGTCGTAGGCCTGCCCACGTGTCCGTATGACAAATGTTCCACTATCGCTATCGATGGTGCCAGCTGGCAAATCGATTGAAAATTGGCGTATGGCATTAGCCAAGTCTTGAAAGCTCAGCCCGTAAGAAAGCAGTTTCTCAGGTTTCACTTCCACGGAGATTTCGTATCGTTGATCACCTGTAACCTGAGATCGACTTACCCCCGGAAGCGCCAGGACATCTTCTTGAACTCGACGTGCAACTTCGCGCAACTCGTGTGGGCTGAGATTTCCGGTCACGGCGATACTCAGCACTTCCCACCAGTTGGAACTGTCAGGGATAAAAATGCGTGGACGTTCAGTTTCATCAGGAAATGTATTGATCGTGTTGATTTGCGCTGTGATGTCGTCCATCAGAGCTCGCAAATCAGTACCGGACTCAGCTTCAATGTATAACCAACCATTGCCGCGGTTGCCACCAGATGTGAGGGATTTGATTCCCTCGATAGCCTCCAGTGCTTCCTCGATTGGAATTAAAATCGCACGTTCAACATCCTTGGCTGTTGCCCCACGATATTGCATTTGAATCATGACCGATTTGAAGTCTCGTTCCGGCGAGACCTCAAGCGGAATACGAAAAAAAAGCGAATAGGCACCCCCAATCAAGATGGCTAGCATCAGGAAATTCGCAGCGATTCCGTTTTGTGTAAACCAGCGAATCATGTGCGTGCTGCTATTGGGTGGCAGAGTTATCGGAGTTGGTAGGCGATGTATCTGTGACTGTGGTTGTCGACAATGTGTCAGGGATGATTTCTACTCGGGTTCCCTTGGGTGTAAACACCATAGGAGTGGTTGATAACAGCATGCCCTCGGGGATCTCTGCGCGATCGACAACCACATGTTCAGCATTAGACCAAAGAGAAGTAATTGTGACTGGTAGCAGTGTCAATTTCTCGCGATCCACCAAAATAATCTTATCCAATTGCCGTACGGCACTACGAGGTAGTGTGATGACATCGTGTAGCGTAATTCCAGCAATAGAAGCTTCGACAGGTTGGCCAATTCGGAGTGGAGGGTGATCGATGTGCTGGCCAAACGGATCGTCGATTCGTGCGATGGCATACAAGTCTCTTGAGTCCGTATCGAGAACGCCCTCCGTGCGGACAATTCTTGCTTTCCAAACCACTTGTGATGTTTTGGTGATGGCATCTCGCAGTTCGACCTCAACCGCTGGATCATCGGCGAATTCGGGAAGAACAAGAAACTCTCGCTGACTTGCTGAGACGGGAAGTCGAACTTCTGCGTAGTCGATAGCGAAGATTTGTCCTAGGGGTGTGTTGGGGCCAGCCATTTGTCCGAGGCCAATATTCTTAATTTGCATCCGCCCATCGAAGGGGGCTAATACTTTGGTTCGCTTGAGATCAAGTCTGGACTGCGCTAACTGTGCAGCAGCCAGGTCGACATCGGCTTCAGCTTGCTCACGCGTGGCGGATGCCGCATCGACTTCGGCTTGCGAGACGGCATTCGATTCTATAAGACGAAGCTTTCGCTCCTCGTTCAACTTGGCTAGCTGCGGCGCCGACTTGGACGCCAATAAACGCGATTCGGCCATCGAAACGGCTGTTGTGTAGTTGCGGTCATCAATCTCTACCAGGACTTCGCCAACGGAGAAGTACGCTCCTGCCTCAAACGATGGACTGACCCAGGTCACAGTCCCTGCGATCTCGGCTGCTAAAGTTACTTGATTGTGCGCTTGAACGATGCCATAGGTTTTTAGTCGGATTGGATAATCCGAAATCACAATTTCTTCGACTTGAGTCCGTGGCTTACGCTTCTTGGTAGTGACACGTGGCTTTTCCTCACTTTCTACCGAGAGTTCGGTATAGCCAAACCAGCCTGCCACAAGAATCAGCATTGGCAAAACAGCGCGAACGAGCAGCCCCCCTGCGGATCGGAATTTTTGATTCTCTGCTTCCATACGTAATCTTCACATACGGCTTAAGAGGTGGACAGTTCAAGGTCTTGAGCCACCGAAATACTGAGAGGCCCGAAACCTCGATTATAACATCTCTGGAAGAGTGACACTGCAGTGTCAGGGGGCACAGATTCTGGAGATGTTGGCGGGATACTGGCCTGGGAAACCGTCCCGCGAATCGAGCATAACGACAAACAGATGTGGGGATTGGCAGCCATTTGCCGTGCTAGGAGAGAGTTTGTGAACATTCTACCCGGATTCTATGTGAAGATCTAACGATTATAACGCTTATTCTCATTGGCAAGCGACTGATCCCGATAAGAAAGTCAAGCTATTACGGCGATTCGATTCATGTTGCACCACTGGTACTGAAAATAACGAATAATCTGAATATATGGAGCCCCATGATCCTAAAGAGTGGCGTTATGTACCAACGTCAATGTGATGCCATTCACAAGTTGCCAACTTGTCTCTCCCAGCCAACCTAGTGCCAAAACTCGTTGGCTGGTGTTCGCGCTCCTGGGATTGTTGCTGACTGGCTGCGCAAGCGCGCATCAATGGATCTCCAACGGATTTAAGGTAGGCCCCAATTACTGCAAGCCATCTGTAAAGATTGCGCCCGATTGGATAGATGCTGACGATCGACGTGTTCTGCACGACCCCGTGGATCACGCTGCCTGGTGGGCCACACTCAAGGACCCCGTTCTCAATCAGTTGATAGCGGAAGCCTACAATCAGAATCTCGATGTGCGCGAGGCTGGTGCTCGCATTATGGAAGCACGGGCACTGCGTCGTTTTGCCGTCGGCCGCATGTTTCCGCAGCAACAGGATATGTCGGCAAGGTATTCGCATAATATGTCAACGGGCACTGGGTTCGATAGACACTTCAGTGTCTGGAACGGCCAATTCAACTTGTCCTGGGAAGCAGATTTCTGGGGACGATTCCGTCGTGCAGTCGAGGTAGCCGACGCGGATCTGGGAGCCTCGGTTTTCGACTATGGTGACGTGGTCGTCACACTCGTTGCTGATGTTGCTGCAACGTATGTTGATATACGCACACTACAAGTTCGGTTGGAATTGGTCCGACGCAACGTAGAAAACCAACGGAAGACTTATGATCTGACCGAGACTCGGTTCCAGATTGGCGAGACCAGCGAAGTTGACGTCCAACAAGCTAAATCGAGTCTAGCGCAGACCGAAGGGTTTGTTCCTCAGTTAGAAACGGCACTACGGCAAGCGCAGAACCAACTCGGTATTTTGCTCGGCATGCCCCCAGGGGATCTCAATATGCGGCTTGGAGATGGAAAAATTCCTGAGGTTGGACCGAGTATTGCCCTTGGTATTCCTGCCGACCTGTTGATGCGACGTCCCGACGTGCGGCGAGCTGAGCGTTTACTGGCAGCACAGTCTGCTCGCATTGGCATTGCTGAGACAGAACTCTATCCGATCATCTCACTGACGGGGACCGTTGGCATCGCGGCAAGTCAATTCGATGACCTGTTTCGGAACGGTTCTTCGTTCGGCTCTGTGGGACCATCACTACGTTGGAATATTCTCAATTACCGTCGGTTGCTTGCAAACATCGAAGTCCAGGAGGCTCGTTTCTGCCAATTGCTACACAGCTACCGACAGACAGTGTTATTGGCTAATTTGGAAGCCGAGAACTCAATCATTGATTTTCTTAATTCTCAGGAACGTTTAGAGTGGCAAATTGAAGCTGCCGTAGCCGCTGCTAAGACCAACGACCTGATCATTTTGCAATTGGACGAAGGAGATGTCGACTTCAATCGCGTCTTCAATGTGCAGAATTTCAAGACCCAGCAGGAAGAATCAGCGGCGGTAGCGAAAGGGGCTGTTGCCCAAAACTATATAGCAATTTATCGCGCCTTAGGGGGCGGATGGCCATCACCCTTCTTGCGTGAAGCGATCATCGAACTACCGCCAATTGACGAGACGGTTGATGGGGTTGAATCAGAAGAATTGGACTCAGAACTCGGCGTGCCACCCGCGGAAGAGTTGCCTCAGTTCGATCTGGAGATACCCGATCCTCCTGGTCTGGATTTAGGGGGGTAGTAGCTGTCGTCTTTTATAGCTGCCATGCATGCTAGGGGCAAAGAAAGACAGGCTAGGAGACAAACAAGGCAGAAGTCAGAAGGGACAGGGGCAGGCAAAATAGGACAGGCGAGAAAAAAGGACAGGCAAAGAAAGGCTAAGACAAAAAAGGACAGACAAAAGGCTGGTTGGGTTACTGAAATCTATCCCAGCGATCGACCGGTATATTGTTGTAACCCCAATCGCACCAACACTTTTGCAGAAAAAAATCCAGAAGTTACCAGTCCATCTTTGCCTGTGCTTTATTTCTTTTTATTAATTTACTTTTTGGTCTCTTAACCAAATCTTTATTTTCCTTTGTTAATTTTATGTTCTCTTCATTGCCTGTCCTTTATTAGGCACTCTATTACTTGTTGCGGGATTATTCCCTGTTTTCTTATTGTGTCTTTTTTGTGAATCGAGGGTTGCTTGAATCTTTTTTCTTTGCACCTAAGGTCTTGCCTTGTAGTACCTTTTCTGATTTTTTCAGCCCAATGCTTACTTGCTGCTGATCCATTTCCCACCCAAGCATTGCCCGGCACAGGTATTGGTGGCAATCTGTCGGGCTCCTATGAGCCTAGTGGTGCTGTCTGGCATTCTGGGATCAGCAAACTGCTGACTGTCAGTGATGGCGGAACGGTAACCAGCATGAATTCAGATGGAACCGGCGTAAGCAACTGGTGGATTCCTGGCGACTTAGAGGGTATTACGGTAGCCGATCCAAACAGCCCATTCGTTTATGTCGGGGTTGAACATCCTGACAGTATTCTGGAATTTAATATTGATACCGGCCTGGTGACGAGATCTTTTGATTTGACTCCTTGGCTTACCGGTTCTTCGAATCGAGGACTCGAGGCGCTTACCTTCTTGCCAGACCCACTTGATTCTGAAGGCGGCCAATTTTATGCAGGACTGCAAAGCAATGGAAAAATCTATAGCTTCCAGCTGCCAATTTTGTCGAGTTCGACTTCAACGACCGTCACACCACTTAGCACAATTACTCCTGTGGCCGGACGCAACGACATCTCAGGCTTAGACTACGATGTCGAAAATGAAGTGCTTTACGCCATCTTTGACAACTTCAATGCACTCCGAGCCATGCAGCCAGATGGGACGTTTCTTTCAGAATGGGAACTCCCCAAAGACGATCAAGAAGGCATTGCAATCACAACGGACAATCTATTTATTGCCGAAGATTCAGCTGACATAGAAATTTGGCGTTATTCGCCTTTCCCTTTCCTGCTTGCAGCTGATTTTGACAATGATAATGACGTGGACAGCGCCGACATTGTGAAATGGGAGAGCGATTATGGGCTGAATGCTGACAGCGACGCAAACAACGATGGTGATTCTGCTGGTGCTGATTTTCTTTTTTGGCAGCGCACCTTTGGAATAGGGACAACATTGACGGCAACAGTAGTAGTACCAGAGCCAGCATCTTGGTTGCTTTGGCTTATGGGCATCATGTTCGCTCCATCTGGGGCTAAGAGGGGTTAGATGCTGGAGCAATCACCTGGGCTCGCCCAGATTCCTCAAGCCATACCTGACCAAGAATATGATCGACTGAAAAATTATACAGGCCACTTTCAAACTGCTCTACCCTCTATTGATGGAGTTCACCCCGTCGGGCAGCTGGGTCATATCCTGCTCTATTATCAACAGCAATACTTCTGAGCGTAACACAATATAATCGTGATATGGTCTATACATTAGCAATCTTGCTTAAATCATCGCTCACATTAGTGGGGATGTTTGCAATTTGGGCGACGACTAAGAAGGGCAATTTAAAAAGCTGGCTGGGTCACTCAAATCTTTCCCAGCGATCGATCTGTATATTGTTGTAACCGCAATCCGCCGTCTGCTTTATTGCCAAGCAGAGTGCAGCTAGGGCAAGAAAAATCCGGCTGGTTAGGCCGGTTTGTGGGTTCTTTTCAGAGCTTCTTGGTCAGTGAAGTTGCGTTCGCTTTCGCCGACAGTAGTCCATGTACAACAGACCAAGTGCGGCAAGGGCGAGGGTGGAGGGTTCGGGGACTGGCGTTAGTGTGTAGGTGCCAGATAGAGATAGACTGAACTCCTCAGGAAAGTAGCCATTCAAGTTCCATTCATCTGAACTCAGACCGCCATCGCCTGTATGTTGGACTCCGAAAAACAATGCGTCGGGACCGCTCGTTAGCGTCGCGTCGAATCGGACTAACTCGCCACTCGTGACCTCGTACTGGGCGTCACTGAAGGGCCCGAGCTCGTTTCCGGCGGTGAACGTCACGCCCCCTACCGTAATAGATAGGGCATTGATGTCCGAGAGTTCCCTTGAGAAGGCACCATCCGATGACAGGTCGCCAGCCCAATCTAGGGTGCCGATCGCCGCACTGTCGCCCGCGAGACCTATGTTGTAGAGAGTGGCTGCCTGGGCGGCCGTGAATGGGGCGGTGGATGTGAGAATGACCAACGCTAGCCCTAACTTTATTTGTCTCATTAGAACAATCTCCTTTTCATCAGTCTTACCGTTCGCTGGTCTCGGAGCCGTTCCGAGGAAATTGGCAGCCGCACAACCCCGCTCGCTACGCCGGGCTAATTCCCAAAAAACGTAAGCAACTCGCTTGTGCACTTGGCAACAAGGCAGGGGCACAATTGTTTTAGTAGTCCGGGAGGGACTCGAACCCCCGACCAAGGGATTATGAGTCCCCTGCTCTAACCAACTGAGCTACCGGACCAGTTGAATCCGCTAGTATTGCGGACGTGAGGGTGTCTCGCAATCGGGGATGGGTATTTCTTGGAGATTTTCAGTCGGCCTATTCCTCGTCTTCCCGTAGATTTGCCAGTACGCTGTAGTCTTCCAGTGTGGTTGTGTCGCCCACGGTTTCTTTGCCGGCAGCAATGTCTTTGAGGAGACGACGCATGATTTTGCCGCTGCGCGTTTTGGGCAGGGCCGTGGTAAAGCGAATGTCGTCGGGGACGGCTAAGGCCCCGATTTCATTGCGGACATGTTTTTTGAGCTGCTGACTCAACTCTTCGTTGGGCTCTGTATCTTTGACCGTAACAAATACCGAAACCGCTTCTCCCTTCAATTCGTCTGGTCGTCCTACGGCAGCTGCCTCGGCCACTTGTGGGTGCGAGACCAGGGCGCTTTCGATTTCGATCGTGCTGAGACGATGGCCCGAGACATTGAGTACGTCGTCGATACGTCCCATGATCCAATAGTATCCATCGTCATCGCACCGCGCATTGTCGCCTGCCAGGTACTTGCCGGCGACTTTGCTCCAGTAGACTTCTTGATAACGCTCGCCATCTCCCCAGATACCGCGCAGCATTCCCGGCCAGGGGTGCGCTATGGTCAGCCAGCCTCCCTGATTGGCTTCGACGGGAGTTCCGCTTTCGTCAACGATGGCGGGGATGATGCCTGGCAAAGGTTTGGTGCAACTGCCTGGTTTGGTGGGAATAGCTCCTGGCAGGGGACTCATCATGATGCCGCCCGTTTCGGTCTGCCACCAGGTATCGACGATTGGACAGCGCTCACCGCCAATTTTTTGATGGTACCACATCCATGCCTCAGGATTGATTCCTTCGCCCACAGTACCAAGCAGGCGCAAGCTACTTAGATCGTGTTTGTCGACGAAGGAGTCGCCCCATTTGATGAAAGCGCGGATGGCTGTGGGCGCGGTGTAAAACAAGGTCACCTTGTATTTTTCGACCAGACTCCAGAAACGACTTTCATCCGGAAAATTGGGCGCGCCTTCGTACATGACACAGGTTGCACCTGCTGAGAGAGGTCCGTAGACAATATAGGTGTGACCAGTGATCCATCCACAGTCGGCAGTGCACCAATAGATATCATCTTCGCGATGGTCAAAGACCCATTCAAATGTTTTTTTGGCGTACAGATTGTAGCCTGCCGTGGTGTGCTTGATGCCTTTGGGTTTCCCGGTTGATCCACTCGTGTAGAGAATGAATAGTGGCGCTTCACTATCCAAGGGCTCTGCTGGACAGTCCTCATCAGCTTCTGCCATCAATTCGTGCCACCAATGGTCACGTCCGGGTTTCATGTTTACGGTTTCATGAACGCGCTGGAGCACCAGACAATGCTCGACCGTGGGCGACTTTTCTAGCGCCTGATCAACCGTTTCTTTGAGGGGCAGTACTTTTCCCCGACGCCAGCCGGCATCGGCAGTAATCTGCAATTTGGCACTGGCATCGTTATTGCGGTCGGCAATAGCCTCAGCGGAAAAGCCGGCAAAAATAACCGAATGGACCGCACCGATCCGTGCACAGGCGAGCATAGCTATGGCCAGTTCGGGTACCATGGGCATATAGATCGAAACCACATCGCCCTGACCGATTCCCAGTGACTTCAGGCAGTTTGCAGCCTGGCAGACTTCGCGATGGAGTTGGGCATAGGTGAGTTCACGACTATCGCCCGGTTCGCCTTCCCAGAGAATCGCCGTGCGGTCGCCATGCCCGGCAGCAATATTTCGATCGAGGCAATTGGTGCTGACATTTGTTTTGCCCCCTACAAACCATTCGGCGTACGGTTCGTTCCAAACAAGCGCTTCGTGAAATGGTTCGAACCAATGGAGTTCTTCTTGAGCCAGTTTCGCCCAGAAGGCGGGCGGGTCGGCTTGGGCCTGGTCCCAGAGGGCCTGATACTCTTCCATGGATTTGAGTCGAGCGCTCCCTGTGAATTCTGCACTGGGCGGAAAAAGCCGGTCTTCATGCATGACTGTGTCGATTTGGCCACCGCTACTTGTCATCGGAGAACTCCTTCGTTTTTAAAATGAGAAAGCAAGCGCTAATCCAGATTCTACTCAGTTCGCTCAGGCCGGCAAGTTGCAGTTTTTTAGTCCAGGCAATGAAATCTTTTTGTGGGGCTCTGATGCGAGTCCCAAACTTGAACTCAGCTCACATTTCGCATGCGGGAAGAGACAGGCCCAAGTCCTTGGCTCTGCAGTGTCAGGTTGTAAGGATACCCGTTTGACCTTATACAAAATGGCATGCTCACCCGAAGATTTGGACGTACCGAACTGCAGATGCCCGTGTTTAGCTGCGGCGGTATGCGCTACCATTACAAATGGCAGGACGTACCACTCGACGAAGTACCGCCTGAAAAACAGGCCCATCTTGAAGCCACGATTGGGCGCTCCCTAGAACTCGGGATCAATCACATTGAAACCGCTCGCGATTATGGTTCCAGTGAGAGACAATTGGGATTGGTTCTGCCAACTTTTCCGCGTGACCAGATCATCGTCCAGACCAAGATCGCGCCGACCGCTGATCCGGAGCAATTTGTACAGCACTTTCAAGAGTCGCTCGAAAGGCTGCAGCTCCAGCGTGTCGACCTTTTGGCTTTCCATGGCGTCAACACGTACAAACATCTTTGGCAAACCCTACGTCCCCAGGGCTGTCTGGAGGCGGCACGAAAACTACAAAAAAAAGGGCTTGCTGATCACATTGGTTTTTCGACCCATGGCACAACAGAATTCATTCTGGATGCCATTGCCCACGAAGACAATGGGGGGTTCGATTATATCAATCTGCACTGGTACTATATTTTTCAGGACAACTGGCCAGCCATCGCGGCAGCCGCTGAGCGGGATATGGGGGTATTCATCATTAGCCCATCAAGCAAGGGTGGCATGTTGTACAAACCATCCCCAAAGTTAGTCGAGTTATGCCAGCCAGTACATCCACTCGTTTTTAACTGCTTGTTCTGTCTTGCGCAACGAGAGGTGCATACACTCAGCCTGGGTGCCTCCTGTCCGGCCGATTTCGACCTGCAGGTGTCGACATTGGAACACCTGGATCGTTCCAGTGTGATCTTACCCACAATCATCGCACGGTTGCGTGAAGCACTCGTGGACACAGTCGGCAGTGATCTGGCCGACCGGTATGCTGAAGGTTTGCCAGACTGGGAAAACACACCGGGCTTTATGAATATTCCTGCCATGCTCTGGCTGCGCAATTTGGCGCTGGCCTTTGATATGCAGGAGTTTGCCAAAACGCGCTACAACTTACTCGGCAACGGCAGCCATTGGTTTCCGGGATCAAATGCCGCTCATCTTGACGAATTGGACATTGAAAAAGCAATCCAATCTTCGCCTTTTGCAGAGCAGATCCCAGATTGGCTGCGCGAATGCCACGCCAAATTCTATACGCATCCACAAAAAAGAGTCAGTCAGTCCTAGTCCAGCATGTCTTAGAACTTTTACTAGCTGTCCATTAACGCTTCTTCCGTAGCAGCTTCAGCAATGTCGATTGTGAAATCGGCATCAACTTCGATATCCGTAGCGGTAGTAATTTCTGCGGTCTCTGCCTTGTAAGCAAAAGGACTTTCGTCTGCTTTGCAATCGCCGAAGCTGACACCGAGAGCACGGGCTGCCTGCACGGCAGAACCGTTGCGATCTACTAGTCTGAGATGGTTGACGGCCTCCATGATCGGCACACTGCTGACTTCGGGCGGTTGGTAACAAACCATCTCACCCAATTTGCCTTCAAGTATGAGTCTTACGGCATGGGCACCGTATTGGGTAGCAAGGACTCGATCAAAAGTAGTTGGAGCACCACCACGTTGCAGGTGGCCCAGTACCGACACACGTGTTTCACGCTGCAGGCGCAATTCAATTTCATTAGCTACAATCTGGCCGATGCCGCCAAGTTTGGACTGTGCACCAACTTTTTCTTCGGCAACCAGGCCACAATCAGGGAGTTCTGCTCCTTCGGCAACAACGACTAGGGTAAATCGCTTGCCCTTACTTTCGCGATTCAGAATCTTATGGCAAACATTTTCCCAA
The DNA here is from genome assembly GCA_963935315.1 of uncultured Planctomycetaceae bacterium. Taxonomy (GTDB): domain Bacteria; phylum Planctomycetota; class Planctomycetia; order Pirellulales; family Lacipirellulaceae; genus Bythopirellula. The sequence continues at coordinate 6,635 of CAWWCC010000039.1, read as the reverse complement.
GTCCAAGGAATTTCGGGCAACAGTATGACATCGCCCCCTGCGGCAATGCCTGAATGCAGAGCAATCCAGCCGGCATGACGACCCATTACCTCGATCACCATGATCCGTTCATGGCTGGCTGCAGTAGTATGCAGGCGGTCCAGTGCGTTGGTGGCAGACTCAATGGCACTATCGAAACCAAAAGTAAAGGCCGTTGCCGATAAATCGTTGTCAATCGTTTTGGGAACACCTACAACAGGAATGCCATATTCATGAAACTGTTGGGCGACTGCTAGCGAACCATCGCCCCCCACACACACGAGTCCTTCGATGCCTAACTGATTGACCGTAGTTTGTACACCGGCCAGCAAATCAGGATCTAACTCTTGTCGGTCTGACACTCCTACGGTCGCAGCAAGGCGACCTTTGTTGGTTGAACCCAATATGGTGCCCCCCTGATTCAAAATACCAGCAGTGTTTTTAGGTGTCAGTGTTAGATAGCGAACCGGATCATGCAGACCTTCATAGCCTTTTAGGAATCCGACGCACTCGTAGCCAAGCTGCCAACATGATTTAACCACGCCACGGATGACAGCATTCAGCCCGGGGCAGTCTCCCCCGCTAGTCAGTATCCCTATGCATTTTTTCGACATCACACCATTCGCCTTTCTAGATCAACCAAGAAACTCTAACGCTAAAGAATAGAACGTAGAATGGATTGGCGAGATATTGTGGTGGACAATAGGCTATTACAAGCAGTACAAACGTTACAACTAGCCCGAAATTTCATTCGTTTCGTTGCATGTAGGTCGTGAATTTTTCAACCTTGCCTGGCCACGTTATGCTTCGGCTATCGGTGCCCGAACGTATGAAATATCCGGGCTCGGTCTGCCTTTGCAGAAGCGTATGAAATGTGTGGTTAGCTCGAACGTTTTAGAAATGTGGTGAGGCGTTGCCAGCTCATTCTGAGTAAAGCACAGAGTACTCCCCAGGCTTCGTGGATACTGATCTTGGATTGGCCGGATCGACGATCGGTAAATGTTATGGGAACTTCCGCAAAACGTGCATCCAATCGCTGTAGATGCCAAAGCACTTCTTCGAGATAGGCATAGCCATGAGATTGAAGATCTTTGCTTAAAAGGGTCTTGAGCAATGCCGTTTTATAGAGTCGGTAGTTGCCGCTGCAATCGCTCAGGTGAGTTCCCAGAAGAAAACGAGTTCCTGCATTGACCAGGCGGCTGGCTATGCGTCTATGTAAGGGCCACCCTTCAATCGCACCTCCGCGACAGTAACGTGAACCGACAACCACGTCAGCATTTCCTGAGGCTTGGACGATTGCTGGCAATTGATCCGGTGGATGGCTCCAATCAGCATCCAAGGTAATTAGAGACTTGTAATTTTTATCCACCGCGATGGACATGGCCTTTGCGATCGCTGAGCCGAGACCAAGTTTACCCTTACGATGATGAACTTCAAACCAACCAGACTCGGTCGCAAACTCATCGCACCACTGGCCAGTGCCATCGGGTGAGTTGTCGTCGACTACCAGGACATCGGCTGTGGGCAAAGCCGTATGGATAGCATTCGCTAAGGTAGGTAGGTTTTCGATCTCATTGTATGTTGCTACAGCAACAAGAATCCCATGGCCACACTTGTCCAGTTGCGAATCGTGAGACCGGTTTTCCATAGGGTCAATTCGCTATTGGGTTGCTTTGCGTATTGTAGACGCAATGGATTAGAGCTATGCCCTCCCGAGATAGGGTTCTGGATAAGCCCTTAACCATAGTTGGGTACTTGATTGTCTACTTGTAGGCTACTGAAGAGTTGGCGGAAATTGTTGCCAGGAACGACTTCGATTTTTTTGTCAAACTCTTCTTCCACAACCAGAAGATCTCCCGGAACTTCTACTGGAATTTCAGTCATTGTAGCACATTCACTAGATTCGTCTGGCAAAGGTTGCTGGATCGAATCGTCTTTATGGTTTTCATTTGCGCTTGTTGTGATCGTGGGCGTCTCGGCTATTTCAAACTGCTGCAGTTGCTGTGCAAAAAAGGTGTCGTGTCGATTGACGACTTTGGGGGCAGACGACAACAGAAGACTTTCAAATTTAGAGTACTGATCTAAAAGACATTCTTCCGAATCGAATTGTTCTAAAAAAGGATTCTTCGCAGGCGAGGCTGCGGTAGGTTTTTTTTTGTTGGCAGCGGACGCAGACTGTGGGGAAGTTTCTTCCTTGTCCAGCTGATTAAGTTGTGTGAGTAGATCTTCGGTAGCTGCAAAAGTTGCTGAAATTGGGGCCCTGTTTTCCTGGGTCTCTAACTCATCAATGTGCGAAATACTCATAGGTATGGAAGCGGGCATTTCGTCGTCGGATTCTTCATGGGTTGCATGCTCTGCCTCTTCGAGGGCAAGCTCACCAAATTCAACGGCGCTCCCGATGGATTCGATATCGGGAGTATTCCAGGGTGCTGGCAGTTGTTGGAGTTCGGACCAGGCTTGCTGAACGATTTCAGCATCCAAGGAGTTGTAGCCTGTTTCTTGAGCCATCCAGAATAATTGATCGCCCAATTGATTGATCAAACGTGGGACTCCATCGGTGGCAGCAAGCATGGCTTCCAAACCGTCGTCTGTGAAAGTCATTAAGGGTTCTTGCCCAGCAGCAGCAATCTGAGATCGGATATACTGTAGTGTTTCTTCTCGACCTAGTGGAGCTAGATAGGAACGCGAAGATACTCGTTGACTAAAAACTTCTAGCTTAGGATCTGCAAAACGTTCTTCTAAAAGAGAGGTTCCAATCAAAACCAGGCTGACCAGGGATTGCCCATTGTCGGCAATATTGGTCAGTACGCGCAACTCCTCAAGCAGGCGATCTGGTAAGGACTCGGCTTCATCAACGAGCAGTAGGATTCGTCTAGATGTCCCACCATCGGGCTGCAGGTATTTTAGTAGTGAAAGGCGAAGTTCGCCCTCATCCATGTCACGATAGGGTAAGCCTATTTGAAAAAGAACCATTTGGAGCAAAGCCCTGCGGGTGCAAAGTTGGGCTCCAGCCAAAAGTGCGACGGTCATCGTCTCCTGAAACTGTTTGTTAAGGACTTCAACCAGCATTGTTTTTCCAACACCTGTGGCCCCTATCAGGATTGCCGGCCCTTCACCGCGCTCGATGGAGCGTGTGATACGCTGCCGTGACTCTTCGAAGATCGCTGCGGGAAAATAGCGACTAGCGTGTGGTGCCGCGACGAATGGACGGGACAACGATTCGGGCATGCTAGGGTCACTCATATGAGGGATTCCTGAATGTTGCTTGGAAAAAGTGGGATGGATTTAATGGAGGGACTGGCCCATACATTTCATACGATGTAGTCGTAGAATTCCTGCCAAAATGGTCCAGTCTAGCCACGCCCGAGTTTCAACTCGCAGCCCTCGACGTATTTGCAATACGCCCCGGTTGCAAGCTTCGCCGGACTTGCCAGAAGTTATTTAGACCATGGCGCCACGAAACGTATGAAATATCCAGCCTTAGCGCAGACCTTCGGCCAATGCGGTAAGAACTTCCTCTACCGTCTACTTCGGCATGGATAGTGAGTTTGCTTCAGGTTCAAGATAAAAATGCTTGCTAGTTGACTATTGTTTGGGCAGTGAAACAATGAAGTACTGGCCAAAACGTATTTTCTTAGTGGAAATAAAGTGTTTCGAATAAAGATTTGTGGTGTTACCTCGGTTGCCGATGCGCAGAGAGCCTTCGATGCAGGCGCTGATGCAATTGGCCTCAATTTCTATCCAGGTAGCTCTCGCTTTGTGTCCGTCGAGAAAGCCCGATCCATTACGACTGAAATATCCAGTGCAATCGGTGTATTCGTTAATTCCACGGCCGACGAAATTAACCAGATTGCTTCTGAGGTGGCTTTGCAAGGAGTTCAATTGCATGGTGACGAACCGCCAGGCTTACTTGCTGAGATTGATCCTGCTTTGGTGCTTGTCCGTGCCTACACATTAGGGTCCCATGGTCTTGCCGGTATTGCTGAGAGTCTCAATGCATGCAGAAGGGCAGGACGTATGCCAGCAGCCGTTCTGATTGATGCTGCCGTTGAAGGTCAGTTCGGAGGGACGGGGCAAACTGCGGATTGGGAACAGCTCAACGACTATCCAAGACACCTTGGCGAAATTCCGCTGGCATTGGCAGGAGGGCTCAATCCCAAGAACATTGGTGCGGCCATTCGCAAAGTTCAACCGCATGCAGTCGATGTAGCCAGTGGTGTCGAAAGCTCGCCTGGAGTGAAAGATCCTGTAAAGCTAAGGTCTTTTATTAATGCTGCTCAAGCTGCTTATGAAGAAATCAAGTGATCAGTGGGCGGCGTCCATTCTCCAGCAACACAGGGGCAATCTTCACCCATACAAGTATCTTGCCACAGACGGGCATCACAGTTTAGAATTAATAGGATCGTTATAACCGACAAATCTTAGTCCTTTGGCACTGCCTGGGACGTTTGCTGCTTGGGGCGTTCATGGGTGTCCTCCGGATGCCCCGTCCATCAAGTTTTTTGAAGCCAAGTTATTGAAGGAGTTTACCCGTCGTGGCCCAAGTTGAAATACAACTTCCCTACAAAGTATTGGATTGCACACCCGAAGAGTTCGAACGTCTGGCTGCCTGGGGTCGCAAGGAAATCTCACTTGCAGAAAACGAAATGCCAGGACTCATGGCATTACGAAAAAAGTATGGTGCCGACAAGCCTTTGGCCGGATCTCGCATTGCTGGCTGCTTGCACATGACCATTCAGACGGCTGTCCTGATTGAAACACTGGCAGAACTTGGTGCTGAGGTCACCTGGAGCAGTTGCAATATTTTCTCCACGCAGGACCACGCCGCGTGTGCCATTGCCAAGGCAGGCTACCCTGTGTTTGCCTGGAAGGGTATGAGCGAAGCAGAATTTGATTGGTGCATTGAGCAGACCCTAACGGCGTTTCCTGCTGGCAAACCTCTGAATATGATTCTCGATGATGGTGGCGATCTGACCGCCATGGTCCACGACAAATTCCCTGAATTGTTGGAGAACATTCGAGGTCTCAGCGAAGAAACGACCGCTGGCATTCATCGCCTGGAGGTTCTCAATCGAGAGGGCCGACTGCAAGTTCCAGCAATCAATGTCAATGACAGTGCCACCAAGAGCAAATTTGACAATCTCTATGGGTGCCGTGAGTCATTGGCGGACGGTGTCAAGCGAGCGACCGATATCATGTTGGCTGGCAAAGTGGCTGTCGTTTGCGGCTATGGAGATGTCGGCAAAGGATGTGCCCACAGCTTGCAGCGCTATGGCTGCCGCGTGTTGGTTACGGAGATTGATCCGATCAATGCCCTGCAAGCGGCCATGGAAGGGTTTGAAGTAACTACGATGGCAGAGGCCAGTCTGGAAGGAAACCTCTTTGTAACAACGACTGGCAACAAAGACATCATCCTTGGCGAGCATATGTCGCAAATGTCGAACGACGCGATCCTATGTAATATTGGTCATTTTGATACAGAGATCGATATAGCCTGGCTAGAAGCAGAAGTCGAGGCAGGTCGGGTAACCAAGGACGAAATTAAACCATCTGATATTGGGGCCGTTGATCGTTACACATTCGCAAAGACCAAAAAATCAGTAATCATCCTGGCCAAGGGGCGCCTGGTGAATCTGGGCTGTGCGACAGGGCATCCCAGCTTTGTGATGAGTACATCATTTACCAATCAGGTACTCGCTCAAATAGAACTGTGGAAGAACAGCGCCGATTACAAAGTCGAGGTTGTTCGTCTGCCAAAACGACTTGACGAAGAAGTGGCCCGTTTGCATCTAGATAAGTTGGGCGTCCAACTCACGAAGCTCACGCAAGAACAGGCTGATTACATCGGCGTACCCGTTGAGGGGCCTTATAAGTCCGACCATTATCGGTACTAAGGAAAATTGGTACTAAGAACGCTTGCGTTTAGAGATCTCAGATTTGCAATGCTATCAGCCGTCGGCTTTTGCCGGCGGCTTTTTTATAGTGGAAAGACCATCCTTACTTGCCCCAAGACACAGAATAAAGATGCTTCCAGAGGTCTCCTGAGTGGGGAGCATTGACCAGGAATCTCTAGAAAAGCTTGTGTTGATCTGGCCCCCGGGCTAAATTGGCGCAAAGATTTTCAGGGTAATGTCGTGTTCTAAGGGGAGAAACGATGCCCGAATTTCTTGTCTAGGTTGTCAGAAGCAGGATCCGCAGCTGGTCAGGTAGCTACCTGCAAAGGGTGTGGTAAAAAAATTCGCGTAGGCAAATTCAAGCCCACGGGCAAGCAGGCACCGAGCCCCGCTACGGCCAGGGTAGACGCAGGGTCTCAATCTCGGGTGGGATCTATGGCTCAGGCTGGGTCTAAGTTCCAAGTGGGGTCTAAAGCGAGTCAAAGGCCAGGTACCAAAGTATCCGCTCGGACCTCCAGTTCTCCTGCTACACGCACTCCCGAATCCGATGACGCATTCTGGGATGAGGCTGTCGTAAGTAATAAAGCGGCCGCAACTCCGGGTGGGTCTGGAACAAAGGTCCGTCCATTCGGCCTCAGGATTCAGCCCAAATTCGACATCCAGTTATAATCCTGATCGGGATAAAGCGAGTAATGCCAAGAAACCCAAGAAGAAAAAGAAAAA
>CAWWCC010000038.1:0-18509 GCA_963935315.1 uncultured Planctomycetaceae bacterium | reverse complement strand
GATAGGAGTCCGTCTCGTGGGCTCGGAGATGTGTATAAGAGACAGCCTCGCAAGTCGCACTGAGCAATTACCTCATCCTGTTGATAATGATGGCCCAAAAGCAACAACTCTGGGCCAAGCTGATCACGGACCGCTTGAATGCGTGCCACCAAGGTGTTGTTCTCTAAAGACTTGTAAGGCTGCAGGTCAAATTTAGGAATTTCAGTTGCGGTACTCATGATTCTCTTCAACTGGGACAAATGCTAGCATTTTGGGATTATTATAGGGGCGAACTCGCAAGAAAGACAGCGTAGCCTGCAGGAGCCCTCATTATGTTGCTGCATAACGATTGGGCCTATCCGCATTCCAATTCTCCGCAGAACGGCACGAACAGCCCCACAGGATTTGACAAATCAATCTTACCAGGCGCTATTGGGCGGCGTTCCTTAGCTTGACAGGAACTTGCCTGGCCATCCGAGTCCTAGACACATTGCCAGGATAATAATTCCGTTTCGGTACTGTCATCTATTATTACCATGCTAGCAAAGCCAGGATCCAATCAGGTCTCACCATGCCATATAGGCAAAGACTGTGAACTGGGCAAAGTTTACGGGCTCAACAAGCCGATAGAAGTAACTAGGATTCCTTGCTGGATTTAAGCAAAACGATGAGCGAACTAACACCTAACCTGGCAGAAAAAATCGTGGCCGCTTGCCAAGCAGGCGCTGAAGAGGCTGCAGGTGCGCTGAGTCGTTCTCTGGATGGCGAAATATCATTCACTCCAGGAGAATCAGGGGCTTTTGGCGATAGTCGTACTGCCGATGAATTGGACGGTCCTGGCCTGATAATTCTGCTGCGTTTTGGCGATCAGGGCTTAGCCGCCGTTTTGCCTGAAACGAGTAGCTTATTGCCTGATTGGTGTGCCAATCCTGATACGACTGGCAAAAGCAAGCTCAGCACCCTTGCACAAGAGCTCAGCATGCTACTGGTCCCTGAATCGATGGTGGCCGATAATTACCAGGCGGCTTGGATTGAAAACATTCAGTCTGCTATTTCTTCGGCAAGCCTGACCGACGACGCAGCAATCGTACCCATTGCCCTGAGCACGACTAACGCAGAAGGACAATTGAGTCTGCTATGGCCATTGTCCAATCTAGAACAACTCTTTCCGACTAGTAAGGATGTCGAAGTAACAAATCCAACCACCCCACATCCTGCCGGTGAATCAACAGGATCTCATGCCAAGGCAACAGAAAGTCTTGATTTTTCGCGTCTGCCTGGTTACTCGCGCAGCTTGCTCAAGATTAGTTTGCCTGTCAGCGTGATGCTCGCAACCAAAAAAGAGAATCTCAAGACCATTACCGAGCTTGCCCCTGGAACCATCCTGGAATTTGATAAATCCTGCGACGAAATGCTAGAACTTTTTGTGGGCAATCAATCGCTGGCCGAAGGTGAGGCCGTTAAAGTTGGTGATAAATTTGGTTTTCGGGTAAACACAATTCAACTTCCCGAAGAACACTTCATGAAAGTTCAACCCAAATATCCGGGCTAGGAATATTTCCAGTGGTTGGCCAAGGGCCCCCAGGTAGAACTTAACAAATCTGTCAGACGAATCGTGAGGTGGTCACGTTTTTTGTCGATAGCTCGATTTAGATTGGCAACAAGCTTCGTTCCCTTGAGTTCGTGTTCAATAAGTTTCTGCAAGCCGTCACCAAGCTCCCAAATAATGGGCCCCTGCGCATTGCTGACGCGGTGCAATTAGAATTCTTGAAGCTGCAATCTTGCATCGACAATTCGCGGGGCAATCTTGGCAAACCCCAAATTCAAACTTAACTCTACTTCGCAATCGAGAGCTAACACAAAGGATGTTTCACTCTCTATTTCTAAGCCGATCAGGTGGATGGCGTATTGGTAAATCTTGGCCCGCACCCAAGCCTCTAAATCGGCAATCATAACAAGCGTGAAAGCTGCACAGCCCGGGCCCGAATTGCGAAGTGAGTCCACGCGAATCTCAAATTTTTCTTCCGGTTCGACAAGCCTAACTTTATAGTGCTTCCAAAGTCCGTGCTTCACAGCCCGTTTACGTCGCGATAGGTTCCAGCCGTCACTACGAATACCGTTTGTTGTCTTCTTAGTCCTGCCCCAATCCTTGCGTTTTTCGTATTCACAGGGAATGGCTTGTTCGATGAGATCGGCGCACATGCCAGGATCTGATTCGCCTGGGTCTGGTTAGCCTGGGAGGACTCTATCTCGTCCCCTTCATGGAATAGGTACAAGAATTAGTACGAATAGGGTGCCTGCAAGAAACGGCACATACCTTGACGACTGGCCGATCAATAGGCAAAAAACCTTTCTTCCAGGCATACGGACAGCTGGTGTCCCTAGTTGAAAATGCATCATTGCAACCCAATAATCTTGGACTGAATGGTTCGACTAAAAAAAGAACCTGCCCCAGGCCCGTAAGCCCGAGACAGGTCCTCAGAGGGGGACTCGTCAATACTCTCTCTTAGCGAACAAAGCTGGCGCTGACCACTTTGCGTGGTTGGGCGACCCGAGCTGCAGGGTCCGCAGGAGCGGATGGAATCGGAGCAGCTTCGGGCTCTCCTGCATCTTCTGCAGGTTCAGCATCGACACTCCCCGAGTCACAGCAGCCACAACTGGCTTCACAGCAACCACAGCTGGCTTCACAGCAGCAATCATCAGCACATCCGCAAGACTTTTCGCAGCAGTCGTCGCCGCAGCAGTCGTCGCCGCAGCAAAAATCATCAGCAAATCCACAAGACTCTTCACAACAACATTGCGGCTCACAGCAGTCGCATCCGCAACCACTTCCAAGCATAGTGTCCAAAAGACCAAAACCGTGACTTTGGCCTGCTAGACAACATACGCTTACGATGAGCGCTCCAAACAATTTCGACTTCATCGAATTACGTCTCCTATTCCTTGGGGACGGTTCCTTAAAACGGCTTGATTGCGCCAGTCAGGCGCGTTTCATCTCACACGTGCTGAGTTGGTCGAGACGACGTGGCAGGGCGTGGAGCCCAGTGGGAGCGGCAGGTGAGATTGCGTGGGTGACCCATTAGGGTCGGGGGGGTCAAGTTAATCCGTTTCTTGTTGGTCCCCACAGTCAGGCGTCAACACCAGTCGAATCAATCCATGATTCGAAAAAGTACAGGCCGGTCGGTTAACGCGCCAAACAGTGGAGTGTCAAAAGACACTGCATTGCATTCTAGGCAACATCAAAAACTATCGGCCCACGCTATAAGCCCCCTTGAGCATCCAGAAGTAATTTTCAGCAAGTGGTTTAGGACTATCATTAGGCAAGATTTACGGCCAACAGAAGCTGGTCCAATCGTATCAGTTGTGCCTCTTAATTTCGAGGCTTCCGAGACTAGTGAAAGCCCTTAAAGTCTGCTATCCTAGACTCCCCACCAAAAGGCCCCCTGGTAGCGCCCTGCAATCGAAAAGGGTAACGGATGTCGCAAAAACCACGTGGTCGTCAAAGTTTAACAGAATTAATTACCAACTGAATCACAGATTTATCAACAGATATCTGATCTACCTCCACATAGAACCCATTTGATTTGGGAACCCATTTGATTTGGGAACCCATTTGATTTGGAGTCCGCTGCGATCCTCGAATTGCGTTAGGCAACTGATCTCTCCGCTGAATCCACCCTCCTAATAGATATTCCCACTGCCTCTCTCTCCATAGATCGAATAGACCTATTTTCGCATACAGATAGCGTATTCACTATTCGTTGAGGTGTACCCTAATGATTCGATTCGTTCTTTTTTTAAGCACACTAGCAGCACCGCTATGCGACATGCAGGTACTCGCTGACGAACCGCTACAAAGCACAGCCATGGATTGGCCCAACTGGCGAGGTCCACAGCAAAATCGCGTTTCCAACGAAACCAACCTGGTGGAACACTGGGATCCCCAAGGAGGACCAAACAGCAATCTACTCTGGAAAAACGACGAGTTGGGAGGGCGTTCAACCCCCATCGTCATGGGCAGTCGACTCTTCACACTCGTACGTGATCAAGGAGGGACGACAAGCGAGGGGGCTAAGGTCGTTTGTGTAGATGCAGCTACTGGAAATATGATTTGGCAACATCGGTTTAATGTCTATCTAACCGATGTGCCCGACACGCGTGTCGGTTGGTCATCAGTGGCCGGCGATCCTGAAACGGGTCGCGTTTATGCTCTTAGTGTATCAGGTTATTTTTGCTGTCTGGAAGGTGCTACGGGCAAACTTGTCTGGAAACGCAGCCTCCATGAAGAATTTGGACTCTTGAGCACGTATGGGGGGCGTACCCACAGCCCAATCGTGTTTGAGGACACCGTGATTGTCAGCGCTGTTGTCATTGGATGGGGCGACGCACCGCAGTGGGGATTTTTAGCAAAACCTGCCCACCGCTTTATGTCCTTTGATAAGGCGACGGGCAAATTAAGATGGCTCAAAGGCACTGGCATCTCGCCTTACGACACAACTTACAGTACACCGACGATCACCACGCTGAACGGTCAGGCTGCCATGATCTTTGGCTCTGGAGACGGAGAATTATGGGCCTTACAACCACGCACGGGCGAGCGAATCTGGCATTTTCCTTTCTCGCGTCGCGGCCTGTTTGTATCGCCACTGGTAGTCGGCGACACTGTCTATGCCTCACATAGCGAAGAAAACGTGATTGGCAATACGATGGGATCTGTCGTTGCGCTTGACGGCACGCTCAGTGGAGACTTATCGGGCCAAGAAAAATGGCAAGAATTTGAAGTCATGGCGGGCAAATCTTCGCCAATTATGGTTGATGGCAAGCTCTGGGTTGTTGACGACCGTGCAAAGCTCTGGATCTTTGAACCCGAGACGGGCGAAATCCTATTGCGTCGCAAGGCATTCGGCAAGGACAAAGTCATGCGCAGCACACCCCTCTATGCCGATGGAAAAGTTTATTTGTCGACCGGAAACGGACGCTGGCACGTACTGAAGCCTACCGATACAGGTTTCAAAGTTCTTGATAGATTCCGACTACACAACGAAGCCTGCGATGGGTCGCCCATCGTTTCGCACGGACGAATCTACCTGCCGACATCAGCGGCCCTTTATTGTATTGGTCGCAATGAGGAACCCTCTACTGCGTCCCAGGCTCCCATGTCCCAGCCAACCGTATCTCAGCTTACTGAGACTGCCCCTGCTGACGACCCCGCGGTGGCTCATATCCAAATCGTCCCCTACGATACTTTGTTAGCTCCTGACCAACAGGTCGATTTCAAGGTTCACCAATACAACGCAAGAGGACAACGGCTAAGAATACTCTCAGGCGACGACGTCAAACTGGCTGTCTCTGGGCCAGGGTCTGTAGAAAATGGCACCTACACGGCTCCGACATTGACCGCCCATCAAGCCTCACTAGTAACCTGCAAAATTGGTGACCTGACTGGATCTGCCCGTCTGCGTATTGTACCTCCATTGCCGTGGAATTTTGATTTCAATCATTCCGAAAAAGTACCCCTGACCTGGGTGGGGGGACGAGTGCGTTATGTTGTGCGAGATATCGCTGGAGAAAAAGTTGCTGTCAAGCGCAGCGTCCTTCCCACTCCGCGCGACCCAAACAATAAACTTGGTACTCGTAGCCGCATGTGGATGGGGCCCACCGATTTGGCGGATTACACAATTCAAGCAGACTTCGCTTTACAGATATCTTCGGCTTCTCAGGGTTCTGGGGCTACGCAGAGTGGCAAGATGCCCGACTTGGGTTTGATCAATAGCCGGTATACGATGACCGTGCGCAGCTCAAACAAACAGCTTCGCATCTATAGCTGGAGTGCCCATGAATACCGCACCTTTGCAGCTGTTCCTTTTGATCCTGTACCCGGAAAATGGTACACCATGAAACTAAAGGTCACCCCCGCTGGCAAGACCGCTAGTGTGCAAGGAAAATTATGGGATCGTGGCAATCCAGAACCAGAGGACTGGACGATCCAAATGGTTGATCCATCGCCAAATCACGGGGGAAGCCCCGGTTTGTATGGCAATGCTCAAGAAGCTGAGATCTACGTAGATAATATCCGTATTATTCCAAATCAATCCATCTGAATCGTCCAGCAAATGCGCTTCTAAAGGCCCCATCTGTCGGAAGGCAAGGAAATCCCATGAAACATCTTGGAAAGTACCTTATGCTGCTGGTTGTTGTGGTTCTCGGCTGGTGGACCGGTGCGGGCCTTGACTATGTCGTCTCCAGCGAAGCTGTAGGGACAGGGGGGGTAGTCACCACCGATTGGCCCCAATGGGGAGGTGACTCTGCCCATAATAATACGCCCATTGCTACAAATATTGCCACCGAATGGAACATTGGCGACTTTGATCGGCGTACTGGTACTTGGGATTCTAGTTCTGCTGAAAACATAAAATGGGTTGCCAAACTCGGTTCGCAAACCTACGGCAATGCTGTCGTTTCGGGAAATAAGATTTTCGTAGGAACCAATAATAGTGGTGGCTGGCTCAAAAGGTATCCCTCCGACATTGATCTTGGTTGCTTAATATGTTTCGATCGCGAATCTGGCGAATTTTTGTGGCAACACAGTAGCGAAAAACTGCCCTCAGGACGCGTCCATGACTGGCCCTTGCAGGGGATCTGCTGCGCGCCTCTCGTAGAAGGCAATCGTCTTTGGTTTGTGACAAGTCGTGGCGAAGTTCGTTGTCTCGATACGGATGGTTATTACGATGAGCAAGACAGTGGTAGCGAACAAGGTGGACTCCTACGAATCGTAGACATATCGCCGAGTACTTTAGATGAAAACAAAACGAAGATCCTGCCCTTGATTCTGAAAGAATTGAATCAAAGCCAAATTGCCAAATCGTTGGTCACCATACTTTCAGAAAGGGGCGAAGTAGCGCAGGGTTCCCATTTCACAATTGAGACGATTTCTCCCGAAAAAGAATGGCGGATATCAGGAAAATTCGGTGGGCACAACCGAGAACTAACCGCAATACTAAGTGGCATTACGCTATCAATATACAAGAATGTTTCCCTGATGGACAAACAAGAAGCGGATGTGATTTGGTCGTACGATATGATGCAAGAGCTCGGTATTTCGCAACACAATATGTGCAGTTGCTCGGTGACAGCAGCGGGCGATCTTCTGTTTGTTAACACCTCCAATGGTGTTGATGTCGAACATAATTATATCCCGGCTCCCGAAGCACCCAGTTTTTTTGCCATGAACAAAAATACTGGAGAAGTCTTGTGGACGGACAACTCACCTGGACTCAATATTTTGCACGGCCAGTGGTCCTCACCGACTTATGGACAACTAGGAGGGCAACCTCAAGTGATTTTTGGCGGTGGGGATGGCTGGGTTTATAGTTTTGATCCGCATGGAAAAAATCCTTCTGAAGGAGCTATTGGCAATGCCAGGCTGCTCTGGAAATTTGACGCCAATCCAAAACAGTCTGTGTGGGAACTGGGGGGTCGTGGTACACGCAATAACATAATCGCCACACCGGTAATTTACGACGACAAGGTCTACGTTGCGGTAGGGCAGGACCCTGAGCACGGCGAAGGAATTGGCCATCTCTGGTGCATTGATCCTACCAAGCGAGGGGATGTCAGTTCAGAACTAGCATTCAATACCCAGGATCCTGAGCAACCCATTTCTCACAAACGGGTCCAAGCAGTTGTCCCCGAGGAGGGGGATCTCGTTCGTCCCAATCCCAACTCAGCTGTTCTTTGGCACTATAGCCAATATGATCAGAACGATGATGGTGACATAGAATTCGAAGAAACCATGCACCGGAGTTGTGGCACGGTAGCGATCCGTGACAATATTCTTTACATCGCCGACTTCAGTGGTTTGTTCCACTGCCTGGACGCCCAGACGGGCAAAGTCCATTGGACCTACGATATGCTGGCAGCCGCCTGGGGTTCGCCACTCATCGTAGAAGATAAGGTTTACATTGGAGACGAGGATGGAGAAATTGCTATTTTCCGCCACGCCTCAGACCGCACACAAGCCATGCAAGAAGTCGATGGTGAATGGGAGCCCCATTACGGCACGCGCGACATGGGCAATAGTGTCTACAGTACACCAATCATTGCAAACAATGTGCTCTACATCAGTAATCGCACACACTTATTCGCCATCGCATCGGAAGAATAATAACGATTTATTTTGGGATCAACACGCCTGATTATCCCTAATTATCCACAAACTATACGCTTTCCTGAAAAAACCAATGGCTAAACGTATCCTCGACGTCGGCAATTGCAGTCCCGACTTTAATTCAATCTCGCACTTGTTCCAACAATTCAATTGTGAAGTCGATCAAGCGCACGGATTAGAAGATACACTGGCCGCATTGCAACGCTGCGACTATTCCCTGATAACTATCAACCGCAAGCTCGATCGTGACTATTCCGACGGCATTGAAATCATCAAAGCGCTCAAAGCGGAAAAGGAGTTTTCACAGATTCCCGTAATGCTCATCACAAATTTCCCAGAGCATCAAGATAATGCTGTAGCTGTTGGCGCATTGCGCGGATTTGGCAAGCTCGAATACGATAATCCAGATCTATTAGCCCGCTTAAGTACGCTCTTAGCGGGTTAGCCCACGCAATTGGTCCGGGCTAAGCTTAGGAGGCCTAGGTGGCCCCAAGTTGAAACCTATCCCATAGGGATGGTGTGCCATGTTTTCTTTTTGACGATCAAAACAAAAAGGAATAAGGGCATAGACACGACACCTAGAAATACGTGCCTACAGTAGCCCCCAAAATACGGCCTACAGCGGCCGCTAAAAAGGACTAACCCTCGATAGCTTCTTTAACGGGTTGCACAAAGTGGGGTGATTTACCACCCTTGGTGAGGTCGGCTGCCTTCTTATCAGCGGCTTTACGCTCGTTGTATTCAAAGAGAGCAACCCTCTTCAGGGACTGATTGAAGACCCCCCAATAGGCCTTGAGACGAATTTCTTTCACCGTACGCGTCCGCTTTTTAGCTGGCGCCTTCTTGGCATCAGCCTTTTTGGCATCAGCCTTTTTGGTGGGGGCTTTTTTAGCCGTCGTCTTTTTTTTGGCAGGGGTTTTTTTAGCGGGAGCTTTTTTGGCCGGAGCCTTCTTTTTCGCAGTCTTTTTGGCCATGACCTTCTTTTTCGCTTTTGAGACAGCCAACAGGGGGGTGGGTAAATCGAACCCTAAGCTTACCCGATTGGGGCTTCGCTGCCTAGGACAGCGAAATAAACACTTCAAAAGGTCTATGAGAGGCGTTCCTGGACGACTCTACAGCTTCACCCCGATTCGTCGGGCCCGCTGGATCAAGCCCGGCTGAAAATAGACGATTGGCCGTAGCCGTCTGGTACGAGAGTGCCAGACGGCACGCTGACGAGCCCAAAAGAACGTGCTATCCACCAATGGACGCGGCAATTTATTCTGCTCTACCAAGAGAACTACTTTATCGATAAATGCTTGATCAGCCTTGGTGTAGGCTCTTAAACCTACTGTTAACTGCTCGCGCAAAGTGATCTGACGACCCTGCTGTGCTCCCGCAGGTGATATCTGCAGGGCAGCTACAGGCACACAATTGCCTAACCAGATTGCCGACAAGAAAAGGGCTGTCGCTGTAGTTCGATTCTGTAATCGTGATAGGGTTTCCAACATGACTGGTCTCATGTCTTAGCTAAAGAAAAAATGCGGCCAGTTTGTAGTGGGCACGGGCCATGGGCACAAGACCAGTTCAGGGAATACTGGGCAAGATTATGAGAATTCAGACCTCGTAGCCTGTTTTTACAGTTTGCCAGGTAGACACCTCTTTCTGGAATTCTACACCTTAAATGGCACGCATTTTGCTAACTCAGAAAAACTTTACGGACCACTCTTTTAGAAGGTACAATTACACTGTAATGTCTCCGGCTCATCGAAAGGTTGCACTGAAGCGTAGGCCTGCAAAA
The DNA here is from genome assembly GCA_963935315.1 of uncultured Planctomycetaceae bacterium. Classification (GTDB taxonomy): domain Bacteria; phylum Planctomycetota; class Planctomycetia; order Pirellulales; family Lacipirellulaceae; genus Bythopirellula. The sequence goes on along the minus strand of CAWWCC010000038.1, from coordinate 8,583 downwards.
GCCGATTGAGTACTTCAACTCACAAAATATCTCTACTTATGATTCTTTTAGGGAATCATGGGCTTTAGAGTAAGGAGTCAAACTTCAAGGTCATATATTCCGGCGGGAGGACCAATTTTTTGGATAGGCCCGAGTTGATACCATGGCAGTGCGCAGCACTGTCCAACACGCGTCTTTCTTCCAGCGACTCCACACCGTCGCAATTTGACCAGAAGTTTGTTTTTAGTAGAGAAAAGGTCGTGGCCTAAAAGGCTGCGGCCTTTTTTCTTTAATTGCAACACATTCGATAGACTGACAATTTCCTCTGATTTTAAATCGATAATTCTGGAAAACGCAACAACTGCTATCAATGCCAGCTCATACAGACCTTGCTACCCTACAGGACCCTTCAGTACAGTTCCTGCTTCCCACGCACCCAGGAGATGGCCATGGATGGCATCGACCAAACACAAGGCATCCTGCTGAATGATTCATTGCAGCAGCTGATCAACGATGTTCTGGTATGGATTGGTTTTGGAACGGTCGTCGGCTTGCTTGCCAAGGGGATCATGCCTGGTCGGGATCCAGGTGGCGCAATTGCTACCGTAATCATGGGGGTTGGCGGTACCATTTTGGGATGTGGCGTTATTAGCTATTTCCGAGAAGGACAGCGGATCATTCCTGTGAGTCCCTTAGGCATGCTGATCGGTATAGCAGGCACGCTCCTCATTCTGTTCTTCTATAAACTGCTCAGCGGCTACTATTTTGTCGAGGGAGATTATGTCACTCGCTCGCATCGACGTCGTCGTAGCCACCGACGCCGTCGCTATAGTACAGCCATCAACGATGACTAACCTGGATATTTCATCCGTTTCTGCTAGAGAAGACACTCATATCAAGAATACCCTCTAGGGTAACTTGCAACAGTGTACTAATCGATATTGCCAGAGTGCCTGATCAAAAAAATTTAATCTCTATTGGCAATCCTACGATGGGTGTCCTGCCCATAAAAAAACACGCCGTTGCACGAGCAATGGCGTGTGGTGGTACAAGTGTAGACAGACACTGCGGCATAGGACACCGCTGCCACTTGTCAAATCACCGACTGCCGAGGGGGGGGGCGGGGAATCGAGCCCCAACTCTTTTAAGGCTTTGCCGATAGCTCGTATACCAATTTGGCAGGCGGTACTTGCGAGGCAATATTCCGAAAAGCTTCCATGAGTTGGGATTCCATTGCAGCCACTGTTGCTCCACCAGGAACATCAATATAAATGCCTCCTCCTGCAAAGGCGATGGCTTGCATTAAATCACGATCGGCTGCTTCGCCAACTGCCATGGTGTGCAAAGTAATCCCCCTCTTGGCAGCCTCGCTTGCTTCCCAGAAGGAATACTGCTTCTTCCAATCGCTCGTGGAGTAATCCGCCACTCCATCACCATCGTAATCAGTCCACTCTGCCCAATCGAATCCAGCAGGCATGCTCCATCCTGATGGTCCCTGGTTGGTCTGCCCGTCCGTCATGATAATCATCGTTGGACGTGCACCATAGCGTGCGAATCCATCGTCGTTCGGGTCATTGGCATCTCCTATAAGCAATTCACGCCCTTTAAGGATGCCGTCACCCATACCAGTCCAGCCGTCGTAGTCACCTGCCTGGTGACGACGTTGAATTGTGTCAATGGTTGCATAGTCATCCGTGATCGGATCCTCTGTAATATCAATATCTACTTCACCATCATAATGCGTTTTTTCTTGCACTGCATAAGCACCATAGCTGACCAGGCCGACTTCGTCGCCAAAGTCAAGATCTGTCAGGAAGTTCAGGAATAATGAACTACCTTCTTTGATTGCGTGGAAAGGATAATGGGGCGAACGCCAAAGATCTTCTGAATGAACACGACCGTAACGTCTTTCTTGCATATAATCCATCAGTGTACGGAAACCATATTTGCGATTATAGGAACCACTCAGATTTTTTACGTAGTAAATGTAATCCTTCCACATTTGCCCACTGTCGCTATGACTTGGCCAAGGATTTGGATTCCCTTGCGAATCTCGACCCGCTTGGGGATAGGGCCATTTAAGTTTTCCTGAATTGTTTTCGCTATCTAATTCAAGAAAATTGAAGATATAATCCGTATCCGAACTATTGACATAGATTCCCGAATAGGATGTTATCTTTCCGAATTTATTTCTGAATTTCTTTCTGTTTTTTCCTGGCCAGGTAACTTCGGATGCTTTCAGAGCATCCCACATTGCATCCAATGACTGTTCTGCCTGCGACATACCCAAACCTGATCGTAATGAGCTATCGTCGTTCATCGATGCCGAAAAATCTAAAACAACAACTAAATCTCGAGCTTCTACAAAAGCGGTCGCCGATGTTAGGATCGGCACTTGTGTACGCCCTACGGCCCAACCAAATGCCAATGGAAATTCTCCATCTGGCTGCGCTGCATCGGTCCCTGTACGTCGTGCTACGACTTGCACGACATTGAAAGGCGACTCATCCCAAGCAATTGGCCACGTCCCAGTGTCAGAGTCAAATGTCCGTTTTCCAAAACGCACATCTGTAGCGGGGTCGATATAAACACCGTTCGCTTCTGCTACGGCAGCTGCCATGGCACGAGCCGATTCGACAGCGATTGAGTTGGCATCGATATTCGCTGGACCTTGACCTTGCCCAGCTACATAAACGGCAGCTGTAATTTCTTGTGCAGCTGCTAATGAAGCAGCATCGACGCCATTTTGCATTTGCGTCTCGGTCAACACGATGCGACCCGTATCTACCGATAAGGCCAAAAAGGCAAACATCGCAATGAGCGTAAATCCCGTAACAACAATGATAACGCCTTGCCGTGATGGTGGTTTTGGCTTACTTCGATCTGTTTTATTGTGTTGTTTTCTCACGATGCATACTCCAAAAACTGAGAATCACTTTACAAAAAGATTATTCAGAGAGAGTCGCACGACCGTTACGAAAGATTATTTTACCTGACATCCCATAATCACTACCTTCGCTTACAGAGGTGATACTCACGCTAGAAAAAGGAACCGTTACTTCTACCTGAAAAAGCTTCAAATCATTTTCAGGATCATCAATATCAAATGTTTGCGAAGGATCTTCGTGATCAAGAATCTTCACTTGGACATTATCTGAATCAACTCCTGACGAGGCCATAAAATTTTTGATGTCCTGGGTCATTTTTGCATTGCCATATCCTCCCTCACCCGGCATGCCGGAGCGGTCCATGGCCGCAAAGCGTGCTCCTTCACGAGCAGCCGTTTCCAGCAAGTTTTGAGAATCGTAAATACGAGTTGTTTGGATGAGTCCCATCACGATAGAAATTAAAACGGGGGCAATAAAAGCAAATTCCACCGCTACCGCACCTTGACGTGTGGATTGTCGCCTTTTTTTGTTGGGCATTGTTACCATTGGGCCATTCTCCAAGTTGCTGGAGGAGGAATTATTCGTGACGCATAAACGCTTGACCTTCGATTACAACATTCTTCAAGAAGGGCACAGGAACTAAGGCAATGTCGTTGTAAGGCACACTGGCACGAATGACAAACATCTGTCTTGGTTCGGCATCCGACAACTCCACGTCGGGCATGGCTTCAATGCCGACGGCTGTTGTAGGTGGCGTACCGTCATCATAAATGCTCGCATCTTTCACAAAAACATTGACACTTTCTAAGGGAACCACAGATGACATCGTGGTATTCACCTTTGCAAGAACCTGAGCCGTTGTAGTACCTTCAACAGCCCCCACACGAGCGCCATTTCGACATGCACTGTTGATCAAATTATTGACTAATTGAGCATGCCCAAACTCTATGATGGCAAATACGAACATAAGAAAAACTGGTAGAACTACGGCTGTCTCTACCGCAGTCGTTCCTTGGCGATTTCGATCAGAGGTTTTATTGCGCATGAACATAATGCGTCTGCATCCTAATGAAACTATTGCGATAAGGATGTCATCAGCACAGCTGGAACTATGTGATGACTGGTCCTCGCACTGGAAAAAACGAAAAGGGTAGACGACTTAATGCACGAAAGAGTCAGGCAACAACAATTACAACCAACATTCTTTCAGTCCATTAAAACCCTAGTATTCATTCTTCCAGTGAGCGGAGAATTTCTTGAAGATTACTGCTGTTTTGAAGAGAAACAACATGCTTGAGCGCAGCACGATGCCTAAGCACCGCAAATCAAGCAACTTGATGCAGGGATGCAACAGAATTCAGCAAGCTGCCTTACCACCAATTGGCTCGACTAATGAAGTCTATTTTACTGGTAGTAATTGCTAGCTCACCAAAGTCATACTGCAGTCCAGCGTCTCCGCTGTCAAGTTTGATCTCAAAGATCAGATCTTGCAGCTGTTCCGGCTGCACATCATTAGGAATCAAAAGAGGACCTGGGTCGCTACCCAACGCACCGCCTTCTGTACCCGAATGATCTTTACCGTCTCGATAGCGAGCAGGCTGAGTTTCCTCAATCCGGTAAGTTCCTGGAACGAGATTATCGAACAGGTACGATCCATCCGGGGCAGTCTTTGTCGTGCGAACTACCGTAGCACCTTGAATATCGATACCTTTCAATGATATTTCTACGCCGCCGATCGGTGTTTCGCTATTATCAAAAACACCATTGTCGTTACGATCAACAAAAACTGAACCGGCCAGACTTGCCGGATCCACTTTCACGAGAGTGGGCTCCGTGTCTTCATTGTTGGTGTAAGTCACTTCCTGTTCGTTGGCAACCACTTCAGTATGGTTTAGCAGTTCGCCAGAAAAATCGTCATCGACTCGAACATTGATAGTTAAATCCCGAGATTCACCCTTGCCGAGATTATCCAAGCTGAAGATGAGTTGATTTCCAAAATTCGTAGTTGGGGTTTGGGAGGCACTCACAAACGAAACGCCCGTTGCCGGCAAATTATCAGTAACCACGACACCCGTGGCATCCGAGGGTCCATTATTGACGATTCTCAAATTATAACTGAATGTACTTCCTGGCTCGACAGGATCTCGGCTGTCAATTTTGGTAATCGCCAAATCGATACGAGGTGTGACCGGGTTCGAGACTGTATCGGTATTATTCGAAAGATTAATTTCTTTTGGCGCACTTACCGTTGCCGTATTCACCAGGGTTCCCGTAGCATTGTCGTTGACTATTGCCTGGATGGTGGCGACAACCACATCACCTGGTTGCAACGTTCCGAATTCGGCTGTTACGACTCCACCCGAATGTTGCAGATTGGCATTAAACGAACTGCCGTTGAATAGGACCGAAGATGAGACATACGTCACAGCACTGGGCAATTCATCTACAAAAGTCGTGTTTTCTACGGCCGAGGGGCCCTCGTTATTGATCTGAACAGTGTAGTCGAGGGTTTCTTGGGGAGCCACCGTTGTTTGATCGACGGTTTTATCGAGAACCAAATCAAATCCAAAGAAACCAAAATCAACCGTTAAATTTGAATTACTGTTCACATCACCATCGTTGGTTGGCTCCCCACTACCGCTCAATGTTACTGCCTGACTAATGACACCTGCACCCGCTAGCGTCGTGCCATTGTCATCGTCATTCACGTTATTGTCCGGATCTGTTGCCGGATTATTGCCAGAACTCGAAGCAAGCCCAACCAAAGGTCCTTGCGATTGGAAATTTGAGGGATCAATCTGCACGATGTAATCGCCAGGAAACAGATCTGAAAATAGATATCTGCCGCTGGCATCCGTTGTGGTCATTCCTAAAAAGGCGTCGACCCCATTGGTGTACTGATTATTGCCATTCGTGTCTTTATAAAGATTGAGCTTAACACCCGCGATACTCGATTCGCCCGTTTCAAAGAATCCATCATCATCGATATCTGACCAAACCTGGTTTCCCACACTCAAGCGGGATGAAGCTGTAAAGTTTGCACTCTTTGTTGCACGGCCTACCAGGCCTATGAGAGACACCTGGCCATCAAGGGCCGTAACACCTTCGAACGTAAGCTCTAACGCTCCAACATTAGAAAAGTTGGCTCCCTGACCGCCCTGCGCTGTCGGGGTATCGCTGAAATTGAAAATAGCTTGCCCCGTAGCAGCTCCACCAGGCGATTCAGGCACCGTCGTAGAAAATTCAGACCAATTGCCTGCATCTGTGTAAATGCGCATTGTGATGATTGCATTTGGGTGATCCGCCCCTGAGGTAAGAGCGATGCCGGTCATTGTATTGCCACCGTGCTCAGTAAGATCGACTCCTCCCAAACCTGTGGGATTTACCAATTGACCATTGCCATCAACACCATCCCAAATCACTTTGGCATTACCCGTTGCACCAGGTCCACTCGCAACATAAAGATTTCCACCAAAGGAGGCCAATGCTACCGAAGAAACCGGATTATTGCTTTCTGTTAGCTCGACCCACATATCACGCTCGCCACCCAAGACACCCGTATCCAATTGGCTGGAAGGGTCGCTGGATGGTATGGGCGGGGCAGCATCCACCATCTGTTGTGATGTAAAACCGTCAATGACCGGACCAACAATACCGTCGCCTTCATCGACAGAAATATTGATCTCTCGCACATCCTCTCCGGCACGAAATTGCAAATCGGAAGGCAGAGAGACTTTTACAAAATACTTACCTACACCAACCTGATCAAATTGGTACTTGCCACTCCCATTGGTGGAGGTTGCATCAACAATCGCATCATCGCCACCGAATATGCCATTTCCACCATCGCGGTAGAGCGTTACCCCCGCACCTGCTACAGCGATATCATTGCTTGCATTGCCATCTCCCTGCAAATCATTGAGCACCGTGCCAATAATCTCAGCCATGTCCGCTGCAAGTAGTTCACGTGACTCCAAGTTTTCAAAGGTGAGTTTTTTTCTTAACAAGGAATTTTGAACGGATTGTCTCTTGTTTTTCTGGGACCTGGAACCAAAGGGAACCATCAGAGCACCTCGTGAGACAGGCATGCTAGCAAAAAAACGCGGGGTTGCGCGCAACGCAACTGTGTGTTTTTTATCGGCACCCTGTGGGCTGAATGATTACCGTGGGATTTGAAGATTACCAGGTATATTCAGCTCCAAAATTCAGACCATGTGCCCAGAGATCGGTCTGATGAAAAACAAAGCGAGGGTGATCGCCTGGTACGATCGTATCTGGATCGGGAGTACCATTGCGCTGCAATAGGTTTCCATTCACATCCAAATCGATTTGATCTCCCGGTCTGACAACATTACTTAAATACACAAGTGTATAACCTGCGGTTAACTTTAATCGATTGGTCAGATCATAGCCTAAAGTAAGGCCAATCTCGGGGATCATGCTGAATTCGTCGCGCTCGTATGCACCGATATTGCCTACATAGAAATCGTCAGCGTTTCCGGGAATTCCATCAACGCCCGGATGCATATAGCCTTGTGTCAATAAACCGCCAGCCGTCGTTTCGACAGTTCCCGCATTGTCATCAATGGTCGTAGCACCAAGGATCGTGACCCGCTGTCGCATGTTCCCAATGGCTACTTTCGATAAACAATTAAGCGACCAGCGGCGATATTCCCACTCGGTTTCATAGCCGATTTCGGCTCCCCAAAATTCGTTTTCTGTGACAAATCGATCAAACACATCGATTTCGTTTCCTAAAACGATGGTCGCAGGAGGAATCGCAACAAATTCTTGTAGATCTTCAGTCACCTGCAAACTTTCATCGAGACTTGTCCAACGAATCCCATAAAGTACGTCCGTACGGCGCACTCCGTTTTTGAAAAAGTTGCAGAGGCGATTTAGCGGACCGCCAGGATATCCCAAACCACTCCCACAACCAACACAGGAACCACATCCTACAGCATCGCCACAGCAAGTCATGCATCCTTCACGACAGCATAAATTGTGTCGCAGTCGAATTCCTGCTGATTGAAACTCACTTCGTATATCAACGGTTACAGAACCGTCCAACCGGTTGGTATCCACATCTTCCTGAGAAGGACCGATAGAAGTGACGACACCGTTGATCACGCCCGTGTTAAAAAACGGTCGACTAATAAAATCCCCTATTACCGGGACCAGGCCATCTTTCTCACCCGCTCTAAAACGCGCGTCGATATCGCCCAAACCTAAATACTCACCTTCGATGCCCCATTGTGCATAATCGTCCAGCCATAGGCCCAGGGTGATACGACCCCCTTGTCGATCTTCATCAAGAACCTCATTACCGCCAAAAATTGTTTGAATGGGACCTACAACCACCGGACTCAGTGGGTCGGCAAGATCTATGTCCTGATACTGGATCACAAGTGGTGGCGTACTCATACCATCTAGCCACCAGACCAGGTACTCTCCGTGGGCATAAAGGACTCCTCGGGCTCCACAGCCGCAGCCACCACGGCATCCTGCCACACCTCCACCGCACTGAGGACAACATCCAAAGTCAATTCCGTCGTCAAACAATAGGGGATCGCCCCCTTCAAACATCGATTCCTCATGGGGAGGTGTGTCGGCCAGAATACTCGACTCCTCATCCTTTTCGCCAACAGGAATCTCTTCTCTATGTTGAGCCAACTGCATTTCTTTTTTACTTGCAAAAGCCAATTGCGATGCTCGT
>CAWWCC010000037.1:0-18994 GCA_963935315.1 uncultured Planctomycetaceae bacterium | reverse complement strand
AGGGTGGCCAGTGCGGCAGCAGCGGCAAGCTGGTTTCCTCCATAAGTGTGTCCGGGAAGAAACGCCCTGCCGCTATCGTCATCTCCTAGAAATGCTTGATAAATCTTCGGGGTAGCTATCGCTGCCGCCAAGGGCAGGTATCCGCTGGTGATACTTTTGCCCAGGCAGAGGATGTCGGGTTCAACCGACTCATGTTCGCAGGCAAACATCCTCCCGGTACGCCCAAAGCCGGTGACGATTTCGTCGGTTATCATCAGGACGTTGTAGCGTTTGGTTAGTTGGCGTACGCCATGTAAATAACCTTCAGGATGAAACACCATGCCTGCAGCCGCTTGGATCAGAGGCTCCAGTACGATGGCAGCGATCTGCTCATGCTCCGCAGAGAGAACGTGTTCGAGTTGCTGCAAGAAGTGTTCACACGCACCCTCTGAGGATGGAAGGTGGCGAGGATCTGGCGTAGGTAAACGAATCACATCAAATAGCAGAGGTTTAAAAACAGCATGAAAACGGGCTATGCCGCCAACACTTGCACTGCCCAAGGTGTCGCCGTGATATGCCTCACCAAGGGCTATGTATTTTGTTTTGTTTGGGCAGGGCTGATCGCACTGCTGCCAATACTGAAAGGCCATCTTGAGGGCAACTTCTACAGCTGATGAGCCATCACTGGCGTAAAAAATATGCTGTAGATCACCTGGGAGACTATCTGCCAGGCGTTTGGCAAGTATCGCAGCTGGACAGTTGCCCTGGCCTAACGACGTGGTATGCGCTACGCGGCCCAGTTGCGTTTGGATGGCTTCATTGAGACGTGGATGATTATGGCCATGCAGGTTGCACCACATGCTGCTAACACCGTCCAGGTATTTTTTGCCAGATGTGTCAAATATCCAAACACCTTCCGCCCGATCGATGACAACCGACTCGTAGGTTTCCATCTGCGTGAAGGAGTGCCAGAAATGATGGCGGTCCCAGTTGGCAAGTTCTGAGTGGGTGGGCATGAAAAAATACTAGTATTACGTAAAGAAGGCGGATGTAGGCGGGATCGTTTGAGCTAGTTCTTGAGCGATGCATTCTCGAGGGGTTATTCTTGGAATAAAAACTTGTGGCACGAAACGTTGCAGGAATCCAGGTAACACTTCAAAAAACCGTAACACTTCAAAAACATACCACCACTGCTCGCAAAGTACTTTACCAACTTACTTCTACGGCAGTCCCAATTTCGATGCCTAGCATGATCTTTGCACTGTCGTCCACAATGGCGATCTCAAGATGATCGTTCGATCCAATAAGTGCCATCAAGGTCATGCTGGGTTGATCCGAGTAAGTGGCAAAAATACCGCGAGTTTCGTGCTGGTCGCAATGAATAGAAACGAGATCGTTAGTAGGAACATCAGCAAGCATTGCGCGCGAAATATTAGTAATCAGATTGCCGAAAGAATCGATAGATACTACTTCTCCTTCAATTCGATTTGCCACTTTTATGACTCCAGGCCAGTCCAACTGCTTGAGTTCTTTGAGGGGAGATCCTAGTTCTTGGGGATTGAGTCCCAAGCTCAGGTGGGAAGCCACAGGGGCCATAATGTCACGTCCATGGAAGGTGGGCGCTACTGTCGGGCGGAAGTACTTTTCCGCTTCAACAGAGACTATCATAGTGGGCTGGGCCCTCTCCGCCAACCGTCCGAGGAGGCCATTGTCGGGGCAGATATAGCGGCCCCAAGGAAATTCTACATATACAATAGGACGATTGCTTCCCACGCCAGGATCAATTACCGCAACATGGATGGTCTCCTCAGGAAACAGGGGTGTTGTGTCCACCAGAGCCAAGGCCCCTTGACGGATATTTTGTGGTGAAATGGAATGGCTGATGTCCACGATGCGCGCCATGGGATTGAGAGATAGAATAACTCCCTTCATTGCTGCACTGTAAGGACTGCCAACTCCAAAATCAGTGGTCAGTGTAATGATTGGCTGCGTAGGCATGAGATTATTTTAGTGTTCATGCCCACCCGGGCCATGCACATAGCCGTGAGAAAGTTCGTCCTCGGTGGCTTCTCGCACATCTCGGACGGTCACATCAAAATGGAGGACAGTACCTGCCATAGGATGGTTGCCGTCGATCGTGACTTCGTCGTCATCAATTTCTATCACGGTCACCACGGTTGGGCCGTTTTCAGTTTCCACCTGGAATTGCATGCCAAGTTCGAGTTGCTCAGCACCCTCGAATTGCTCCCGTGGAACTTTTTGTTCCAGTTCTTCATTGCGCTCCCCATAGGCGTCTGTAGGTGCAACGGTCACTTGTAGGCTATCCCCGACTTGCTTGCCTTCCAATTCTCGTTCTAGTCCTGGAATAATTCCACCCACTCCGTGAAGGTAGGCTAGCGGTTGATGGCCTGCGGACGTATCGATCACTTCTCCTTCGTCATCTTTTAAGGTGTAGTCGATGGCTACGACTGCGTTTTTAGCAATGAGCATGGAGTTTTCCTGATGATTCTGGAGTCTGGTAGAAAGGGGTAAGCATGGTAGGCTCCTAGTTTAGCGTTTGGGGGTACTCCGTCACAGTCATGGATGCTTGTGTTCTTGCGATTTGGCCAGGGACGAGTGCCTAGGCAGCAAAGGACAGGCCTGTTCGAGTTCCAACCACTGGCTACAGGTAGAACCTGTTGGCTTTAAACTTTATAGATTGCACGTGTTCTTACGGCTGCCGACGAGCTGATTGCGGGCAGTATGTTGAAAGATGTCAGAGTCATGCGGCATCCTGAATGCGGTATGGTATGTTTTTAAGTCGCACTTGCTGGACCAAATGTTGCATCCGCTCCTGCGTCGCGGCGCGTATTGCAAGAAGCATTTTATTTTCGGCCATCCCCGGATGTTTCTCGTGTGGTTTTTATAGGGACTCCCCACAGGGGTCGTCCTGGGCCCACCGTCCGGTAGGACGCCTTGGTTCAGCGCTCGTTGAAACGTCTGCCGAATCCGAATCGGTGCATACCCAACTGGTGCACGACAATCCGAATCTTTTTCGAGAAGAACTTATCGATCGGTTTCCCTCGAGTGTTGACTTGCTGAAACCAGCAAGTCTGCTATTGGCTGCTACAACAAACTTGCCTTGCAGTCCTGCAGTGCGGCTCCACACGATTTATGGCGTCAGTAAGACAACGTGGGAGGGAGAGCCAGCCGATGGTGTTGTGCCCGTTGCCATCGCGCGTCTTTTAGGGGTTGCCAGCGAAAGAGAAATACGTGCCAAGCATGCATTCCTTCACCGGCAGCCAGGTACCATATCCGAATTGGTGCGCCTTCTCCCTCAGCACAAAGTAGATGGGTGCCAGTCCCCATCTTAGGGTTGTTTGATCAAACAATAGGTTTGCTCTACGATTCTCATGTCGAAGCATGGCAGGTGCAAGCACCCACCCTTTGGTTTTACCCTACGTCCCCCGTATCCTGGCGGATCCGCTTCGTGAGATACCCTAGAGTATTCCAAACCCTCCATCCCCAATTTTCTCCCTTCCCCCTCTTCTTTCTCCCTGCCATAGCAGATGTCGCCACCGACAGGCGCTGTTACGACCAACTAATGATGCTCTGCTATCTGCAGGCAAATTTCTCGAAATTGGCTCGGATCGATGTTGGGATTTTTCTTTTTCGCCTGGCCGATCAGGGCCCCGACAGCTTGTTGTTTGCCGTTTTTCAGGTCGGCAAGAATCTTGGGATTGGCATCGAGCAACTCTCGACAAATCGCTTCAATTTGAGAATCATCAACTTGCTCAATTCCCAGTTTGCTGATGGCGGCATCGATGCCAATCCCTGAGGTATGCATGAGTTCAAAAGCGTCTTTGCCACGTGAGTTAGGTAGTTTTTTTGTCTCAATCGCTTGGATAAGATCTGCCAGATTATTGGCGGGGAGCGCCAAGTCCGCGATTGTAATTTCTTGCTCTTTCAGTATTCGTAAGACATCTTGCGTGACCCAATTGCAAGCCTTTTTATAATCTCCGCATAAATCGGCCACCTGCGTAAAGTATTCAACCAACACGCGTCCTTGATTGACAAGTACATCCGCATCGTAGTCGGACAGTCCATGCTGTTCGCGGAGTCTTGATCTCAAAGTCGCTGGCAATTCACCTAAGTTTGCCCTTACCTCTTCGACACGCTGGGCGGGAGTGATTACCGGCACGAGATCGGGGTCGGGGAAATATCGGTAATCACTGGATTCTTCCTTGCTTCTCTGTCCCAGGGTTTTGCCCAGGGCATCATCCCAGCCGCGTGTTTGCTTGGGAGAATCCCCCAAACGGTTGCCCGTTTCCTGCCAAACCCTGTATTGGCGTTCCACTTCATAATCGATCGCGCGTTCAACAGCTCGAAAGCTGTTCATGTTTTTTATTTCGACGATAGGTGTGGCAATTTTTTGGCTGTCTTTTTCCAGGTGCAGATTCACGTTGGCGTCCACACGCAGGCTGCCTTCTTGCATGTTGCAGTCTGAAACTCCGATGTAGGTCAGCAAGAGTTTGAGTTCCTGCAAATAAGCCCTTGCTTCGGCAGCACTTCGCATATCGGGTTCTGAAACAATTTCCAAGAGAGGTGTGCCGGTGCGGTTCAAGTCGATTTCACTATCGGCTTTTCCGGCAACTTCGTCATGGACGCTCTTTCCCGCGTCCTCTTCCAGATGAGCTCGCAAAATACGAATGCGCTTCGTCTCAAATCGCTGCTCGCTATCGCTGATTTCTAAATAGCCGTCGGCCGACATCGGCAAATCAAACTGGCTGATTTGATAGCCCTTGGGCAAATCTGGATAAAAATATTGTTTGCGATCCCACTTCGTAAATGTGGGGATGTCGCAGTTTAGGGCGATCGCTGTCTGGAGAGATAAATCGAAAGCCCGTCGATTCATGACTGGCAGGCTGCCTGGCAAGCCAATACAAACTGGGCAGGTTTGGGTATTGGGTTCTGCGCCAAACTGCGTGCTGCACCCACAGAACAACTTGCTGGCCGTAGCCAACTGGACGTGGACTTCGAGGCCAATGATTGTGGTGTAGGGTTGCGACATTTTAAAAACCTATCCTGGAGCCCAGAACGCCAGCCCTGCCCTCGTCTTCCGAAAAAGTGAGTGGGAGTAATTTGGGAGAGGCTCTCAGGTTGTTGTGTGTCGTGTTGATTGTCGTAGGGACGGGTTGTATTTATGGAGTTGCTTTTATTGGGCAGCGGGCCAACGGTTATGCCAATCGGTTTCTTGTTCGTACATGCGGGCACCACGAAACAAGGTTTCTTCGGCCAGGGGTGGGGCCTGGAGTTGGAGGCCGATGGGGAGGCCTGTGGTGGTAAAACCACAGGGCAAACTTACCCCGGGGATACCAGCGAGATTGGCACTAACGGTGTACAGGTCGACTAGATACATGGCCAAGGGATCACTAGCCATCTCGCCAAGCTTGAAGGCAGGTTCGGCCGTGACCGGCCCAGCAATCAGGTCCACCTCTTCAAATGCCGTGTCAAAATCTTGACGAATAAGACGTCGCACCTTGAGAGCCTTCATGTAATACGCATCGTAGTAACCCGCGCTAAGAGCATAGGCCCCCAGCATAATGCGGCGCTTAACTTCGGGACCAAAGCCTTCGGCGCGGGATCGGCGATACATGCGAACTAATGATGTGTCCAGATTGTCGAGAGCGTCCGCGTCCCCGCGGGCTTCTATTTGCTTTCGTTCTGCTGCTAATGCGGCCAACATTTCTGCCTGATTGGTGCGATGGCCGTAATGGACTCCGTCGTAACGAGCCAGATTGCTGGATGCTTCGCTGGGTGCAATGACGTAATAGGTAGCTACGGCATATTTGCTATGAGGCAAGGAGACTTCTTTGAGGGTCGCTCCTAAGGATTCGTACACACTGAGAGCTTGGCGCACCGCTTGCTCAACTTCTTTGTTGAGGCCAGCTGCGAAGTGTTCGCGAACAATGCCCAACCGTAAACCGGCTAGTGGTTGGTCGATCGTTTTAGAATACTCTGGGACGGGAGCATTGAGTGATGTTGCATCATTCGGATCATGGCCAGCAATGGTTTCCAGCAGGAGGGCTGCATCTTTGATGTTGTTTGCCAGGGGACCAACTTGATCAAGACTACTGGCAAAAGCGACTAGCCCAAATCGACTGACACGGCCATAGGTTGGTTTTAATCCGACCACGCCGCAAAGCCCGGCAGGTTGGCGAATGGAGCCCCCTGTGTCTGTCCCAACCGAAAGTGGGGTCATGTTGGCAGCCACACAAGCGGCTGCACCCCCACTTGAACCACCCGGGGTTCGCTCCGGATCCCAAGGATTGTGAGTGCGTTGAAAAGCAGAATTCTCGGTCGACCCACCCATGGCAAATTCATCCATGTTCGTCCGCCCCAGCAGGACGGCATCTGCCGCTTTGAGTTTGGCAACAACGGTGGAGTCGTAAGGTGGACTGAAATTTTCTAGCATCCGTGAAGCGCAGGTTGCTTTGGTCTGGCTATCACAGAGCACATCTTTGACGGCTACGGGTAAGCCGGCCAGGAGTCCCAATGGCTTGCCGGCAGCGCGACGCTTGTCGATTTGGGCAGCCTGCTGCAGGGCTGCCTCGGGATCGACGTGCAAAAAGGCTCCAATCTGATCGTCTCGATGTGCAATCCGGTCAAGATAGGCTTGGGTTAGCTCGACAGAGCTGAATTCTCCCTGCGCAATCCGTTCCAGCGCGTCTGTGGCTGAAAGCTCGGTGATTGGTGTGGATTGGGGCATGGCCGTCTGTTGGGTTATCCACCCAAGACGGGTGGCACGAGATAACCGCGTTGGTTGCTTTGAGGGGCTGACGCCAAAGCCTGCTCACGTGGCAAGCTGGGGCGTATTTCGTCTGTCGCAAAAACATTGTTGACCTCCACGGCATGGGCCATGGGCTCGACTCCTTCGGTATCGACTTCGCCGAGCAAGTCGACATAGGAGACTATTTGCGAGAGTTCCGTAGCCATAGTCTCCAACTCGGCGTCCGTGAGTTGCAACCGCGCGAGCAACGAAACCTTCTCGACTACGGCACGGGTGATTGTCATGGCAATAAATCTTGTGAGCAGGAGGCTGCGAGAGATAGTTTTTGCATCTGGAGAAGAAGGAAATACGCTGGAAGGATTAACTTTTCACCCGTGCGACTTTTTTGTAGAAGTCATAATCCCCTGCCACCTTTTGGGCTGGCAGTCATTGGGGCCATATGTCCATAGAATCCAACAGGGTGCCGTTCGTTGTTCTATTCGTAGCTCCCCATTCGTTTTATTAGCTGGATGCCGTATTCTCAGCCACCTTGAAGGGAGCGTTACGAACAATTTTAGTCACTCCCCCGCTACGAATGCATTGGGTGCAGACGTTAATAGTTTTATGCGTTCCGTTGGATGTGGTGATTCTCACTCTTTGGAGATTGGGCTTGAATTTCCGGCGTGTGATCCCCGTGATCTTTGTACCGACACCACCCAGGTACTTCTTCTTACCACGGGTCGTTACAGAATTGCCCATTTGGGCACCTTTACCGCAGATGTCGCATTGCCGGCCCATCGTCTAATCCTCGTGTGTTTGCTGTGTCACGCTATATGGTAGGTACGAACCACTGTGCTGTGGCTGATTTTGGGTAAACCTCACAGTATACCGTTGCCTGGAAATCACGCAACGGCACCCCCATGCGGAACCTGCTCAAACGGCTGAAAAATGACCCTTTTCTGCATTTGCTTGCAAAATGTTTAAAATTTGCTAGAATAAGCCGTAGAAGTGCCGTTTTGGCCACTGTCCTCAACTCACCTGTTACCAGATCACTTCATTTAGCCCTCTATAGCAGCTACTGCCGATCCTTTCGAGAAACCCCTTTTTCCTCAGCTATTGGAAGAAATTCTGAAGCTAAGGGTGAAGGGGTTTCTCGTTTCTAAATCGTCTGCTTAGTCACTTTTTTGGGGACTCCCTTTGGGGACCCTTTGATGGTGTCTGCTTTCTGGCGAACGATTCCGTTACTCGGGCATTCTTGGCTGTTTTGCGTTCTGCAGCTGCATGTCGTTGTTTTTTGACCACTCGGTTCACTGATGTATTTCGTAGGAGAAATAACGGTGAGAAAAAACATTTTAAGAACATTCATGATGACAGGTTTCGCTCTTCTGTGGACCTGCAATGCCCAGGCTGTCTGGTACGACAATTATCAGAACCTGACCAGTATTTACAACAAACTGGATGAATTCCAAACGAATCACCCCGATTTGGTGTCTTCTTTCTCGATCGGAAATTCGTACGAAGGTCGTGAGATTCGAGGTGTTCGAATCTCAGGGACTGGGGGGACAAAGGCCACACGCCCTGCTGTGCTGCTTAACAGTGCCCAGCATGCGCGTGAATGGGTATCTCCAATGGCTACGATGTATGCAGCGGAGCATTTGCTGAATCAATACTCGACCGACAGTAGCATTATGGACATGCTTGATGAGGTTGATTTCTATGTGATTCCCGTCGTCAATCCCGATGGCTACGAATACAGCTGGTTGAGTCCATCGACACGGTTTTGGAGAAAAAACCGCCGAATTAATGGGAATGGCACTGTGGGTGTGGATCTCAATCGCAATTGGGGTGTCGGATGGGGTGGCGGTGGTTCAAGTGGCAATACGAACAGTGACACCTACCGAGGCACGGCTCCATTTTCAGAACCAGAAACACAAGCCATGAGAGATTTTTACTACGACCACCAGAACCTGGTGGCCAATGTTGATTTCCATTCGTTTTCTCAGCTGATTCTAGCGCCCTATGGCTACTCATACACGGCAGAGCCAGCCGATGGAGATTTGTTGTATGCCATTGCGGATGAAATGGCGGATTCCATTTATGATGTCCATGGGAGAATTTATGAACCCCAACCTGCTACCGATCTGTACCAGGCAAGTGGTATTAGCCTTGATTGGACATACGACGATCAAAATGTGTACTCCTACACCATCGAATTGCGCCCGGCTGGACCGCTGGTAATATCAAGTTTCGCATTGCCAGCAAGTGAAATCTTACCCACGGCTGAAGAAGCTTATGCAGCCGTTTTGGACTTAGGCAATATTACAGCCAGATTGGGGGCCGGTGATTTCAATTACGATCAGCAATTTAGTCTCGCGGATATCGATGCCCTTACCTATGGAGTCATGAATGGCTCAAGTCGTGCTGAATACGATGTGAATGGCGATGCAGAGATCAATGTGGAAGATGTGGCTGCCTGGTTGGAAAATGCTGCCAAAGAAAATTTGTCCGGTGGTCAATCCTACCTACCTGGAGATGCTAATTTGGATGGCGTTGTTGATGACGAAGATTTTGATATTTGGTTTGCGAATCGCTTTGCCAGTACCTCGAACTGGAGTCAGGGGGATTTTAATTCTGATGGAATCGTGAATCAGGATGATTTCTCTATTTGGGCAGCCTCAGCAACGATGGTTCCTGAGCCTGGGAGTTTGGTATTGGCTCTAGGGGGGTGCCTGCTCCTATGCGGTAAAAGGTGGTGGGGATAAAAAACCTGATTTTTTCGACTTTTGGTCTCGGGAGCCTTAGGCGACCGACAAGTTGGAATTTACCTGAGATTCCGATGTAATCCCATCGAACGCTGTTGGTCTTCGCTGCAACAGAAGTGGAACGGCGTGCTACCGACCTGCTGTGAAGTAGTGCGAGCATGTGCCTCGCGAATGACGTGGTGTGGTGAATACCCTGAAGTGCTTCACCTTGCTTACAACTACGACGACGAGGCCAATGTGACCAACGCTGAAATGAAACGCATCAACGAACGGCTTCAACGCTCGAAGACGCTACCCAAATACGATATCACCATCAAACCAACCAAACTCCGCGGTAGGTAAATACTCAGATGCCGGTCGCCTTACTTCCCGTTTTGGGTTAATCCGCGCCCGCCTGAGCGATCTCAAGCACCTGCTCAGCCAGAGCGGAGTTGGTAGCAATCGCTTCTTCGCTATGAACGGTAGGCTGCCCTTGCCAGTCAAAGAATTTACCCCCCGCTTCTTCAATCACGGGTTGTAAGGCAGCAGCGTCCCAGAGGCTTAAAGCAGGATCGATCATGATTTCTGCTCTCCCTGTTGCTACGAGTAGGTAGCCAAACGCATCGCCCCAGGTACGTGTGATACGCGTACTATGTTGCAACTGGTCGTAAACCTTGCGTGCATCAGGTGTTCGATTGGTGGTGAAGGATCGTACTGAGGTGGTGAGAAAAACGGCATCTTGAAGATCCGTAACTTGGGAGACCTGAGCCGGCCGAGGAGCGCCACCGGCAATCCCATGCCAGCACCCGGACCCACGTGCCGCATATACGATCTCGTCTGCTGCGGGCGCAAAGACAACACCAATCAGTGGCTCATTTTGCCATAAGACAGCCACTAATGTCGTGTACAAAGGGACGCCACTGACAAAGGATTTTGTACCGTCGATTGGGTCCAGAACCCAGCGAAAACCACTTTTGCCTGAGGTCTCACCAAACTCTTCCCCAAGAATGGCGTCCTCAGTAAACTTGCTCTGGATCAATTTCCTCAGCAGCTGCTCAGCCTCACGATCTGCCATTGTCACAGGGGAGCCGTCTTGCTTCCGTTGGACCTCTAGCGCGTGGGAACGAAAAAGCTCGAGTGTCTGCATTCCCGCCTGGCGGGCAATATCGACGGCAAATTCAAGCCGTTCATCGAGTTGGGGGGGATCTGAGGTGGCCATAGAGGATCAAATTACCAGACTCTTCGCTGGTAGCAAGCACTCGTTTTGCTGGCAGAAATTGCTGGCATTTTCCACCTGTCCTTGTTTCGAAGCCGTTTCTCCCGCTAGACTTCCCAACTTGTTGCCCAGCTAGGGAGGATCCTGAATTCCCCTATTTCGTCCGGTTCCTAGGGGTTGTAACGTTTAAGTAACCCTAGGCAGCATAACGGGATGGGCCGATTTTTCCTTGAACCGCGGAGTGGTGCTCTTAGAATAGTAGGTAAGGGCAGTCACTCTTCGCCAAGGCCGACTGAATCTCAGCCAGAATGTAAGGAGAGTGATCCATGGGTTGTTTGACAAAAAGAATATCAGTTTGGAGTGTGTTGTTGCTGGGAAGTTTGACTGTTGGAGTTTCGGTCTGGCAGACGGGTTCCAAGACAGCACTGGCCCATCAAGCGATTTCTCCGGCATCGTATGGGTCCGGTTTGATTACCCATGTCCAACACCATGACAACCGACCGACCCAATTGATTGTGGTGGATACGGCACAAAAGAGAATCGCTGTTTACTTCATAAGTCAGGAGAATGGCGAGATAAAACTGAAAAGTGTCCGCAATATTGGTATTGATTTGACAATGCAAGAATTTAATAGCGGTGATCCGTCGCCCCTAGATATATCAGGACAGAAAATAAAGGAACGGAATTAATCCCCCCTTAAATTGCTCTCGGAACCGCATGGAGGAATAGACCAGAGCCAACCCAGCCACCCGGCTAGTATTCAGCAGAGGTTTCGATGGAACAGAGGTTCGTTAGCTTTGAAGAGGCCCTTGAGAAGTTAGGCATATCGTCGGATCGGCTCAACGAGCTCCGCGACCATGGGCAATTACGTGCCTATCGCGATGGCTCCAGCTGGAAGTTTCGATCCGACGAGATCGAGTCCATGGTCAAGGATGGCGTGCCAGATATACCGCCGCCCAGCGATATCGGACTGGTCGACTCGGAGGAACTGGTCGCTGCAGAACCCATTGAGGTCAGCGATGAGGACGACAAAGAGTTGGAGCTCGACTTAGAAGATACGGATGCTCTCGGTTTAGAAAGTGAGCTGGATCTGACAGGCATGGAGGACACGGTTGCTGCGGGTACCAGTAGCTTAGAGCTCGATTTGTCTGACGACGAGCCAGGTGATCCGTCCGATTCAATATTGCTCAGCGAAGAGGAGCTAGGTGAGTCGGTCGGTACATCTCCCAGCACGATTATCGGCAAAGGAGAACTGGCATCGGAAGAAGCGGATTTGGGGCTGACAACCGATGATGCAATCGATGCGGGCAGTGACGTGAACCTGGCTACCGGAGGCGGCGCTTCCGATGTTCTTTCGTCCGGAATCGCGGGGTCTGGAGTACTCGACGAGTTGACCGAAGGCTCTGATGGACTAAGTGCCTTCGAGGATCTGGAAGAGTTGGAAATAGATCTTTCTGCCGAGTCGAGTCGTATTTTGTCTCCCGAGGATGTCGAGGCTGCGAAGAGGGCATCCGAGCCGGAGGCAGCAGGGACAGCCGATAGCGATCTGACTCTGGATGATGATTCTCAACTTGCTGGTGATGCTGATTTAGGTTCGACGGATGTGCCTTTGGAAGAGTTGGAGCCCGTTGTGGATGCGATTGGTGAGGAAGGGTCGGGATCCGATCTTGAGTTGGCTGGTGACGAGGACCTCTTGCTTGACGATCCAAGCGGGAGTGATATTACGCTGGATAGCGGAGACAGTGGTATCAATCTGGTTTCGCCATCCGACAGCGGACTCGCATTGGATAATATTCCCCTGGACATGGGAGGATCCGCAATCCTGAGCTCGCTTTCGCTGGAAGGTTCGGATACTGAAATATCACTTATCGGCAACGAGCCCTCTGATGCAAGCCCGTCCGACGCGGCTTTGCAGACAGATGACGATTTTCAGCTGACTCCCATGAGCGAAGGTGTGGCAGAATCTGATGTCGATAGTAGCTCTCAGGTGATCGCCCTGGATGCTGATATCGAGGATCTTGGACAACCTGAAGTGAGCGGATTGGGAGAAGTTGAATTTGAAGAACCCGAAGCGGGTGTCATGCTGACAGGAGACTTCGCAGAGGCCCCGGCAGGGGAAGTGGAGATTGGTTATTCTGAAATGAGTATGGTGCAACCGGTAGCAAGTGCTGGTGCCGAACAACCTTACACGGTGTGGAATGTGGTTCTTTTGAGTGCCTGTGGAACTTTGCTATTATTGGCGGGTACGATGGGAATCGATCTGGTCCGCAATATGTGGGGATGGAACGAAAACTTGACGATCAATAGTTCGCTGATGGATGCAATTCGCAGCATTATGCCTTAACCCTTAAGAATTTAGCGCATGTCTCGAAATACGGATTGCAAAAATATGCGAATCAGTCACGCTGTAGGCTTACCATCCGGAGTGGCCAAGGGTTCTTTCTCACTTTTTCGATCAGCTTACAGATGTCGCTACGCGCTTATCTATCAACGCATCGGTTGATTCTGGGGAGTCTCGTCGCAGGCGTGGTCTTCGTGGCAATTTTTTTGACGGGTTGCAGACCCCAGGAAGAAATCAAAACGTATACGGTTCCGAGTACTTCGCTTCCACGTAAACCCGTTGATGTCGCAGCGGTAGCAAACCAACTCGACCACATACTCGTGGCTATCCTGCCCCAGCAGGATAAGGTCTGGTTCTTCAAGCTCGTTGGAAAAGCGCCTGCCATAGACCGACACCGCGAGGCTTTTCGAGAGTTTCTGGCAACGATCAAGTTGGCAGATTCTCCGCAAGACCTGCCCCACTGGGAATTGCCAGCAGGATGGCGTGAGCAAGCGTCCACTTCAGCGCTGCGGCTGGCTACACTAGTCATTTCTGACGGTATAGAGCCTGACGGTATAGGGGGCACTCCGGATCAAGATGGAGCTGACAATCGTGAAGCTGATGAGAGCGAGGATCTGGAGCTGGCAGTCTCTGCACTGAACTTTTCTGGCGAGTGGGAGGATTTTCTTGTGCCTAATGTAAATCGTTGGTTAGGCCAGTTGAGGCGACCTGCATTAAGATATGAAACGATAGAAAAGCTCTCGCAACAAATGGCTACCCAGAGCGGGCCGGCAACATTATTTGAACTTTCGGGTGTCATGCACGCCCCAAAAGGTATGGGCGTGCATGCAGGAATCCCGGCTTCGGCGGAGTCGGCAAAGGGACCGTCAGAACCAGCATCTCCGGAGAGTTCTGCTGCACAAGCTGACAGCAAGGAACTGAAATACCAGAAGCCTGAGGCTTGGCTGCCCGGTAAACCATCATCCATGCGCAAAGCCTCGTTTCTATTGCCTGGTGGAGGACCGAGAGACGAAGTCGTGGTCACAAGTTTTTCAGCAAAAAGCCCGCAGATGGCCAATTTAGCTCCAAATGTACGGCGATGGGCTGTCCAGGTAGAAATGGAGTCCCTCGCGGATGCCGAGGTGGAAAAGCTGGCCCAGCCGATCAGCCTATCAGGCCTGGAAGGTACCTACGTTGAACTATCCAGTCCGGAAAATGTAGCCGATCAGCGTTCGATTTGCGTGGCGATGGTAAAACGGCAGGATTGGGTCTGGTTCTTCAAAATGTCTGGTAGTTCCGAACTGGTCAATAGTCAGAAAACGGCCTTTCAGGAGTTTCTCAAGTCGGTGGTATTTGAGTAATTCGAACTCCATTTTATCGTCTGCTGCGGCCAGTAAAATCTGGATTAGGTTCGGCGTTACTATTTGGGCTGATTGGCGGTATGATGTTGTGAGCAGCATGTGATCTAGAAAGCGAATCTGCACCCTGTTTGGTGATTTCGCCTCACAGTCACAAGCGTTACGATTGCGGTGCCCCGCATGCTTCCAATCCCAGCCCACCTAACAAGGCCATGTCTACCACGGACCTAGGTCGCCTACCTGCAGGCGGCAGCCACGAAATGCGAGATAAAGTCGCCCCATCCGATACATGGGGAGTCGTGCGCTCAGCGATGATGCCATTGGCCTCGTTGCGACTCACCGTTGTTCTCTTTGCCCTCTCGATCCTCCTGGTGTTGGCCGGGACCCTGGTCCAGGTGGAGCACGATGAATGGTTTGCGATCTACAACTACTTTCGATGTTGGCTGGCAGTTATTGAAATCAAGATATTCTTCCCCACGTCATGGCAAGTTCCGGGAAGCTTCCCTTTCCCGGGAGGTTGGCTACTGGGAACGGCTCTCGGTATCAATCTGTTGGCTGCGCATATGTTGCGATTTAAAGTCACGGGAAAGGGGCGTCGTCTGCACTTGGGCAATGGCCTGATTGCAGCAGGCGCTTTGCTAACTTATATCGTTGTGCAAAGTGGCTTGGGAGGGGGGAGCGGGAGTGAATTGTCTCCGCAGTTTAACAATGGGTTATGGCATGCGTTGCGCTTCATGCTGGGGATGTGCTCGCTTGGACTGGTTTATTGGTTGGTTTTTTCTTATTCACAATCCAAGCAGTCTGGAGCAATGTGGCTCTGGTGGTTAGGGGCTATTGGAAGCGTTCTTTTAGGCGCACTTGCACTATGGTTGTTTGCACATCCGGATGCTCAACTGGATGCATCAGGATTGCGAATCCTATGGCAGTTGATTAAAGGAACGGTAGCGGGATTGGTCCTTTATGTGGGTTGTCATTTGGTTTTCGGTCGCCGGGCAGGGATTGTGCTGCTGCATAGTGGCATAGCTCTGATGATGTTTAATGAGTTGTTTACGGGGCTCTATGCAGACGAAGCGCACATGCGGTTGGTGGTAGACCAAACGTTAGATTACGCCGAGGACATACGTTCGGTTGAATTGGCGGTAATCGATAAATCGGATCCAGCAGAGGACGCTGTCACCGTAATCCCCGGCAGCATGCTTCAAAAAGCCTATAAGAACAAAACAAGCCTTGAGCATCCGTCTCTGCCATTTTCTATCGATGTAGTTGAGTTTTTTGAAAATTCGGAACTGCGTTCCAGGCAACCAGGTGAAGAGACACCTGCGACTCAGGGTGTTGGTTTGTTGAAAATTGCCCATCGACGTTCTGTAGCGACTGGTGTGGATCGTGATCGAAAAGTAGATATCCCGGCAGCTTATATCCAATTGCAGACGCAAGCTGACTTGGATGTATCTGGAACCTATCTGGTGTCACCCCTCTACACCGAAAGTTTGATCATTCAAGGCAAGCCCTATGAAATCGTACTTCGATTTCGCCGCCTGCATAAAGATTATTCGGTCACCTTGGTTGAGTTTGTACGTAACACTTATGTAGGTACCGAGAAGCCTAAGAATTTTGAATCCGTAGTGCGACTCAAAGATCCGAAGCATAATGTCGATCGGGTGCATAAGATTTGGATGAATAACCCATTGCGTTATCGAGGTGATACGCTCTATCAGTCGGGATTTGATCCTGATAACGAGAATTACACAGATTTGCAGGTAATGACCAACTCGGGGTGGATGGTACCTTATGTCGCTTGCATGATTGTGGGGATCGGCATGTTGGCGCATTTCCTGGGGATTTTGCGCAGATTTTTGCGAAGGCAAGAAGAGGCCTTTGCCATGAATCGCAATGGAGAAACCCAGGCTGCGAATGCCGAACCGATCAATAAGAATTCTCGCGGTTGGATGCAGCCAATTTTTTTGGTGCCGGCATTCATTGTCCTTTGTAGTGTTCTCTATGTGGCAAAAGCTGCCAGGCCGGTCCAAGAGGAGGCCGACCAATTCAGGATACATCAATTTGGTGAATTGCCCGTTGCCAGTGGCGGTCGGGTCCAACCGATGGATACTCTGGCGCGGAATACCTTGCAGGCATTGTCAGCCAAGCAAACTTTTAAAGATAAAGCAGACGTATCACAACCTGCCATACGCTGGTTTTTGGATGCCCTGACACAAAAAGAAGGCTGGAAAGACCATCGCGTCTTTCGCATTGTCAACTTGGAAGTACTGCAAACACTTGCGCTGGAACCTCGATCAGGGTTTCTCTACAGCTTCAATGAATTGGGGAAGCAGGCTGAAGAGTTTGATCGCCAAATTCGATTGGCTAGGAAGGATTCTAGAGAAGAGAAGGTTCTCCAGTTGGCACAAAAGAAGTTTCTGGAACTCTCCACAAAAGTGAATACTCTCCTGGTATTGATGGATGTTTTTTCTCATCTTGCCATCAATGGGGAAACGCCAGAAAAAATTATTGCCAGCTTACGGGTAGCACAGGAAAAGGTTGCCTTTCTAGACAAAAACGCAGCACACCCGCTACCGCCTAATGTGCCGGGAGAGGCCTGGCAGAGTGTCATGGCAGCTGAATTGCATGGACTCTATGCGGACATTCCAGCGATTGCTCCCAAGAAAAAATCGAAACCGGGTGATTCGGAGCAGAAAAAATGGGAGAAGAATGCAGCATCACCAGCGATGACCGCAATGCTCAATGCTTATCGTGAATCGAATAGGAAGGATTTTAATGAACATTTGGCAGCCTACCAGGAGATCATCGAAAAGCGAGCGGAAACCGAGGCCAATTACGATCAGCAGTTGGGAGGCGAAAGTAGTCTCAAGCCGGCAGAACGAATGGATCTTCGTAGGGTAAGTTTTGAGGCATATTACAATCATTTAAGCCCATTTTATCTGGCTATGGTATTCTACGTCGGCGCGTTTATACTGGTCGCGTTGTCCTGGCTCCATTGGACAGCCACGCTCAATCGTTCGGCCCACTGGCTCTTGTGGTTTACGTTTGCGTTGCATACGTTTGCCCTGGTTTCCCGGATCTACATATCGGGACGTCCCCCGGTAACCAATCTTTATTCTTCGGCTGTTTTTATTGGTTGGGCTGCCGTTCTGTTTGCCTTGATTTTCGAGCGAATTTATCAATTTGGCGTCGGCAATCTACTGGCTGCCATCATTGGTTTTCCGACTTTGTTCATTGCGCACAACCTTGCCGCCGATGGTGATACATTCGAGGTTTTGCAAGCCGTGCTCGATACCCAATTTTGGCTCACGACGCACGTTGTGTGTATCACACTCGGTTATTCCACGACATTCCTGGCTGGATTTTTGGGTGTGGTTTACATAGGGAAGACGTATTTCGTCACGGGTACCGACGAAAATGAGCGGCAACAACTTGTGCGTATGATTTATGGGACACTTTGTTTTGCCACCCTCTTCAGCTTTATCGGAACCGTCTTGGGCGGACTCTGGGCAGACGATTCTTGGGGAAGATTCTGGGGATGGGACACCAAAGAGAATGGTGCACTTATGATCGTGCTCTGGAATGCATTGGTGCTGCACGCCAGGTGGGGAGCCATGGTGCGCCATCGGGGTTTTGCGGTACTAGCCATATTTGGCAACGTGGTTACCGCTTGGTCCTGGTTCGGTGTCAATCTTTTAGGTGTTGGTTTGCATACCTATGGCCATACCGAGGGTCGTACCAAATGGGTTGTGATGTTTGCAGTGAGTCAACTGGCCGTCATGCTGCTGGGGAGTATGACCCAGCAGAAGAAAAGTGATCACGAAACACAATCCGTTTAAGGTGCAACCGAAACCAGGCACCCATTTACCATAGGACACGCAGGGTGGGTGCTAGCGCCCATCTTTGCGAACAGATCAACAACGCTAGATCGTCAGGTACTAGAGATAGCTGGCAGACTGAAAGTTTGCGGGCGGCTACCTACTGCATGGAAGCTGTCATTTGGGTCCTTGTCTAGCACGTGACCGTTCAATTCTCTAGCCGTAGCAGATGTCGCCAGGCTTCTGTGTATCGAGTGTCGGGTACTGCTAAAACATAAGCAAAGATGTTGCAATCAGTAGTGCAAGCACCCAACCTGCTTGTTTTTAGAAGAGCTTTTGCTGAAGCTCCGTCAGGCGATCCCGTTCGGACTGCATGTGTTGTGGCAGGTGGCATGCTTCAAAAAGAGCCGGTTGCAGAAATACTTCTACTGGTTGATCTAATTGAAATGCCTCAGCCAATTCACGGAGTAAGCGTTGGTTGCCTCGGTTGAGATGATGCGCTTTGCTCAATTCTCGGAAGAGTTTTTGAGAATCGTTGCATGGCTTACTAAAATCATTGCGTTTTTTAATCACAGCAACGCAGGCACAGGTGATGGCGACAATGACCAGTGCGATTGCTAAAGGTATCAGGTCGGCGAGATCTATACGTCCGCGTGAACGATGGAGACCGTCTCCCAATCGAGACCATTTGGAGACCTGTGCAAACAGGGCCCAGTGGAGCATGGGTAAATTCATGGTGTTCCCTCCATGGGATACAGGCTATTCGTGGGCAGATTGAGGTTGGCAAATGCAGACAAGCTGATACGGGCCGCATTCT
>CAWWCC010000036.1:0-19019 GCA_963935315.1 uncultured Planctomycetaceae bacterium | reverse complement strand
TAGGAGTCCGTCTCGTGGGCTCGGAGATGTGTATAAGAGACAGGAGTGAGACACACGCTTGCTTGTCATTCCCCAGGTGGCTAAACTGAGTCGTTCACCCATAGATCCACCGAATTCAAACGGATATCCCCTGAGACTGCCATGTTGGAAGTTGATCGCAAATTAAAACCGTCGCCGACCACGCTCGGTACGATTACGATTACGATTACCCAACTGCCTTAGGGTGCGGTGAACAAACGGTTACACACCAAGCCCTGAGACTCGCAAGTCTTGGGGCTTTTTTATTGGAAACTATCTGCTCCTAGATGCCGATAGTCGGAAGTCGAAAGCAAGTTGCCATGAAAATCGAAACATATGACACGACCCTTCGGGATGGTGCCCAAGGTGAAGGCGTTAACTTTTCGCTGGAGGACAAGCTGCTGGTAGCACGGCGGCTGGACGATCTGGGATTTGATTATATTGAAGGCGGCTATCCACTCTCGAATCCAAAAGATGCTGAGTTCTTCCAGCGTCTGGCTGAAAAGCCTTTACAGAACAGCAAAGCATGTGCCTTCGGAATGACGCGCCGTCGTGGTTTGAAACCGGCTGACGACCCGGGCATGAAATCCTTACTTGAGTCCCAAGCGCCGGTGATAACGATTGTAGGCAAAACATCCGACTTTCATGCCACCGAAGTCTTGGGGGTTACGCTTGAAGAAAACCTGGCAATGATCCGTGACACGATCGCATATTTATGTGGCGAAGGTCGTGAGGTCATTTACGACGCTGAGCACTTTTTTGATGGCTGGAAAGCGAATCCCGAATACGCAGAACAAACAATCCGAGCAGCCGCAGAGTCCGGGGCATCCCTAATCGTGATGTGCGATACTAATGGCGGCGCACTTCCCGAGGAGATTGCCAGCATTACTCGTGAAGCTGGCGGCAAAATCGACAAACGTCTGGGAATTCATACCCACAATGACTGCGAACTCGCTGTGGCCAATTCACTCTCTGCAATAGACGCTGGTGCCACCCATGTTCAGGGCACCATCAATGGCCTGGGAGAACGCTGCGGGAATGCCGACCTGATCTCCGTGATTGCTAATTTGGCCCTTAAAAAAAAGGATTATCAGGTACTTGAAGGACACGGTGTCGAACACCTGACAGAACTTTCGCGATATGTTTACGAAATCTGTAATATGCACTTTCGAGGCGGACAACCTTTTGTTGGGCAAAGTGCCTTTGCACACAAAGGCGGCATGCATGTCCATGCAGTTGCCAAAGCTGCTTCTAGCTACGAACACATCGATCCAGTGGCAGTCGGCAACGAACGTCGGATCCTGGTAAGTGAACTCTCTGGCCGATCAAATATCATTGCTCTGGCAACGAAGCATAATCTGGAACACGACAAAGAATTAATGAACACCATTTTACAGCAGGTGGTAGATCTCGAAAATAATGGCTACCAGTTTGAGGCTGCCGAAGCATCATTCGATTTACTTATTCAACGAGCTGCCGGAGCCTATCAGCCACACTTCGAATTGGTGCAGTACCACACCAGTGTTGTCAGCCGAGGTGGTGATCCAATCACAGAAGCCACAATCAAATTAATTGTGAATGACCAGTTACGTCATGAAGTTGCGGAGGGAGATGGTCCTGTAAATGCTCTTGATGCAGCGCTGCGAAAAGCACTCAATGGACATTTCCCCGTACTGAATGAAATGCAGCTGGTGGACTATAAAGTTCGCGTGATTAATTCTGATGCCGCCACGGCAGCCCGTGTAAGGGTGGTCATCGAAAGTCGTGATGAATCGGATGTTTGGGGCACCGTGGGTGTCCATGAAAACGTTATTGAAGCTAGCTGGGCTGCACTAATCGATAGTGTAGAGTACAAATTATGTAAGGAAGAAACGTAAAAATGTCGTTAATCGTACAAAAATTTGGCGGCACAAGTGTCGCGGATGCCGAAAAAATTCGTGCTGCAGCGCGGCGTGCTTTGCGTGCCCAGCAACAGGGAAATCAAGTTGTCATGGTCGTGAGTGCCATGGGCAAAAATACGGATCTGCTGGTCAATCTAGCCGATCAGGTATGCGACCAGCCCCCAGCTCGTGAAATGGATATGTTGCTATCTACGGGCGAGCAGGTCTCGGTGGCCTTGATGGCCATGGCCATCACGGGTCTCGGTGGCAAAGCGGTGAGCCTAACGGGTGGGCAAATCGGAGTCCGCACGGATTCCAGCCATACCAAGGCACGCATCCAATCTATTTCTACCGAACGCATGCAACGATTGCTGGACCAGGGAAATATTGTCATTGCGGCTGGATTTCAAGGCGTTGATGAAGATCTCAATATAACCACACTCGGTCGCGGTGGGAGTGACACATCGGCTGTAGCCCTTGCCGCAGTACTGGGTGCTGAAATGTGCGAAATCTATACGGACGTCGATGGCGTGTTCACCACAGACCCCCGTATTGTGGCTGAAGCACGCAAGATGTCGAATGTCAGCCACGACGAAATACTCGAATTGGCCAGCTTAGGTGCAGGAGTCATGCACAGTCGGTCTATTGAATTCGGCAAAAAGTTTAATGTGCCGATTCATGTTCGCAACAGTGGCGTTTTTACAGATGAACCAGGTACCATAATCGGACCAATCCCCGAATCTGAGAATCGGTCCGTGAGCGGCTGTGCGCTCACCAAAGCAGAAGCGCGTATTACGATAGTGGGTGTCCCTGACAAACCGGGAATCAGTCTTACTTTTTTTGAACGCCTGGCAGACGTGAACGTTGCGGTTGACATGATCATGCAAACTGCAGGTCACGATGAGCGCGCCAACATCTCATTCACCGTGTTAGAAAGCGATCTCCAACGTGCCCTGGAAGCAGTGCAAGATGCTGCCAATGACGTGGGGGCTTCTGATGTGCTTCATGCGGCAAATGCCTCCAAGGTATCCGTGGTCGGATTAGGCATGGCCACCCAATCGGGTGTTGCGGATCGTATGTTCCGAGCATTGGCTGAGGCGGATATTAACATCGAAGCAATTACAACCAGTGCCATCAAAGTCTCGTGTCTGGTAAGTCGCGAACAGGGATTACAAGCCCTTCGCGCGGTTCACACAGAGTTTGAATTAGGATCTCCCCCTTCTGCACGAGCTACTTTTGCTGATTCTTTAGCTGCTGCCAAACAAGCCAAGGAAGCGGATGCCATGGCCGTAGTCAACCGTTTACAATCCATGGAAGACCTGACAGTACATGGTGTCGAACTCGATGACACACAAGCCTTAATATCTCTCAGCGCATTGCCCGATAGCCCTGGAATCGCAGCTGATATTTTTGAGTCGGTGGCCGCTGAAGGAATTCTGGTTGATATGATCGTTCAAGGTATTGGGAAAGACGGCAAAACGAATCTGAGTTTTACAGTGCCCAGTAAACAATCCGATCAAGCTACCGCAGCATCAAACCGTGTTGCCGAAAAACTGGGGGGAACGGTAAAGACCGAAACGAGCATCGCGATCCTCTCAGTCACCGGTGTTGGCATTCGCAGCCATACGGGCGTCGGACTGCGCATGTTCCGAGCACTCACAGAAAAGAACATCAACATGCGTCTAGTCAGCACTAGCGAAGTCAAGGTCAATGTCGTTATCGACGGTACCCAAGGACAGACTGGCTTGACCGCCATCGAAGCCGCTTTTGAAGATGTGATTGGATAGAACCCCAGCAATCGTGCCAGGCTACAAACGGCAAACCCAGTCCGTTCTACAGACCCAGTCCGCACTACCGTCCGCCGTAACTGGGCGGCGACAAGTGGTTGTCCATTTGAATCCGCGTGATTCGCCGCTCCGGTTTACGGATTGGTTTGCCACGATCGTTGAGTCTCAAGCTGTGGACGACAACGTCAGTTTAGCCAACCAAGTCCACGCCAACAATCAGGATCAGCGGCGTCTGAATACCACGAAGTGGCGAACTTATCCTTACCCACAAATACATGTCATCCTGAAGGAGCGCAGCGACGCCGCTCCGGCAGTGGAAAGAATGGAAAGTAGTGGCTACTGATGCTGCCGGAACGGCGCTGCGCTTGGTCCGGCCTACTGCCCACTCAGCTGCGGGGCAGATTCCTCGATCGCTGCGCTCGGTCGGAATGACACATGTGGGGAATGGCAAGCCGCCCTACAGATCCTATCCATCCTGCAAACCGAGCCCCTTCTACAAACCCTGTCCGCCCAAAACATCATTCAGGACGTCTTCATTCACGTAAATTGGGAGTGGAGGATCGCAGGTGACCGAAACGGCAATTGCGTCACTGGGGCGTGCGTCAATTTCAAGCAATTCGCCCTCATGCCGAACCCGTAACGATGCAAAGTAAGTGTGATCTTTTAATTCATTGATGATTACATCCTGAAATTCGGCGCCCAAGGATTCGACGGTATTCACTAGCAAGTCGTGTGTGAGCGGACGCGGAGTATCAATATTTCTGACTCCGCAATCGATACTCTTGGCTTCGAAGAATCCAATTAAAATCGGAAAAGTGCGCTCGCCATCAATTTCTTTCAGGAATATTACCTGCTGAGAGTTGACCTCACTGATAATGATTCGAGCTAGTTCCATTGCCACGGGCATGGTAGGTGTCCTCGACTAGGGTATATCGTTGCCAGGGTGTGTTGTTGCAGGCAACTGCATTATAGATTCAGGAAGCAGGGTGTAGCTACCCGTCGCTCAGAGCTTGTCCAAGGCAGCCTGAATTGCAGCCAGTTTCTCCTCAACTTCAGCCAGCTTCTGGCGTTCTGCCTGGACCACTTCGGCCGGTGCGCGGCTGACGAAGCTTTCGTTTTTCAGCTTACCTGACAAGGATTTTTGAAATTTCGTCAATTTTGTCTGCTCGGAGGTGAGTCGATTTTTTTCAGCTTCGGCATCAAAAAAATCACTTATATCAACATGCACTTCCATACCATGGATGGGCTTGCTTGCTGACTTTTCAGGCACGGCAACATCCGACCCTAAGCCTGTCGACACGGCTTGAGCCATCGACTCGAAATAAGGAAGCATGGGTTGTAACAAGTTGGCAACCTGTGCATCGCAACGCACACAAAAACGGATCGAATCCTTGAGTGGGATACTGTTCTCCGTACGGATATTCCGCACGGCACTCATGACGTCCTGAAATTGAGCAAATTGATTTTCGATATTCCCATCAACGTGTGCAGCATTGGCACTTGGCCAGGTTGCAATCGTCACCGAAGCAGGCGGCTCGGCGGGAGACTCCAGGCCTCGCTGTGGGGCAACTGTCCCGAGTAGTTGCCAAACCTCTTCCGTCAAAAACGGAATCATGGGATGCAACAACCTTAAAAGCGTATCCAGCACATGGGCCAGAATCCGCTGAGCAACAGCTCTCTGCTCGGGCACGGCAAAGCGTGCTTTGGTAATCTCGACATAAAAACTGCAAAAATCGTCCCAAGAAAAGCTATAAAGATCACGTGCTGCATCGGCAAAACGGTATTCACTCAGCGCTGTGGTAACCGTGCCTGTTACCGTCGCCAGTCGACTCAATAGCCAGCGATCTTCCAGCAATAATTGATTGTCCAAGACAGGAGCCGCTTCAAATCCTTCGAGATTCATCAACGCAAATCGTGAAGCATTCCACAACTTGTTGCAGAAATTACGACCTAGCTCAAATCTTTCGCTGGTAACAGCTCCACGTGGCATCGCCTGCTGCTCTGGGGTGCCATGTGATTCAGCCCATTGCGTACTGAAAGATTTGCTGCATTTATTACATTCGACACTCGGAAGGGTACGATTCTTTTTAGTTTGTTTGATGGGTGCGCCACAATGCGGACATTCAAATTCGACAGGCATCCGCACGTCTTGTGTCTCAGTCGTAAGGTAAGCAATCCCATACCTTAATGCATCGGCACCAAATTTATCGATCACATCAAGAGGATCGACGCCATTGCCCTTCGATTTGGACATCGTCTCGCCATAACCGTCGAGAATCTTGGGATGGATGTACACCTCGGAGAAAGGTATCTCACCCATATTGTAGAGCCCCGTGAGCACCATGCGCGCCACCCAGAGGGTTATAATATCACGTGAAGTAATCAGCGTATTGGTGGGGTAAAACTGGGCAAGTTCACGTGTCTGCTGGGGCCAGCCTAGTGTCGAATGCGGCCAAAGGGCACTACTGAACCAGGTGTCCAGAACTTCTTCCGATTGCTGGAAACCTACCTCATCCAACAATTGACAGATATTAAAATCTTTGTCCGTCGCTCCAACCGCTTGATCTTTGATACATACGTAGGCAGTAAAGCCACCTTGCTTTGGCCATTCGTCGCGGAAAGACCGATCGGGGTCCTCGTCATGGACATAGCGCGTGCATACCGTATTGTGGACTTGTTCCGCACTAGAAAGTCGATCCGATAATTCATCTCGCTGGCCATCCTCCGCAGTTTCCATGGGAGAACCCATGAACTGCTGCCAATCGGTGAAGTGCCTTGACCAGATCGGAATCCGGTGCCCCCACCACAGTTGCCTGCCGATGGGCCAATCCCTCTTTTCGCTGAGCCAGTCTTGATAGCCTTTCGCATAGCGCTCAGGAGTTATCTTCACACGCCCGTCCTCAACAGCGTCCATGGCCGATTGGGCGAGTCCTGGTTTGCCTGCCTCAGGACCCACGCAAGTTTCGTCCATTTTTACAAACCACTGGTCAGCCAGATAAGGCTCGATAGGCGTTTTTGAGCGGTCGCTATGTGCCAGGTCGATTTCACGATCTTCGAGATCTGTCTCTGGATCATAAAAACCAGCAGCTTCCATATCCTGGACAACCATATCCCGCGCTTTTTTCATGGTCAGCCCACGGTATTTCTCTGGAACACGATCATTGAGCGTTCCGTCGGTGTTCATAATATTGATTGCACCTATGTCTTGCCCGGATCCGGTAATACTACGTTGCCAGACTTCGTAGTCATTGGCATCGTGCGCGGGGGTGATCTTAACACAACCTGATCCAAGCTCGGGCTTCGCCCATACGTCGGTGATCAGTGGAATTTGTCGATCCGCAAGTGGCAACTGCAGTTTCACACCGCGCCTGGCCATATCCCGAAGCTTTATCAAGCACGGGAGTATCTCTTGGCGCCGTTCTCGAAGAGCAACAATCTGGGCTTCGATTTCTGGCTTTTCTTTGTTCGGTGCAGCAGCCAGCTTTTCCTGGAGTTCGGCTTCCACTTTATCGATTTGTTTGGCTGGGTCTGGATGCACAGCAACAGCCGTATCTCCCAACATGGTCTCGGGACGCGTCGTCGCTATGGCAACATGCGTCGGTTCGCCTGCTTGAGGTCCTTCGCCATCGATACCAATCACCGGATACTTAAAGTGCCAGAAGTGTCCCTGCTTCACATCATGAAACACTTCGTCATCACTCACTGCTGTTTGCAAGAACGTGTCCCAATTTACCAGACGCTTTCCGCGGTAAATCTTATTGTCTGCAAAGAGCTTGAAAAAAGTTTCTTGCACCGCCTGTGCGCATTGATCATCGAGCGTAAATCGAGTGCGTTGCCAGTCGCAACTGGCACCCAATTGCTTGAGTTGGCCAATGATTCGTTTTTCGTACTGTGCTTTCCATTCCCAGATGCGATCTACCAGACCTTCGCGACCCAGATCGTGACGACTCTTGCCCTCTTCTTCCAGCAATCGTCGTTCGACGACTGCCTGCGTGGCAATGCCCGCATGGTCAGTCCCTGGCATCCACAGCACATTAAATCCTTGCATTCGTTTCATGCGACAGAGGATATCTTGCAGGGTGTTATTGAGCGCATGTCCCAAATGGAGCGCGCCGGTCACATTCGGCGGCGGAATGACAATCGTAAATGGCGGCCGAGGATCCTCTGCTTCAGCGTGAAAGTAACCCTGCTTTTCCCAGAATGGATACCATTTTTCTTGCGCAGCCCCATGATCGTATTGCTTAGGAAGCTCGTTCAAATTGATAGGTAAAGTTGATGCCATATTCAATTGGGTCTTGAGATACCCCTCCGAATCTCTGTAGTTTCGCGTCTCAGCATTATTGCTTGAGACAAAACGACCAGGTTGCACACTGAATCTTAAAGCAAACAGAAAATAGGTTTAGGATTGGATGAACCACCCCATTGTCTGCCAGCCGGCATCGAATGCCAACTCCGATTTGGCCGCATTTGTATCGCCATAACTGGTGAATGCATCTGGCTCAATGCCTGTGCCAGCCAGCGCCACCGGGACATTGCCGTGGGTATGGGTCTTCGTGCTCAGGAAAGTCGGGTGGTCGGGGGTGATCATGACACGCCATGCGGCAGTCTTCGCCAACGCGTCTGCCAGCGGTGCGACAACGTGTCGGTCAATTTCTTCGATGGCTTTGACCTTGCCAGCGCAATCGCCCTCGTGCGAGGCTTCGTCAGGCGCTTCGACATGGACACAGATCAAATCCACCTCCTCCAGGGCATCGATCGCATAGCGTCCTTTAGCGGCATAATCGGTATCCGTATAGCCTGTGGCACCCGGGACTTCGATCCGCTGCCAACCTACAAGCGATGCCAATCCACGAAGCAAATCGACTGCCGTGATCATCGCCCCTTGCGGTCCATACACTTCGGCAAAGGGACGAAGCTTTGGCGCACGCCCGATACCCCAGAGCCAAACATTGGTTGCTGGCAGTTTGCCATCAGCAATCCGCTTTTTATTGACGGGGTGATCCGCAAAAAGTTTGCTGGTTGCAGCCATAAGATTATTGAGCACATCGCTCCCTGGTCCACGCGGAAAACTATCAAGCACGGATTTGTCCGTAAGGTCATGGGGCGGAGAGGCCCGCATGTCCATGGTAAAGGGAGCCGGCTGCTCAGCCGCATTCCAAATCAGTAGATTGCGATAACTCACACCAGGTACAAATTTTAAAGCGTTGCTGCCCAATTCTTCTTGAGCGACAGCCAGCAGCTCAGTTGCTTCGGCAGTCGAAATATGATCCGCCGTAAAATTGCGCATTTCCTGGTCAATAACGGTCACCAGATTGCAACGAATGGCCCAATCTTCGTCTCCAAGCTCAATCCCTTGTGCCGCTGCTTCAATGGGTGCACGCCCTGTAAAATTGGTAAGTGGGTCGTAGCCCAATAAGCTCATGTTGCCAACTTCAGATCCAGCAGGCAGTGACTTGGGTGTGTGGCAGGCTCGTGCCACAACCCCAGCTGCCGCTAGAGAATCCATAGCTGGCGTGTCCGCAGCCTCAAGGGGGGTACGTCCGTCAAGCCCCTCTTGAGGCTCGTCAGCGGCACCGTCGGGGATGATGATGGCGTATTTCATTCTCAGTCCCGCACCCACATTTTCACCGGTTCTTCTTTGACACTATCGAGCCGACTCATTATCTCACAGGCTCGACTGGCTGCGCCTTCGGTCGTTTCGTGCGTCATGATGACCAAGGGGATCGACTCACTGTCTGCGTTTAGCTCATGCTGCAAAACCGAGGCAATAGAAACATCCTGTTCGCCCAAAGCGTGTGTGACTTCGGCTAGCACACCTGGGCTGTCATCTACCGTCAAACGAAAATAGAAACGCCCACGAGCGTTGGCATAGTCGGCAGCAGCGACACGGGCTGCACGATTGGACCAAAGTTCTAAAGTGCGGAAAGTAATTGGCGAGCGTCCCACAGCGACATCAATCATGTCGGCTGCTACAGCGGATGCAGTCGGCATTTGTCCGGCACCAGGACCATAAAACAGCAATGGTCCAACAGCATCGCCTACAACACGAATAGCATTAAAAGGGCCACCCACTTCAGCCAGTGGTCGTCCGATGCGTACCAAAGTCGGCGAAACATGCAGCTCGATGCCTTCGTCTACGAGTTGGGCAACAGCCAATAACTTGATCTTATAACCCATCTCATGCGCATAACGCACATCCGCAATATTGAGCGTATCAATCCCAGTGCGAGGAATGTCGCTCCAATGCACACGCGCGCCAAACCCAAGATGAGCCAGAATGGCAAGTTTTTGTGCAGCATCGGTTCCGTCAACATCCATTGCCGGATCGGCTTCTGCGTAACCCAACCGCTGTGCCTCCGCTACGACATCGGAGTAATCCAAGCCTTCTTCATGCATTTTGCTAAGAATAAAATTGCTGGTTCCGTTTAAAATGCCATGCAAAGAAAGAAGTTGGTTGGCCGATAAGCATTGACCAATATTAGCGATAATTGGTATCCCACCGGCAACCGACGCTTCGAAAGCCACGCACCGGCCCAACTCTCGGGCCCGATCAAATATTTCTGGACCATGCTCCGCCAAGAGTGCCTTATTGGCAGTTACCACATCTTTGCCACTCTCAAGCAGCTTGAGCATAATCGACTTTGCTGGCTCCAAACCGCCGATGAGCTGAGCGACGACTTTGATTTCAGGGTTGTCGATAACCTCTTCAATCTTGTCGGTCAGTATCCCGTCAGGCAGGTCACAATCGCGTGCCCGCTCCAGATCGCGTACGACAGCTTTTTCCAACCACAATGTGCGACCAGCGTGACGTGCCGTACGATCACCAAAATCGAGCAGCAAACGGGCCACACCCGAACCGACTGTTCCGAGGCCTATGATGGCAACTTTTGTTTTTTCCATAGCAGACATATCGGCAAAGTGCAAAGCTGGGAGAGTGAAAGGCGAAATCCAGGGGAACCCGCTATCGTACTTAGCAAAATGGAGCAAAGTCAACGGGGAGGTCGGTTTGCGCCACCTGCCTGGGTGAGTAGAATCGCACTTTGGACTCCCTTGCAAACCGCTATCCACCAACTCAATTAAGAATCCCACAATCCCCCATGCCCCGCTACAACCCTGCAGTAATTGAGCCAAAATGGCAAACTTTTTGGGAAGAGCAGCAGACTTTTGCTACCCCCAGGCTACCCGAAGGTAAAAAGATCTATGCTCTGGACATGTTTCCTTATCCTAGCGGAGATGGGCTGCATGTGGGCCATCCTGAGGGCTATACGGCCACAGATATCGTCTGCCGCGCTGGGCGCATGCAAGGTCAGACCGTATTGCACCCGATGGGGTTCGACTCTTTTGGCCTGCCAGCTGAGGAACATGCGATTAAGACGGGCGAACACCCACGTGTGCAAACTGAACAGAATATCGATACCTTCCGGCGTCAGCTCAAGATGCTGGGGTTCAGCTACGATTGGTCACGAGAGTTGGCCACCACGGACGTCGAATATTTCCGCTGGACCCAGTGGATCTTTTTGCAACTTTTTGACACCTGGTTTGACCCCACGGAGCAAAAAGGTCGACCCATTCATGAGTTGCCGATTCCAGACGAAGTCGCCAGCGCAGGTGACGATGCCATTCGTGAATATCAAGACGATCACCGCCTGGCATATCAAAGCGAAGCGCCAGTCAACTGGTGTCCTGCACTCGGCACCGTATTGGCCAACGAAGAAGTCATCGATGGGTTAAGCGAACGAGGTAGTCACCCGGTGGAACGTCGGCCGCTGCGGCAGTGGATGTTACGCATCACGGATTACGCCAGCCGATTGGAAGAAGATCTCGATAAACTTGACTGGCCCGAAGGTGTCAAAGCCCTCCAACGCAACTGGATTGGACGGAGCAATGGTGCCGAAGTGGATTTTAAAATTGCGGGAAGTGCTCTGGAGGAAGGAGGGAGCAATCAGGCCGAAACGCAATCCGGGATATTCCCTCGCAAACCGGACCCGGATGTACTGCGCATCTACACCACGCGACCTGACACTTTGTTCGGTGCTACCTACATGGTAATTGCCCCAGAGCATCCGTATGTCGATCGTCTCACGGCCTCCAAAAACTCCAAACGTGTTAAAGCCTATTGCGAACAGGCCGCTGCCAAAAGCGATCTGGATCGCACCGAACTTTCGAAAGACAAGACAGGCGTGTTCACAGGCAGCTACGCCATCAACCCGGTGAACAATGAACCAATACCCATTTGGATCGCCGACTACGTATTGATCAGCTACGGCACAGGAGCCATCATGGCCGTACCGGCCCATGACGAACGCGACTTTGAATTTGCAAAGCAATTTGATATCCCGATCAAGGCCGTTGTTGATCCGGGGGACCAGGTTACGCCAGCAGAGCGCATGCAGATTCTAGATGGAGAACAAGTCTACACTGGGCTTGGTGTGGCTGCGAATTCTGGACAGTTTGATAATCTGTCGACCCAACAATTCAAAGAAGATATCACGAACTGGCTTGCCGATCGGGGCGTTGGCCGACAAGCCGTAAATTACAAGCTCCGAGATTGGCTATTTAGCCGACAACGCTTTTGGGGCGAACCCTTTCCAGTCTTGCACGAACTTGACAAAGATGGCAACAAAACTGGACGTGTGCGCACGGTTCAAGCTTCTGACTTACCTATCGACTTGCCGCACCTCGATGACTTTAAACCCCACGGCCGGCCTGAGCCCCCTCTCGATAAGGCACCCAACGAATGGCTCTACCCGGTAATCGACGGAGTGAAATACAAACGCGAAACTAATACCATGCCCCAATGGGCCGGCTCCTGCTGGTACTACTTGCGGTTTATCGATCCAAAAAACAGTACCTGTTTGGTTGATCCAGAACTCGAAAAGGCCTGGATGCCTATCGATCTTTATGTGGGTGGTGCAGAACATGCTGTGTTGCATTTGCTCTACGCTCGTTTCTGGCACAAGGTACTTTACGATCGTGGTGTGGTCAGCACGCCTGAGCCATTTCATAAACTGATCAACCAGGGAATGATACTAGGCGGAAACAACGAAAAAATGTCCAAAAGTCGTGGTAATGTCATCAATCCGGATGATGTGGTCAAAGAATACGGTGCGGACTCACTAAGACTTTATGAAATGTTCATGGGTCCGTTGGAAGCGACCAAACCATGGAACATGGAAGGCGTAAATGGTGTCTTCAGCTTCTTAAACCGGGTCTGGCGGATGATTCTCGATGAAAACGCTGAAGAGGTCACTCTCAACGCCGCCGTATGTGATGATGATCCAACCGACGAACAAAACCGTGTCTTGCATAAAACGATCAAAGCGGTCACAGAGGACATCGCCAAACTATCTTTCAATACAGCCATTGCACGCATGATGGAATTTACCAACTTTTTTACCAAGCAAAGCCAAAGACCTCGTGTGGCAATGAAGGCGATCGTGCAATTGCTATCTCCATTTGCCCCACATATTGGGGAAGAATTATGGCAGGCCCTGGGTCACCAAGAGTTGCTCGCTTACGAACCCTGGCCCATTTTTGACGAAGCAAAAATTGTAGAAAACGAAGTAGAAATTCCCGTGCAAATCAACGGAAAAGTACGCTGCAAAATTACGGTGCCAGCCGATGCGGATCAGCCTCAAATCGAACAATTGGCACGAGAAAATACGCGTGTTATCGAGCTGCTTGCAGATAAAAAAATTGTTAAGACCATAATAGTCCCAGGGCGCTTATTGAACTTTGTGGTAAAAGGGTAAGGGCCACGATCGAACACTTATATTATCTGCACGAAGTGGATTGAGAGTCTCTCCCAAGTCCTGCCTCCCCCGTTATTTTAGGAAAGGGACTTTTTAGCTTTTGTAACAGCATCACTCGAACCGATTGGACCTTCAATTGCAGATCAAAAAACACTGGAAATCGCCATGAAAAACACAGTTGCAGTTGTCCTCGGCGGAGGGCAAGGGACTCGCTTGATGCCACTGACTAAATATCGGTCGAAGCCGGCGGTACCTCTGGCAGGTAAGTATCGATTGATTGACATCCCTCTTTCAAACTGCATTAACAGTGGGTTGAACCGCATCTATGTTCTTACCCAATTTCTTTCAGTAAGCTTGCACCGCCACATTCGTGGCACCTATCGCTTTGACAATTTCAGTGGTGGATTTGTAGAGATTCTTGCCGCCCAGCAAACCATTGCTGAAGAAACGGACTGGTACCAGGGGACCGCCGACGCAGTTCGTAAGAATCTTCGATATTTAACGCAGCCGGGAATCGATTATGTCGTCATCTTATCGGGAGATCAGCTGTACCGCATGGACTTCCGAGCCATGCTGAAAAATCATCAAGAGTCTGGCGCTGATATTACGATCGCAGCCAAACCGGTCCATGACCACGAAGCTCAATCACTAGGAATCATGAAAGTCGATGACTCCGGACGTGTGACTGGTTTTCTTGAGAAACCTACGTCGGATGACGAACTAAGAAATGTTCGTATGGACCCCTCTTGGATCGACAAGCATGGTATTGAGAGCAGTGGCCGAAGCTGCCTGGCCAGTATGGGCATCTATCTGTTCAATCGAAAAGTTTTAGCCAATGTCCTTGAAGAAAAAGGGTACCGTGACTTTGGCAAGGAAGTTTTTCCATCTGCGATCAACAATAAACATGTACAAACACATTTGTTTGACGGGTACTGGGAAGACATTGGCACGATTGGTTCATTTTTTGAAGCGAATCTGCAGATGGCACAACCCCAAGCTCCATTTCAGTTGGTTACCTCTGATTTACCAATCTACTCGCGCCCACGATTCTTACCTCCCACAAGAATTGACGGTTCGACTGTCAAAGGCAGCCTGGTAGCGGACGGATGTATCATTGAGCCTGGTTCAAATGTAGAAAACAGCGTGATCGGGTTGCGATGTCAAATTGGACGAAATGTAACAATTCGCAACTCAATCATTATGGGTGCCGACTTTTACGAATCGCCTGCCGACCGGAACGCCTCTGGAAAGAACCTCATGCCAGTAGGTGTGGGAGATGGTACGATCATAGATGGCGCTATCGTCGATAAGAATTGCCGCATTGGACCTGAAGCAAGAATTATCAATCAGAATCAGATTGAGGAGGGTGCATTAGGTCCTTTTTGCCTCATCCGAGACGGAATTCTTACCGTCGAAAAAGGAGCCTGTTTGCCACCTGGTTGGAACACCTAAATAGTATAAAAGTTGGGTAGAACACCAAATAACCCTGCTATTCTATACGACTGGTCCCAAATCCAGCAGGAGTCCCAGCCAGCATCGAGCGAATCTCCGGCAGGCGGTTGGTGAGTTGCCCAGTCTGTGCGATACTGGACATTCTGGGAATGGAATCCTGTTCCTAGGATCAAACGTTTTTCTAAATAGCGAGATACTTCACAATGAAAAATATGGCCATGAAATCCTTTTCTCTGACAATCCTATTGTTTGGCTTTCTTTGGACAGCTGAATGCTCAGCGGCTCCAATCCCAGAAGAGGGTCGCATCTATCTTGAAGTGCCCGAGCCTGCCCCCACACCCATAGAAAGTGGGCGTCAAAAGATAGAAGAAAAATATGAAGATGGCTCAGTGCGCCTCGTCAGGATGGTTGCTAAACTTTCAGATGATTCCTACATGAA
Organism: uncultured Planctomycetaceae bacterium; assembly: GCA_963935315.1. Lineage (GTDB taxonomy): Bacteria > Planctomycetota > Planctomycetia > Pirellulales > Lacipirellulaceae > Bythopirellula. Next base: position 3,691 of record CAWWCC010000036.1, on the reverse strand, counting down.
CGTGGGAGAATACATCGAGTATTACCGCAATGGTCAGAAATTTACGGAAGGCACGTTTAGCCAAGGAGTTCACGAGGGTCCTTGGACCTATTGGCATCCAAATGGCCAGGTTTGCAAGACTGTCACCTACAAAGGAAGCAAGCCCCATGGACAATGGGATGTATTCCTCGATGATGGGACTCTCATGGCATCGAAGAGTTATAAAGAGGCTAAACGAGATGGTACCTGGAAAATTTACTATCGCGATGGGAAACAAATACGAATGGAGATTACGTACAAGGATGGCAAGATCGATGGTGATCGGATCATGTATTACGAGAATGGCAACAAGAAGGGTTTCATGCAATTTAAAAATGGAAAAAGATCAGGCAAAGCTATTTATTGGAATGAGGATGGAGAGAAAAGCGTAGAAGCCGAATATGAAGATGGAAATATAGTTGGCAAAATCAATCGCTATGATGAAAACAAGAAACAATAACAAGCTTAGCCTTCTTTACCTGCCAAAACTGCTGTAGTTGCTGCGTTCGCTTCTTAGCTGTGCGAAATAAATAGACAACTCGGCCTTGGGAAAGTGGCAGTCGAAGTGTTCTAGTCGCTGAATACTCGTTCGGTAGTTCCAAACTCGTTGACAATACTCTTTGGCGTTTAAACATGTCGAACAAGCCACCTTCAGTTGAAAATGATCCGAATCAAGCGCCGAAACGCAAACCTATCCATTGGGTTGTATTCTTGCTGTTTGGCTCTCTTATAGTTTTATTCTTAGTAAGCTCTTGGACAGCTCCAACGGTCATCCCTTACAGTCAATTTCTGGAACAATTGGCTGAAAACAACATTGCCCATGTCTCCATCCAGGGTTCCATGATTACGGGGACCTATCGCAAAGCAATCGTCCCCACCGAAGAGGATAAGACCAAAGTAGATACTACGTCGAAGAGCAATAAACCGACCACTCGATTTCAGTGTATTTTGCCACCCCAAGTTGGTGAATCATGGTTGGAAGAGCTGCAAGCTAAAAAAGTGGAAATTCGTGTAGAGCCTCAGGCCAACTACGACAATCTTTTCATGATTGTCTCGATGATTGGATTGTTTTTGTTGTTTTTCCTGGGTTGGTCCATGATCCGTCGAACCCGTGATTCGATGCTTGGTGGTGGCATGATGGGAGGAGTTACAAAAAGTCCGGCACGTCTTTACGATCCTGAATCACAAACAGTCACTTTTGATGATGTTGCCGGCTTAGGCGGCGTCAAAAAGGACTTACAGGAACTTGTCTTATTTCTAAAGGATCCTGAAAAGTTCCAACGGCTAGGCGCACAAGTTCCCAAAGGGGCACTACTCATGGGCCCCCCTGGAACCGGAAAAACTCTACTAGCACGTGCGGTCGCAGGAGAAGCGGGTGTTCCTTTTTTCTCAATCAATGGCTCGGAATTCATACAGCTTTTTGTTGGAGTTGGTGCTGGACGAGTGCGTGACATGTTCAAAACGGCTCAAGACAATTCACCCTCCATTCTATTTATCGACGAAATTGACGCCGTGGGACGCCAGCGAGGCGCAGGTCTGGGGGGTGGACATGATGAAAGAGAACAAACCCTGAATCAAATCCTGAGTGAGATGGATGGATTCAGTCCAGGCTCTACAGTCATTGTTCTGGCTGCTACCAATCGACCAGACGTTCTTGATCCGGCCTTGCTTCGCCCGGGGCGTTTTGATCGTCACATCACCGTAGACCGCCCTTCCATCGATGGACGCAGGGAGCTATTCGAACTGCACAGTCGCAATGTACCAATTACCGAGGAAGTCAAATTTGAACGCTTGGCTCAAGCAACAGTTGGCCTGACCGGAGCAGACATTCGAAATCTCGTTAACGAGGCTGCCCTATGGGCAACGCGTCACGACAAAGACAAAGTAGATATGGATGACTTTGAACACGCACGTGACAAAATACTCATGGGAGCCAAAAGAGAAGAGGTGCTCTCAGAACACGAAAAACTCGTTTGTGCCTACCATGAAGCAGGACATGCACTCCTGGCCTGGCTCATCCCCGGTTGTGACCGTGTCCACAAAGTAACCATTGTGCCCCGCGGTCGGGCCCTGGGAGTCACACAGATAATTCCAGAGGAAGATCGACACAATATGGGACAGCGTGAAATGCTGGCGCAATTGGCAATGACCTTAGGTGGTCGCACAGCCGAAAAAATGCGATTCGACGAGTACAGCGCGGGAGCTGAAAGCGATCTAAAAAGTGCAACCAATCTAACTCGTCGCATGGTCTCACGTTGGGGGATGAGCGAACGAATAGGTCCAGTCGCCTTCAGCAATCAGGAAGACCAGCCTTTTTTGGGCCGCGAAATGGCTCATGAGCATCGCATTTTTAGTGAGAAGACAGCTCAGGCTATCGACGAAGAGATCGTTAAAATACTGCGATCCGCCGAGGACCGAGCCTCCCAAGTTCTTACGGAGCATCGCGATCAACTGGACACCATGGCAAATGCGCTTTTGAAACACGAAGTACTCGATTATGACGATATCGAAAAACTTATTGGCGCCTCTGTAAACGTGAACCCAAACATCGATAGCAAGAAGGATTCAAGCAACAACAGGGACACAGGGAATCCTAGTGCTGTCGAAGCTGCCACGTCGCACAGTAAGCCAATCTAGTACCCGTTTTAAAACACGCCAATTTCATTTCATCTCATAAAAGAGAAAACAAGTGAATTGAAATCAAATCTCTTCAGGAGCACTAATATACAATGACCGACAACAATTCTCCCGGCCTGGCCCATATAGTTTTTTTTACACTCAAAAATCGCGATCCGGCCGCTCATGCGTCCTTTGTGGACGCTTGCAAAAAGTACCTTCGTGATCACCCTGGGTTAGCCCACTTTAGCGTTGGCCTGCGTGCCACCGACTACGATAGACCTGTCAATGACACGAATCATGATGTGGCAGTCCACTTGGTTTTTAACTGCGAATCAGACCATGATCGCTATCAAGTATCGGAGCGGCACCAGCAGTTTCTAGCCGAACAAAGTTCGAACTGGTCGGAAGTACGCATTTTTGATGCGTTGATAGCATAAGTTTCTAAGAACTCTAAATATTGTGATCTGGTCCAAACACCTTAGGACGGCAGTTTCTAGAACCGGCTTCAATTCTATTCAGCGCTCCGCTGCCTATTCCAATTGTACCCGTATGCCTTCTTACTTTTTGTAAACTGGGAGTTCACGGGGCCAGAAAGCACCTATTTCGAACTCCTATAAGGTATAATTGAATAAGCCCGGATATTTCATACGCTCCTTTATCTCAATCTCATCTCGCCATGAATTCTTCCACCCAATTCCTGCCAGAGCATTTCATAAATCGTGAATTGAGTTGGCTGGAGTTTAATGCGCGGGTGTTAGAAGAAGCCCAGGACCCCTCCAACCCACTTTTGGAACGCGTTAAATTTCTTTCTATATTCAGTTCCAACCTGGATGAGTTCTTTATGGTTCGTGTTGCCGGATTGCGCGAACAAGCTTTTGGCGGAGTTGCTGCGCAGGATATTGCAGCAGATGAGTACAGAGCCCACTCCCAATTATTGAAGATCTCGCAACGAACCAGTGAACTCGTTGAAGAGCAATACGATTGCTTTAACAAAGCTATTGTGCCTAAACTCTGTCTCTTATACACATCTCCGAGCCCACGAGACGGACTCCTA
>CAWWCC010000035.1:0-19307 GCA_963935315.1 uncultured Planctomycetaceae bacterium | reverse complement strand
ATATCGGTGTAGACCTGAAATAGATTTTCGGACAAATGTGGTTGCGGTTGAAGAGAGGTGCGTTCCTGCAATTGCACCGCCAGAGAATTCAAATCATGCTGGTCCACAGCATGATCCTGAAAATCATCACGAAACTTTGCACTGCAATCTGTTTCTAAGGAATACGGATCCTGCGTTGGCCTCGGGGGCTCGTAGGCAACAACAGGCTCATCCTGTGACACACGTCTATCTCGAGATACTGACCGCGTTCCTGGCGAAGCGGCTATCTCGTATTCTTTACCTCGCAAGAAACGGAGTAGTAGTCCTCGATTGAGTTCACGTGTGTGCAAAACTGTGGCTTCCATTCCCATCTCACGCCGGACGAGGTCGAGAGCCTGTTGCATTGTTTTAGCGCGAAAAGTTTTGATTTCCATTTTTTATGCGTTTGGAGTTGCGAGTTGTTAGTTACAAGTCCATCATCCGAAAAGTTGCCATCAACTATCGGCAGCTAGCCCCACGGTAACAATTTGTGTGTCTCTGGTAATTTCATTGAAACTGAGAACGACCAGATTTGGCAGGTGATTCTCAGTGATTTGTTTAACAGCAGCCCGAATTTGCGGACTTACGAGAATAATGGGAGTGTGATTCGCGGTTGTAAGTTTTGTCAATTCGCTTGCTATGGCATTGCACGTTGCTTCGACTGCTTGGGGCGACATGCGAACAAACAAGCCCCTTTCGTTGTGCTCAAAACCAGCACGAATACGATCTTCAAGAGCGGGGTCAATGGCTACCACGCGTAGTTGATTGTCTCGATCGCGATAGCGTGTACAAATCTGTCGAGCGAGGCGATGCCGGACATACTCGGTAAGCAGAACAGGATCCTTCGTCCGGGCAGCGTAGTCACCCAGGGTTTCAAGTACGAGTGCCAATTGTTTGACCGAGACCTGCTCACGGAGCAACAACTGCAAGACCCCTTGTACCTCAGCAATCGACATGGTGTTAGGAATGAGTTCATCTACAACGGCTGGCTGCGTATTCTTGAGTTCATCGATAAGATGTTTTGTCGCATCTCGCGTGAGCACTTCGTCTGCATGCCGTCGACATATTTCGGTAAGATGGGTTGCCAACACCGCGCCTGGTTCGACGACCGTGTAGCCAAGTATTTCGGCGTGCTCTTGCAAACCCGGTTGGATCCAGCGTGCATCCGTACCAAAGGCTGGGTCTTTGGTAGCAATACCGTCCACCTGACCTGTGGTCATTCCCGAATCCATGGCCAGCAGCTGACCTGGCTCTAGTTCATCTTGGGCAATTGGCATATCGGCTATTTTTATTCGGTATTGGTTAGGCTCAAGCCGCATGTTGTCGCGTATACGGACCTTAGGCATGATGATTCCAATTTCACTGGCAACACTTTGTCGAATTCTCTGAACGCGTTCCAGTAAATCACCACCACGTTTAGGATCTGCCAACCTTATCAGACCCACTCCCACCTCCACCTCCATGGGATCGACTGCAAGATAATCTTCAATGCGTTCTTCCTCGACAGGTTGCTGCTGGGTTTGGGCAGCCTCCTCATCGACAAGTTTTTGTGCTTCCTTATTTGTCAGGATCCGTGACATGCCCAGACAAGCAGCACACAATAACATGAGCGGAGTGCGCGGCAGATCGGTGGCCACCAAGATCGCCAGGAACGCTCCCGCCACCCCCATCGCTTGAGGGCGCGAAAAGAGTTGGGCAATGAATTGTTGAGGCAGATTCGACTTTTGTGTGCTTCGTGTGACAAGCAAACCCGCTGCCAGGGAAATCAGAAAAGCTGGGACCTGACTGACCAGTCCATCACCAATGGTCAGTTGGGTGAAGAGCGACCCAGCATCCAATAAAGGCATACCATGCTCGGCCATACCAATGATGAGTCCCCCCACAACATTAATTACCGTAATCACAATGCCGGCGATTGCGTCTCCACGTACAAATTTACTGGCACCATCCATAGCCCCATAAAAATCGGCCTGCTGGGTGATTTCTTCCCGACGACTTTGAGCTTCATGTTCGTCGATGATGCCAGCATTTAAATCGGCATCGATCGCCATTTGCTTGCCCGGCATTCCATCCAGGGCAAATCGAGCCGCAACTTCACTGATCCGGGTTGCACCTTTTGTTATCACTACAAATTGAATGACAACAATAATGATAAAGATAATGAGTCCGACAACGATTTTGCCGTCTCCTGCTACAAAATCTGCAAAAGCTGTGATAACGCCACCTGCAGCAGCATGTCCATCTGTTGCAGCACGAGTGAGAATCAACCGGGTGGTCGCAACATTGAGAACGAGTCTTGCCAGTGTGGTGGCTAATAAGAGTGAAGGAAAAATACTGAACTCAAGTGGTGAGCGCACGTAAATGGTTGTGAGCAAAACAATGACGGCAACCGTGATATTTCCGGCCAGCAACACATCCATGAGCGATGGCGGCAAGGGTACTAGAATCACCAGCACACTGGCAATTATCGCTACTGGCAAAATGAGGTCCTGAGCACGATGGAGCAAGCTCGGCGCACTCATACTCTCTGTAGCCATCTTTGGCCTTCCGTACAAATTCATTCGAGGCCTCAACCCAACCAATTGTGCAAACGATTTCTCATTGCCAATCGAACTCGATGGATTTGCAAGCACTCAAGATAAGGGGTAGAAAAGTGGGGCGGATACTAGAAAAGCCTGACAACAATGTCCAGTCCGTTTCGTCACGAGCAGGTCCAACCTGGATTCACACCTATTCTTCCGCGGCAGCCTATGTCTTTTTCGGGCTAGCCCGCATCCGGGCAACCAGCAACTCCATCTCTACCGGAGAATAGGTCAAAGTCCAGCCACAACCCAGGCGATAAGCCTAATAGCAGAATCTCAAACGATGAAAGCAGCGCTAGCAATGACTGAAGTTCGACACTTACTGGGTGGTGCCCTCATCAGCTGTGCTATTGGTTGTGCCGACACTGCGCCCCATCACTCTGCAAGACCCGGCAGTTCGAACCAGGAGCTTGCCTCGCTTCATGGCAGGCTACACTTTTTCGCAGATGCAACTGCCGGCTTCAGACAGGCAACCCAGCATCGTCGGCCGTGCTTGCTCTTTTTCACCACTGATTTGTGCTCCTATTGCCAGGTGATGGCAAATACGACTTTGAGGAACGACAAGGTAGCAAATTTGGCAGAAAACTTTATTTGTATATTCGTCGACGCAGATCACGAGCCTCAGGTCTGCCACCAATATAATGTCAACGGCTATCCAACTATCTTATTCCTCTCAAGTGATGGTCATCTCCTCCACCGACTTGTGGGCCTCTGCTCGGCTGGAGATCTTGCTCAAGGAATGGAAACCGCATTGTCACGATTTGCCTGGATTGGCAATCCAAAAACACTGAGTCGCTAAGACAAGCTGCCCGAAGTATTCCAAAGTTCCTGGGGGACTCTTGCGTAACCGGGCAGATCGCACAATACTCTACTCTTTATTGATGCCAGCAATCCGCTGGAACCCCTGACACTGGAACCCCTGACACTGCAACCCCGACACCACGGGGGACAATGCGCGACGGGTAATTCGCACCATGGGCAAACGGTGGTGGTATGGGTGGTTCCCAATCCGTGCTGGAATCAATTGATTGTGTGCTTCACGTCACCGTCTTCCCCTTTTTGTTTTTGTGTTAGATAGGAATACTTGCTATGCGTCGTGCCAAAATCAGTATTATTGGAGCCGGAAATGTAGGAGCAACGACTGCCCATTGGTGTGCAGCCGCTGAATTAGGCGATATTGTACTGGTCGACATTCCCGCTACAGAAGACATGCCCAAGGGGAAGGCGCTCGATTTATTGCAAGCCTCCCCTGTAATGGGCTTTGATTCCCAGATCACAGGCACCACCAGCTACGAGGCAACAGCCGGCAGTGATGTTGTGGTTATCACTGCCGGTATTCCGCGAAAACCGGGCATGAGCCGTGATGATTTATTGGCTACCAACGCCAAGATCATGGGCAGTGTGTGCGAGCAAATCAAGAAAACTAGTGACCACGCTGTGGTGATTGTTGTTAGCAATCCATTAGACGCAATGGTGCAAAGAGCCCAACAGGTTACTGGCTTCCCAACGCAACGCGTGATTGGTCAGGCAGGTGTCCTCGATACGGCTCGCTATCGTACTTTTTTGGCTCAGGAGTTGAATGTCAGTGTAGAAGATATATCTGCACTGCTGATGGGTGGCCACGGCGACACCATGGTGCCAATCCCCAGCTGCACCTCAGTCGGTGGTATTCCCGTCCAGCAACTCATCAAACCCGATCGGCTTGAAGAAATCGTCGATCGTACACGCAAGGGTGGTGCCGAAATCGTTGGATTGTTAAAAACCGGCAGTGCTTACTACGCACCCGCAGCAGCCACTACACAAATGGTCGAAGCCATTATTCGTGACAAGAAACGACTCATTCCATGTGCTGCTTATTGTGATAAAGAGTACGAAGTAGGTGGCTATTATGTGGGCGTTCCCGTCGTACTGGGTTCGGCGGGCGTTGAACGCATTGTAGAACTATCATTAACGGACGATGAAAAAGTTGCCTTTCAGAAAAGCATCGATGCTGTCACGGAATTGATTGCTACGATGGCTAGCCTGGTGTGATTTCAAATGCACGAATCTCAGAAAATTGCAAGTCAACTTTTGTTTTTTTCGATGGTCTTTAAGACCGAAAAGTGCTAGCAGTTCCACATTTGGCCCCACCATGGCCTATGGCGTTGACTTTCAATGCCCCCTCGTTTACAAACCGCTGGAAGTCGTGCCTTTTCGATTGGCTCGTCGCGTGGACCATTGCAATTCATCTTCCCCACAGTAGATAACGAACCGAAGACCATGAACCGATCTCCACTTCTTCAAGAGTCCTCACAATCCCATCTCCTCGCTCCCCACAGAGATTTCGATTGGATGGGCAATCGCAAACATGCAAAAACGGCGCCTCACCATTTGGCGACGGCTGCACACGCGTTTTTTGCACCGATGCATTATGAGGATGGCTATGCCTATCCATTAATCGTATGGATACATTGTGCCAACAGTAATGAAGAGGAGCTCCATCAAGCGATGCCATTGGTTAGTACGCGCAACTATGTTGCTGTCGCCCCCCGTGGAACGCTCGACAGCAAAACAGTTCCCGGTGCATTCACATGGGGGCAATCCTCGAGCGATCTCGCCGAAGCCAATGAGCGCGTTAGAGACTGCATCCACCTGGCAAAAGATCGATATCATGTGCATCCAGAACGCATCTACATCGCCGGTCACGCTGCGGGAGGAACGATGGCTCACCGCATAGGGATGGAAAATCCAGAATTATTTGCAGGCGCCATATCACTGGGTGGCCCCGTACCACGGGGTGGCTGCCCAATGCGAAACATCAAGCAAGCCCGCAAGCTACCTTTAATGCTTGCTGTATCGCCTCAGGCCGACAATTATTCCAATGAGAAGGTGATGGATGATCTGCGCCTACTGCATTACGCAGGATTTTCGCTAGCACTTCGACTTTATCCAGAAGGCGACCAACTCACCACGACCATGCTTTCGGACGTCAACACCTGGATTATAGAAAGCTTCTGTCCATCCTCAACGACTGTACCCAGCTAGCCCGCTATTTCATTAGCTCAAGTAGCTAGCTATCTCTACCTGACTGTCAATATGGATTGACAGGTATCTACAGATTTCGGTACAAGCCTCACCGCTTTTCTCTACTGCAAGCAATCACATGCAGGTAATAGAGAATGATGCGCACCGCGGCTTAGTCTAAATCGGCAACCATTACTTCCGACTCAACTAGAATGCCAGAAGAATCAAATAAATCTGTTGAAAATGCACCTAATGTCGTCCAGGAGACGACACCCAAGGGTCTTGTACCTCGCATTTTGCATTGGACGAGTGCCAGCCACGCTCACATGGCATTGGTTGGTGTGCTGCTGTTTCTTGGATTGGGATCTTTGTTCGCCACTTGGAGCTACCTGGCTCACATGGCAGTACAAAGAGAGTTCCCCGTTTCTTTGGGCATGGCATTGTACGCACTTGATGTTAAGGAATACGACAAAGCGAAACATGTTATCGGGCAATTAGAGAGACGCTCTGAAACGCCACAAGATTTTGGAGGCGCACTTTTTGTCCTGGGTGCCGCCAAGGCTTATCAAGCAGATTCAGAATGGTCTTTGGCCCGCCAAAGAGCCATGTATCTAATGGCTGCTCGATACTTGCGCAAAGCATTGGCATTAGGCGTACCAGAAGATCGTGTGCTACAAGCCAAATACTTGCTGGGGCTCAGCCTGGTACGTGGCAATCAACCCGAACCAGGCATCACCGAACTGCTGGCAATCGCAGCAGAAGAAAGCCTACCTACAAGCGATATTCATAGCCTGCTAACAAGTGCCTACCGTGCCTTACCTGAACCGGACCTTCCCTCCGCTCTCAAGCATAGTCAGATTTTTCTTGCAGACAAAAAGCTGACAGGACCAGATCGTGCCCAAGCAATCATTTCGCATGCTGAAATCCTGGGAGAACTTGGACAGCTTGAGGCTGCTACTGAGCAACTCCAGGAAGCCAACAAGTTTGCGGTCCAGGAAGCACGTATTCGACATGTGTCCGGACAATTAGCACTCAAGCAGGCACTAAAATCTGCGGACAAAATTCCCGAAAAAAATGCTCTTATCGAGCAAGCGATTACAGACTTCACCGAAGCGAAGCGTCTGGACCCACTCAATGGGGACATGGCTCGTCAGGCCATGTACTGGATAGGCATGTGCCACCAAGCTATCGGTAATACGGCAGCTGCGATCGAAACTTACGATCGTCTTAGTCGGCAGCATGGAGATACATCAGAAAGTCTGGCAGCCACATTGGCAGTCGCCAATCTATCGCAAGCCACAGGCAATGCTGCTCAAGCTCTGGCAGGATACCATCTGGTGTTAGAAACGGTAAAAGAACCCATAACCTATGTCAACCGGCTACTCCCCCTGTCTGAGTTGAGAAAAAAAATGCGAAAAGCCCACCTTCAGTTCATTGAAGCGGGCCAATTCGAACAAGCAACTGCACTCGCTGACAAATTACAACCCGTATTTAGTTTGATCGAAGTCACTGAATTGCTCGCCCAAACACAAGAGAAATGGGGTCACACCAAACTGAGAGAATATTCCGATGTCCAACGAGGCAGCACATCGGATTTACTCCAAGAGGGACGGTATCATCTTCGGGCTGCAGGACGCGCTTACGAATCTTTGGCTTACCTACGCTTTGCGACACCGGATTTCACAGACGATCTATGGCATGCCGCTGAAAATTACTACCAAGGGCAAAGCTTTACGAACGCAACTCGTGTCCTTAACGATTTCCTGCATCACGAAGTTCAACTTCATCAATCTATGGGACTTCTCCGTCTGGGACAATCGCTATTGGTAATCGGAAAAATCAAAGAAGCTGTGACCATACTCGAAGAATGCATGGAGCTGCACCCTCGCGACTCCGTTGTCTATCAAGCACGGCTTGAATGCTTTCATGCTTACTCACAACTTGGCGATATTGACAAGGCCTCACAACTCTTAGTCACCAATCTCACAGGAGACACTCTTAAACCAAGAAGTCCTGAGTGGCGCGATTCTCTCTTTGCATTGGGCGAGTTTCATCACCGCGCAGGCAAATACCGAGAAGCGATAAAGACTCTTGATGAGGCCGTAAGACGCTACCCGAATGCCGATCAAACATTAATGGCTCGCTATACTATCGCCCGTTCCTATCACAGCGCTGCAAGAAAACCGGCAGAACTCGCACGCATTGCTAAAACGGAAAGTGAGCGGCAAAAGAACCGCAAGCTTCGCGATCAAAATCTGGAGGAGGCACTCCAGAACTATATCGATGTACAACGTAGCATTTCTTTGCATGGGCACAGTGATCAAAGCGAATTAGAACGCATGCTCTTGCGGAATTGTTACATGATGCAAGGATCCGTTCTCTTTCAACTCCAACGCTACCAAGAGGCTCGAAAGTCGTACTCCAACATATCGACTCTTTATGTCAACGAACCTTTTGTACTCGAAAGTTTCGTTCATATTGCTAATTGCTGGCGGCGGTTAAATCAACCTATCAAGGCAAAAGGAACGATTGAGCAAGCCAAGTTGGTACTGCATCGATTTCCGGAAGAGACCGACTTCAAAATTGCTACAAATTTTAACCGCAGCCAATGGCAGTTACTACTCAACGAAATGAGCGACTGGTAAACAGAAGTGACAGTGCACACCACACAAAAACTGGCAGACTTGATTGCGAAAAGACATCTCTGTCTTTTGCAATTGCGCGACCTGGGCCATAAGCAAGCTGATCTTATTTCAGCTGGCGAGATGGGCACTTTGTTGAGATTGATAGCCGCTAAAAATCAACTCATCGTATCACTGCAAGCAATAGAGCAAGCACTGGGTCCCTACCATGCCGAGGACCCTGATTGCCGTAGCTGGGAATCACCAGCAGAGCGAGCTAAGTGTGCTTCTTTAGTGGCCGAGTGCAGCAAGCTTCTCAAAGAAGTCATGCAACTCGAACAAGAGAATGAAGAAAAAATGACCCATAAACGTGACCAGGTTGCAGGGCAACTACAAGCAGCTCAGGCATCCAATACAGCACGCGGCGCCTATCAAGCCCAACAGCAAATGGGTGGGCTACAAACTGGCAAGTTAAAACCGCAAATGTCTCCCAGGATTGCTGACGGCGGTAAGAGCCAACTTGATCTCCATTCAGAAGTTTGAACAAATCCATGAATACTGGCGCAACCTTTCTCGTTGAGAAATCGAATGCAACTAGCATCGACGCAGAAACATCTCCAGAGACCGACCATGGCAATCTTCTACAGATTGGACAAGACACCGACCTGCAAACAATACTTGCAGCCTGGAATGATGCAACTGTCCGTCTCCAACAAACCCACGAAGTCCTGCAGGCTGAGGTCAAACGACTCACGGATGAACTGGAAGAAAAAAATCGAGAACTTGCTCGCAAAAATCGTCTTGCCGACCTGGGTCGCATGGCAAGTCATGTGGCCCATGAAGTTCGGAATAGTTTAGTACCCGTAAACCTGTATATGAGTTTACTTAATCGGCGACTCTCGGATGACTCCGGCAGTCGGGATATTTTAGCCAAAGTGGAGATCGGGTTTAACGCCCTGAATACTACCGTGAATGATCTCTTAAATTTCACATCGCATCGCGAACCGCAATGGCATACATTCCTCATTCGTGATCTCGTAGATGAAGTTTGCGAATCTATCGGACCTCAGCTTGATGCTCAGGCAATCCGCATTATTACGGATGTTGCTCCAAGCACGCACGTGAGTGCCGATCGAGAGATGCTACGCCGAGCAGTACTCAATCTGATGCTCAATGCATTAGATGCAATGGCCGAAGGTGGCGAACTGGTCATTACATCTTTTGACAGTCCAAGTGGCTTTGATCTAGAAATCGCAGACAGTGGGCCTGGCTTAAATAAGGAACAGCTGCCTCGTATTTTTGATCCCTTTTACACCACGAAACCAAGTGGCACAGGCCTAGGGCTGGCTATCGTACATCGAATTGCTGAAGCGCACGGTGGCAGAGTGTTTGCGAACAACTGCCCGGAAGGCGGAGCCGCATTTACCATCCAACTACCTCGCAAACGCGCTCAGGGAGCTGCCGCATGACCCACTTGGAAAAGAGCAATCCATCGGGACGTATCTTAGTCGTTGACGATCATGCTGCAGCGCGTGAGTCTGTTGCTTTTGTATTGCGCCAAGCCGGGTACAACGTTGTTTGTCTGGCAAGCGCAGTCGAAGCTCTTCCACGTCTTCAGAAAGATGCATTCGATGTGGTGATCACTGATTTACAAATGCCAGGCATGGATGGATTGGAATTTATTCGACAAATACATCTCGAGCGATTGCATGTTGAAATGCTCATGGTGACTGCCCATGCAACAATCGCTTCTGCTGTTGAGGCAATGCGTTATGGTGCATTTGATTATCTCGAAAAACCCTTTGACGCAAGCCAACTTGAAAAATTGGTTGCCCGTGCCTTGGAACGTGGCAAACTCCGAACGCCCAACGTGTCAAAAACAATCGATACAAATCCAGATACCCCGGATATCGACTTCGGCATGATTGGCAACAGCCCAGCAATGCTCCAACTACGGGGACGTATTCGCCAGATAGCGCCAACCAATGAAACCGTACTCCTATGTGGTGAAAGTGGTACGGGCAAAGAACTTGTTGCCCAAGCTATCCATGGCCTAAGCGAACGCTCCCAGAAACAAATGGTCAGCCTCAACTGCCCTGCCCTTTCGTCCCAGCTAACCGAAAGTGAACTTTTTGGGCACCGCCGTGGTGCATTTACCGGTGCTGATGATGATCGGCAGGGGCGATTCGAAATCGCAGAAGGTGGCACTATATTTTTAGACGAAGTAACTGAAATCGATCTCAAACTTCAGGCCAAGTTACTCCGAGTCTTGCAGGAACGTACCTTTGAACGTGTTGGCTGCAGTATTTCTCACCAAGCCAATGTACGCGTGTTGGCTAGTAGCAATCGCGACCTCCAAGCCGAGGTTTCTACAGGAAATTTTCGGCAAGACCTTTACTATCGCCTGGCCGTTGTGCCACTCCTATTGCCACCACTACGCCAACGCGGAGATGACGTTCAGTTGTTGGCAGATCACTTTTTGGCACGAGCTGCCGAGCGCCTAGGACGCGGTTTGTGTGAACTTGCAAATGATGCGCGAGAACTTTTTGCATCATACCATTGGCCTGGAAATGTACGTGAACTCGAAAACATCATTACCCGTGCCTGTGTACTTAATGAAGGACAACCGATTGCTGCAGCCGAGTTACATCCCTGGCTCGAACAACCTCAAGAAGTTGAAGAAACATCCACGTCACCCGAATTACCCGTCGGTACTAGTCTGGAAAATGTAGAAAGGCAAATGATTGAAGCTACGTTGGAGCATTTTGGCGGGCATCGAGCCAAGACGGCTAAGGCATTGGGCATTGGCGTACGCACCCTCAGCGGAAAACTTCGATCGTATGGTTATGCTCCACGAGAAAAATCCTTTGGGAACCAAAATGATATTCGGCAGAATCTGCCGCTTGAACTGGCAAATCATGCCACTGGCAAAGTGGGAAAGGCAGCGTAGTTTGACAAAGACCGAAAGGAACAAAAACCAGGAAATCTAGCTATACAAGTATCCGTTCTGCATGTCGGGTCACCCCGTGCATCGCGCTGGTATGCAAATTGCCATAGGATCCTGAATGTCGAGAGAATCATGTTTTCATCACTAATCAATACTTCCAATGTACCCGTTTTGGAGCAAGTGGTTGCTTTCACGCAAACACGTCATGGCGTTTTAGCTGGCAACATTGCCAATATTGACACGCCTGGCTACCAGACACGGGATCTCTCACCTGAACTTTTTCAAGACAAGTTAAAAGATGCCATTGAGTACCGTCAGAAAGCAGCCCAATCTCCTACTTACGCCATCAATGCCCAGTTGGCTGGCAGGCCAGCCGTCACAGGTCATGACGGTATGGATCAAGTGCGGGAATCCATGAAACATATTTTGTTTCACGATAAAAGCGATGTCAGCATTGAAAAGCAAGTTGCTGAACTTAGTAAAAACCAGGCTCAACATAATCTGGCTTTAAGCTTGATGACGGCACAATTCCGTCTCTTGCGGGCCGCAATTACAGAGAGAGCATAAACCATGTTTAGCGCATTTGATGTGAGTACGAGTGCTTTGGTTGCCCAACGCACACGACTCAACACGATTTCGTCCAATTTGGCCAATATGTCAACCACACGCAACGAAAGTGGCCAGCCCGAAGCCTACACGCCTCGTTATACCGTTTTTCAGACCAATGCGGAGGTTTCGACAGCAGGTGGAGGCCAAGGAGTCAAAGTGGCCAGTGTGGAGTACGCCAACGTCCAACCTGATATGAAATACGAACCTGGACATCCTGATGCGGATACCAATGGCTATGTCGCGTATCCCAATATCGACATGACCAGTGAGTTTGTTGATGCTCTCTCAGCCACACGTGCTTACGAAGCAAATATTGGAGTCATCGAAATCACTAAAGATCTCGGCCAAAGAACTCTACAGATCCTGGCCTGAACCTAACAAGTACGAATACTATCCCCCTTCATTTATGCAAAGGAGATGTTGTCAGGAGTTGACGTAAAAAGCGTTGGGGGGCCAGCGCTGACGACAGTCCCAGGACGTCGCCATGAATACGATCGGAAACTCGAATTTGGCCTCCACCATGGCTATGCAACAGCCCTCTGGAGCAAAGCTGCCAGCGGCAAGCAATACATCCTTCAAAGACCTGCTGGTCGATTCGATCCAAGACGTGAATTCAATGCAGCAACAAGCCGATCAAGCTGTCGAAACTTTAATGACCGGTGGAGATGTCAACCCGGCTGAAGTGCTCACAGCCGTACAAAAAGCAGACCTAACATTCCGACTCATGATGCAGATGCGAAACAAGATGATGCAAGTTTATCAAGAAGTCAAAGAAATAAGAGTTTAGCAAAGAATTAATATTTGTTGAAACAAGTTTAAATCCACCAACTAGCGCCAGACAAATGGCGCCACACAATTATTCCTAAGGATCCAAGGATGGATTTTTTGAATCAGGCCCTGGGCCAAATCAAAGAATTGATGCAATCGATGACGCCGGCAGCCAGAGTGACTGCCTTGTTACTACTGGGTGTGATCGTGGTCAGCATGGGCTATTTGGTACAACACCACTCAGCCAGTCCGGACGAGTATCTTTTCAATGGCGAATTCCTGCCCGGACGCGATGTCGATCGTGCTGAAGCCGCCATCGCCCAGGCGCGCTTAACAGGTTATCAGCGGGTAGGCAATCGCATCAAAGTACCCCAGGGCCAGAAGGCCGAGTATCTGGCAGCCGTTGCAGATGCGGGAGCCCTCCCACCTAATTTTCACAGTCTATTGGAGCAGGCGCTCGACTTGGGGCCCTTTACGGACAGGGTGACTAAACAGGAGCGACTGAAAGCTGCGCGAGAACAGCAGCTTTCGATGATTATTCGATCTATGGATGGCATTGAAGAAGCCCAGGTAATTTTTGATAGACGAGATCCCAAGGGACTGGGGCGTGCCGGTGATGCGACTGCCTCGGTAAATGTGCGGCCTACCCCCGGAGCAGCACTCGATCCGCGTCAGGCAAAAATGATCAAGATGGCTGTGGCCAGTGCAATTGCCGGACTCCGTATGGACCAGGTAACCGTCACTAATCTCAGTGATGATTCGATGTTTAGCAGCGGTACTATCACAGGAGACTCCTTTGACAACGAGTACTACCAACAGCGGATTGCTTTCGAACAATTGATGAAAACGAAAGTCGAAAATCTTCTGCGCAACGTCCCGGGTGTACTGGTTCAGGTGACAGCAGAGCTCGATGACACTATCGAACGGACCACACGAACCGTCACGCCCGAAGGTGATCCTGCAGTTTTGCGATCCGTTTCGGAAAACCAGGATAAGGAAACATCCGAAGTTGTCGACGGCGGTCGCCCAGGTCCGGTTATCAATGGACCCAGCGGCGCAAAAGAAGAAAATGCTGCCCAAGTTACTGTCAAGGATAAAGATACAAATACCATCGAACAATCAGAAAACATGATTGGCCAAAAAGATGAAACGCTACGATCAGCAGCACTGGTACCTACTGATGTGCGCGTGGCGATTGCAGTTCCTGAGAATTATGTCATTGATATTTGGCGCGAAAAAGAGCGCAAGCTGGGCAATGATCCGGGAGAGGGTTTTCCGGACGAAACGGCTCGCAACTCAATTGAGTTGGGTATCAATCAAAAAATCACCGAGGTCGTAGCACCTCTCTTGCCTAAAATTCTCGCGAGAGACTCTCAATCCAAGGTGATCGTCCAATTCCTTGATTCACTTGCTCCCCAAGAAATCGCAGAGCCCTCCATGGCAAATCAGATACTGGTCTGGGCTGGCAAGTATTTTAATACCATGACGATGGCTGTCGTTGCGCTGGTTAGCCTAATGATGCTTCGGTCCATGGTGAAGTCCATTCTACATGCAGAACCCACGGCCTCACTTGCCAACCATACCTTTTCACTTGATGAAAATGAAAGTAGCGCGAGCGATTCGACTCCTAACGAAAATAGGAATCCAGAAAACGATGGGCGCCCAAGATTACGTCTTAAAAAAGGCTCCAATCTTAAAGATGATCTGGTCGAAATCGTCCAAGAGGATCCTGATGCAGCTGCAGCAATTTTGCGGACCTGGATAGGCAATGCCGGCTAATCAAACAGGAAAATAACAATGTCCGAAGATACCCAACATCCACTCCGTAAAGTCGCAATTCTGGTCGCCAGTCTCGACGAGCAATCAGCCGATCGTGTACTGGCCCTTTTGCCGACAAAAACGGCCCAGACCGTACTCGAAGTCGCGAACCAACTAGGACCAATCGATTCCCACGAACAACAAAAAATTGTCAAAGAATTCCGGCGCAACATGGCAGCAGAACTTACTGCCAGTACTCCTGTACCCTCGACTCCGATCGACCATCCTATTGAAGCTCGAGGGGATGAAGCTCATGGAGTTGAACTCGATGCGTCGCTGATTGCACGACTGGAATCTGAGGGAAAAGAAGCTCAGGATCCAAGCTCTTTTGAGCGCGATGGGACTTACACGCAGCCCCAGGTTTCTTCCGGCACACAGAATCCGCTTAGTCATGTAGACCCTGCCTGGGTGGCTGACATGTTGGCTAAAGAACATCCACAAACGATTGCCGTTGCACTCTCACGCTTTGAACATTTACGTGCTGCCAGCATCCTTGGAGAATTTTCTCTGGAACTACAAGCAGAGGTACTAAGTCGGCTTTCGGACCTTGATAAAACAGACCCCCAAACCTTGCGTGTTGTTGAATCACAATTGGCTGAGTGGCTTAATCAGAAGCAGCAAAAAAAACAACGTATGGCAGACGGTGCAGATTTGGTGCAGCGGATCCTCGATAACTCTCCACAGACACAACGCCAAACCATCCTTACCCGCATTCAGAAGCTAAAACCCGATCTGGCTGGTCGTTTGGTAGTGGATACTACAGGTCCGCAACAATCGACTCTTCGAAAGCCAAAAAAAGTCTTCAGGCCCATACCTGTCATGTCCCCGAAACAGCTCCCCAGTCAGCCGCCTCCTGCAGAAGACAAGTACCAATCTGCTAACCCCATGTCAGATATCGAATCCGCAGACAATCAAACATTATTAGACGTCTTCGGTAAGGCAGACCGGCGCACGGTAATGCTGGCCTTGGCTGGAGCAAGCGAAACTCTACTGAAGCGAATACTGCACGGCATGCCGCGTCGTCAGGCCAAGCAATTTCGCAACCAGTTACGTACTCTAGGCCCCACACCACTAAGCGACATGCTCAGTGCACAGCAAGAAATAGCAAGGATGAGCTGCGAACTTCAAGCCATCGAAAAATAGAACCCCTCAACCAATCTAAAACTAATCCCCTACATCCTTTATGGCAACAATAATTAAACGCGAATCCCAAATGCACAGCTCGGGCACATCCTTGCGAGGAGTGGCTTACGATCTGTCAAACATAGAATCCCAAGCGGAGAGTTATTTGGGAGATGTTCGTGGCGAAGCTGCCAAGATTATTCAACAAGCCAAGCAAGAAGCTACCAAGATACGTAAACAAGCTGAGCAAGCTGGCCGTCAAACGGCAGAAGCTGCAGTCGAAGCAATTCTTGACAAAAAAGTTGTCCAGCAAATGAAAACCATGACTCCAGCGCTGGCCAAAGCCGTACAGCAGATCGAAGACTCACGACTCGACTGGATGCGCCATTGGGAAAAATCAGCCATACAACTGGCAACAGGAATCGCTGCGCAGATTATTCGACGTGAATTGAGCCAGCATCCTGAAATCGCAATTCAATGGGTCCAAGAAGCATTGCAACTATCCGCTGGGGCAGCAGAGATCACAGTACACCTCCACCCTACAGATTACGAAACCATAGGGAACCAGGTAGAGCAACTCGCCTCTGTATTCTGTCAAGCTGCTCCCGCCACAATTATTGCCGACGATTCCGTCTCACGCGGAGGCTGTCTGGTGACAACTGAATTTGGATCTGTCGATCTACAACTAGAAACCCAACTATCACGTTTGGCAGAGGAAATGTGCTAACCAATTGGCAATGTCTACAATTATGAATCAAGAACTACCAACTCATATGAGTAGTGCGATACTTGCCGGTTTAACCGGCAGTGTTGTACAAACAGTCGGCCTTACGGCTGCTGTCGCTGATTTCCCAGCCCCAGTTGGGGCTTTGGTGTCGATAGAACGTCAATCTGGTGTCGGCATCGAAGCTGAAGTCGTCGGTTTTCGGGACAAGCAAACAATCGTGATGCCTCTCAGCAATTTTGAGGGCATCCGTCGCGGTAGTCCTGTGAAGCTTGTACGAACTTCACGGACTCTTCGAGTTGGTGATGGATTGCTGGGACGAATTGTTGATGCTCGAGGACGTTGCATTGATGGACGACCGCAACCCATGCTTTCGGACCGTGTGGCATTACAAAGTCAACCTCTTACTCCAACCAAGAGACCCCCTATTGACACGCCCCTGGCAACAGGCGTACGGGCCATTGATGGCATGCTCACTTGTGGTCGTGGGCAAAGGTTAGGCATTTTTGCTGGCTCGGGGGTGGGTAAAAGTGTGCTGCTAGGCATGATGGGTCGTTATACCAATGCGGACGTCACAATTATTGCTCTGGTTGGAGAACGCGGACGTGAAGTCAATGAATTCATTCAAAAAGAATTGGGACCTGCAGGCCTGGCACGCAGTGTCATAGTCGTCGCAACCAGCAACGAGCCAGCTCTCTTAAGAGTCCAAGCCGCATTTGCTGCTACAAGCATTGCTGAATACTTTCGTAGCATGGGCAAGGATGTGCTGATGGTCATGGATTCGGTAACTCGATTTGCTCTAGCGCAACGAGAAATCGGACTTTCTGCTGGTGAGCCACCGACCACGAGGGGATTTCCCCCTTCGGTATTTTCACAACTTCCTCAGCTCGTGGAGCGCACAGGTCGCACAGAAGAAGGAAGCATCACAGCATTTTATTCTGTTCTGGTTGAAGGGGATGACGAAAACGAGCCCGTGGCAGATACCATGCGGGGCCTCTTAGATGGACATGTGTGGTTATCACGTCGCCTGGCCGAGCGTGGTCATTATCCAGCCATTGATGTGCTACGTAGTATTAGTCGCCTCATGAACGATGTCTCTTCCGAGGAGGAAAAACAAGCCGCTCATTTACTGCGTCAACTCATAGCAGCCCTCCATGAAAACGAAGATCTCCTTTCGATCGGCGCCTATCGCCCAGGTACCAATCGCGAGCTTGACGTGGCAGTTGCTATGCGAGGTGCGATCGATGCTCTATTGCAACAACAAGTTGACCAGCAGGTTTCCAGGGAGGAGATACGCCAGGAACTCCTGCAATTGGCCCAGCAATGCACTCAGCAATTATCAGGACAAGTGGCTGCGGCGAATACTCCCGCGCAAGACTCCACCTAGGCAGACAAACGATGTATGCATGCAAAAGAATTTTGAATCCTAAATTTATACTTCCTGGAATCGTTCCCAATGGTGATTTGGAGATACATTACAAGTCAGTTTACGCTCAATATGCAAGCCAGCAGATAAACCCTTAGATTAATGGCCAAATTTCGCTTTCGACTATCGACACTCCGTAAACTCCGCGCTACCCATCGCGACGAGATGCGGGGAAAATTAGCCGAAGCTTTACAGGCAAAAGACATCCTGCAGCGTCAATTGGCTGATCTAAAAATTGAACTCCGTAATTTACAAACAACACGCCGTAAGGCATTTGAAGGTTCTGCAAGCAATGTCAATCAACTCCTTGAAACCCAACGATATCACTCCGTACTACGTGCGCAAGAAACAACGATGGAAGCTCAAGTGGATCTCTTGGTAGCCGAAGTTCAACGGCGCAGGCAAGCCGTGACCGAGGCTAATCGAGAAGTTCTCATTCTGGATAATCTTGAAAAGCGACAACTTGAGGCAAACAAACTAAAAAGGCAGAACTCCGAAATCAAAGAATTTGATGAAATTGCAGCCCGTAGAAAAGAGGCAACAGACACATGGGCATGATCGTACGTTTTCTTTTTCCATTAACCGGATACGTGGCTGTAGCTACAGTCATCACGCTGGTAGCCGGTTATGGCCACCTGCGCCGCTCCGGCAATCTAGACGATCAACGCATGTTTCAGATTGTTTCGATATTGCATGGCATCGATACCGAAGAGATTGCAAAACAGCACGAAACTGATTTGCAGGACGTTCCTCCTGAAGAACAGTCCTACCGCAAACAACAAGAGCTAAGACAAATCGCAGCCTTGCATTTTCAAGCCAAAGCAGACGACTTGGATAAGCAAAAGAGTGAGTTTCTAGAGCTAAGACGCCAAGTTAATGCAGACATGAAATATTACCGGAGTTTCAGGGAGGAGGTCGAAAAATTTCTTAACAAGCGTCGTGACGAAGCCTTGCAAGCTGGAATGCAGGGGGTTCGCAAACAATGGGAGACGCTTATCCCTCGCAAGCAGACGAAAGAATTGTTGAAGATGATGATTGCAGAAGATCATACCGATGTCGTCATCCTATTGCTCAACGATATGCCATCTCGAAAAAGTACGGATATCCTCAAAACACTCGATGGGGAAGAAGACCTGGACATGCTCTACAAGATCCAAAAACAGATGCTCGCAGGCAATCCTGTCAGAAACTTTATTGACGGACAAATCGAACAGCTGCAAAAACGACAACAATTAGAAAACCAATAGCTCTCTCACAGGGACTTTAATTCTATGAGTACTCCAGTCATAGAGAATCTGCTACAAGGTACAACATCTGGACACCAGGTCTCGTCGTCGACACGCCCCCAGTCCGCAGTGACAGATTTGTTTCAAGAGCATTTGGATCGTGCTTCCGATACAGCGACTTCGCTTCAAAAAGCCGGGCCAGATCCTCTTAGCAAAAGAACGAATAGCGAAAATTCTTCGAAATCGGATACCAAAAAAGATACCTCAACCGAACAGCATCACGAGGCTCCCGAGGGCGTCCAACGCACAGATAAAAGCAAAACCCAAAGCTCTGAACCCACAGAGGAGCATGAAACGCAAGACGAGGTAACACTCTCATCAGAAGTCACAGCTACTTCTGAAGCCTTCAAGGCTATTGAGGATACTCTGATCCCTATTCCGAC
>CAWWCC010000034.1:0-19467 GCA_963935315.1 uncultured Planctomycetaceae bacterium | reverse complement strand
TAGGAGTCCGTCTCGTGGGCTCGGAGATGTGTATAAGAGACAGGAACTGCATTGAGTCCCGTTTCGTAATAGGCTTCGTCCCCAAACACTTGAGAGCCAATGTACATATAAACGCCCCACAATAAAGCGTAGACAAGTCCACATGATAGCGAACGGACCAGGGCGCTGGTCCCTTCATAAACTCCCAGTTCGTCATCGCGAAGAAACGTATAACCTGCATATGCTAATAATGGTCCCAGTAAAACAGCGCCGCCCGCTAAAGCGTAAATCTGGGATTCCCCCAATTCGCTACGGCCCAGCAACCAGGCTATTGCAAGTGCTAGAACTCCTGCACTGACAATTGCAGCTGTCAGGACACCACTGAATTTGGTCTCTTTGCGCTTGATTGGTTTAAGGACAGATCGTCCCTTAGCATCCTTAGCCCCAGCCTCAAGCTCTGGGGCATGAATGATCACTTCGTCGCCCGGCTTGGGTATTTCAATCGGTCCCTTGCATTTCGGACAGGCACCCGTTTTGCCAGCATGTTGATCGCCGACAGTAAATCGTGTGTGACAACTGGGGCAAGTAACTTGAATCGGCATAGTGTTTTAAAGAACCAATGGCAAAAAGTTCTATCCAAAAAACGGGGGGACTTTCATGAAACTCAGGAAGATGGGGATTCTTGAAAAGGCTTTCAGCCTATTCGCATGCACTCTGCCCTGGCAGTTCACAACACTTTACTATTCACACCGTCCGACTACTCACAATGTTTCAGGTCATCTTCGTGAACCGTAGTAAATCCTTTCAGCGATAAGGTTTCTATCGCCATTTCGATATTATCGACCATCAGGGCTACCACGGGGCTTCCGCCTGGACGCGCTAAAAGTGGATAGACTTGTGAAATATTGATCTCCGCCTGCAGAAGGGCCGTACAAACCCGTAACATTGGCTGAGGGCTATCGGGCAATTCCACAGCAATCAGATCCGACTCGACAATCGCCAGTCCGGAACGTTCCAATACTTCGCGTCCTTGTTCGGGATCACTGAGTAAGAACCGAACCACAGCACATTCGGCAGAATCTGAGATTGTCAGGGCTACGATTCGAACATTGCTTCCTTCAAAACGCCGGACCACCTCCAGCAGTTGGCCAACCCGGTTTTCCAAGAAAACTGTAAACTGTCGGATTGAGGGATAATCGCGCCCACGCATCGTCACAAAATCGATACCCGATCCTTCGTTGCCCGAATTGCCATCAGCATGCATGTGAAAACTCCCTTTCATCTTTCCTGAGTACACAACGTAACCCAGGCACCAGTATAGAGTTAATAGCACGAGATTGCAACTTATTTCCTCTTTCTCGCCTGTGCCTGAAGGCCTTGTTCGACTACCATGTGCGGTTCAAGCTTTTGCTAGCCCACGTATTTCATCCGATTCACTCTGGCAGTCTTAGTCCATCCCTGGCTACTTCCGAGTTGCGGCTGCAAACCGCTTTTATCAAAGACGGGCGTGAAGAATTCGCTTGCGCATGGTTATCACATTTGCCTTGGCGAAGGAAAAAAATTGATTTCGTGTGCCGATCATCTGCACTACAATCCGAAAACAAAAATTCCAAACAACCGAATACTAAACACAATGTCCATGCAGCACGAACTGGAAATTGAAGTCCGTTATTACGAAACTGATGGCCAGGGCATCGTGCATCACGCCAACTACTTTCAGTATTTTGAGCTAGCCCGCGTGAAGATGCTTGAAGCGGCCGGTTTTAATTATGCCGAGATTGAAAAAGAAGGCTACCTGCTTGTAGTCCATAGCATCAAGTGCCGCTATCTCTTGCCAGCGCATTTTGGAGACAAGCTACGACTGGTTACCACCTTGGAACGTGTTACCCCAGCCCGAATCGATCACAGTTACAAGGTATTCCGCGAAGACCTTTTGCTAGCCGAGGGTTCCAGCACATTGGCTTGTGTGGACAGCGAAGGCATGGTTCAACGCATACCAGATTACTTTCTGCACCATAACGCAGCGCAGCAATGAGCTAGTACTTATTGCAAGACGTTGTTCTCCAGTGCGTTACGCGAAGTCTTTACGCACCCCAGCTCACAAAAAATCAGAGCACGAAAACAACCCAAAAAACTGGCCTGACATCGACATTCCGTGCCGACGTCAGGCCACTGGGTCTTCAACTCGTTCTCCTACGAGCGGAACTCGCCTCTCTCTGTAAGTGCCGCACCAAGTAAAACCTCTAGAACCAGTTACATATACGTGGTTAAGGGCCAAATTCTTCAGGAAACTTGACACAACAAGGTGGTTTTAAAATGGGTTCTAGGCCACGAGACTCATGGCCTCACTCGACTGAGCAATACCGCTCAGAAATTCTTCGAATATCCTTACGTCAAGGGCCGATGCAGTATCCGCTTCGGGATGGAACTGTGTGCCCATTGCAAACCAATCCGACATGGTACTTTCGATGGCTTCTACGACGCCGTCAGGGCAACGGGCTGTAACTGCAAAACCCGGAGCGACTTCGTCGATTGCCATATGGTGCATGCTATTGACACGCAGTTCTCCGTCACCATAGACGCGATCCATCAACGACCCCTGAGCAAGCTCCAGTGTGTGTCGATGGGCCGGGTCCAATGGATCCTTATGCGGTAAAGCATTCGGCAGATCTTCTGGAATGTGAAGGTACAGATTTCCACCCATGGTCAAATTGAGCAACTGCATGCCTGAACCAATGCCAAACGCTGGTAGCCGTCGCTCCGAAATTTTTCGGGCCAGGCAACGATCAAAAGCTTCTCGACGTGGATCCTGAAGTCGTACTGTTGGGTGCAACATCCAACCATCGCGTCGCGGGTCTAAATCGGCTCCTCCCACCAGGACCACACCGGCCAAATGGTTAAGCACCTCATCTATGTCTTCTTCTGTTTCATAAGGAGGAATGATGACAGGTATACCACCCGCCCCGAGAATCGCGTCGAAATAGTCCGACGCAACAAAGGTGTAAGCCGGGCCATCCCCTTGAGCCGCTCTAAAATCTGCATTCACACCAATCAATGGCTTGGTCATCGCTTCGCACTCCCTTTCAGACGCATAGCCTAGCGCCATCAATGAATCCCTTCAGAGTGGTAAAGCCTCACGATAGATGATCGTCAACTTGTTGTAGTCCACTATCAGATCATAACTCACAGGTAATTGAGCAATGGACTGGCCTCGAATCAAATGGAAACAGCCGTTATGGAAATGGCTGCCAGGATACAAGGATCGTTAATCTGCCGTCCTTGGCATCCTCAGACTCCATAAGAAACAAGGTAATACCAACGCTTCTAACCAGTTTTACCTGACGCCAGTTTAACCTAATGTGGACCAACCCGGACCAACCTTGGCCAGGTTCCTAAACCAACCCCTACTAGACCAAGCAGTCTGCTACATTCCTGGATTCGCTCTTCACTAGTTTCCAGGAATCGTCCTGCAGACCTGATCTAGAGCACACCTGATCTAAAACTAAGCAGGGAAAGTTCAAGACTTTTCGGATCGATTTCCCTATCGTTCTGGCCTTCTATAATCTCCTGGGAATTGTTTTGCCGTGTCACTCGGCACGTGAGAGATGCAAGTCAACGGCAAAATTTAGCGAATATGTAAAGTCTGACAAGGGGTTAGCATATCTTGGGCCCGTTTATTTTCGCTAGCACAAGATAAAGTTATTCCAGGGGGTGACCAAATTCCCTCAATTCACTGTTTATTTAGGGATCTAGCCCCTTCTTCGGGGACTGTACTTGGCCGAAAACTTTTACACCATCTGCACAACTGAGAACTTCTTCAAAAACTGGGCTCAGGAGGACGAGGCACCCAGTACACTCACCTCACATTGCGATGTCATACCCGATCGTAAATATCGCAGCGTCGATCAGAAGATGGCTCAACCAAGGGCCCAGAAGTGAACCGCTCCGGTGGTAGAGCCACGCCCAAAAGACACCACCAATCGCCACAGCGACCGAAAACAGACCTGTGGCCAGTGAGAAGTATCCAAAAAAGTGCCCCAATACGATCACATGATGAGCCATAAATCCTAAAGCAGAAATCATGATCGCAGCTCGCAAAGTAACCAGCGAATTCAGCTGGCGAAACGCGAACCAGCGCCAGTAGTATTCTTCAAGCAAGGAATGAATCAGACAGTAAAAGGTCCCCATAGCAATGAATTTCCATGTTTGCTCCAGCCCCATGCTGACGATTTTCTCTTGGATGCGCTGCTGCCCCACCAGAAAAAAATCGCTGGACTCCAGAAAAAACCGATAGATGGTCAGGCCCGCAATAAAAACAATCAGGCCAAAGACCCCTCCCAACATCATGCCCCGTGGTAAATTCAAATCAAATTGCAAACGCTGTTTCTGGATCCAGACGACAAAGACAACCGGAAAAGCAAATTGGACGACTTTGGCAATCGAGTAAACCGACTGCTGAATACTCGCTGTAGAATCCTGTGCCCAGATAAAATAAGTCAGTGTCACTAGACTTGGTAATGCCAAGGCAAAAAGCACTGCACACCAATCACGTGCAACGTTCGTACTCCCGGCGGACTCTGTTTGTTCATCCATTGGCTTACTATTCATACTGCCCTGCTGATACTACCCGGAATGCATATACACACTCCCAGGCAATGATTTTCCGGCCAATTGGAGTTAGCTTAGCAGAAAAATCAAGGTTAAAAAAACAACCCCGGTAACTGGATCAATGCCCCCTCTCCTGCCAGCGCAGTTGCCTACCCCGTTTACGGCACCTGAGTCGCCCTGTATTGTGAGTACTAGCCCGCATATTTCATCCTCCAACCCCACTTTCTGATGCAATACCAACGAGCTTATCTCGAATCCTTTGGATACACTTTACCAAAAGAAATCGTCTCAACCGATGAATTGGAACAACGGTTAGCTCCCGTTTACGAGCGACTCCGTTTACCCCACGGACGATTGGAATTAATGACGGGCATTCAAACCCGACGTTTTTTCCCTCCACACACATCTCCCAGTTCGAAGAGTATCCTCAGTGGTGAAAAAGCAATACAGGCCAGTGGGATCGATCGAAAGCATATTGGTGCCTTGGTCCATGGGTCCGTGTGTCGCGATTTTCTTGAGCCCGCAACAGCCTGCGGGGTACACCATGGTTTAAAGCTATCGAGTGATTGCTTGATTCACGATGCTTCTAACGCCTGCTTGGGACTGCTGAGTGGGCTCATTCAAGTGGCAAACATGATAGAGCTGGGCCAAATTCGGGCAGGCCTAGTTGTGGGTACCGAATGCGGAAGGCAATTGGTAGAGAACACGATCGAACGACTCAACACAGACTCCAGTTTGACCCGGCAAGACATCAAGCACCTAATTGCCTCGCTAACCATCGGTTCAGGGAGCGTGGCCATGCTTCTTTGCAATGATGAACTCACCCAAACTGGTAACCGGGTGACTGCTGCCAGTTATCTGGCCCATACCGACCAACATCAGCTCTGCCAGAGCGAAGGACTTCAATCCTTCATGCATACCGATAGTGAGCAGCTTATGCATGAAGGTGTTGCAACCGGAGCTGAGACCTTTGCAAAATTCCTTACTGAAACTGGCTGGCCCCCAGAGAAGATTGATAAGACAGTCTGCCATCAAGTTGGAGTTGCCCAGCGTAAATTGCTCTTCGAAACCTTGGAACTGAACCCCAAGATCGATTACACAACGCTAGAAACCTTGGGCAACACGGGCGCAGCCGCTCTTCCATTAACGATGGCTCTCGCACTCGAGAATGGACATATCCTGCCAAAAGACCGTGTCGCCATGTTGGGTATCGGCTCAGGAATAAACTGCCTGATGGTAGGCGTATTGTGGAACTAAGAATTAAGCGTGACGGCCAGGATCACACCAAGCACGACAACGACTCCTATCGTGATACCAATATAAACCCATGGCGAAATGCCATAACTGGGTCCTTTGTAGCCTGGTGGACGCAACGGATTGATCTCACCTGGCTGGGACTTAAAACGCTCAGCAACCCGTTGGGTTTTGGCTTCCTGTTTTTCTAAGGCCTCTTCGATAAGCGACCTGTGTGGGCCATCGGTAACCGTATCGTGAGTTGCTGCCGTTAAATCATCCGTCGTACGGGCAGATTCACTTAATGAAATCGCTTCTTCATCTGGCATATGCTCTTCTTCCAGGGGTGCCAGACCGATTTCTTCATCGTTCTCTTTTGACGCAGGAGGTGACTTCTTCTTCTTTT
The DNA here is from genome assembly GCA_963935315.1 of uncultured Planctomycetaceae bacterium. Classification (GTDB taxonomy): domain Bacteria; phylum Planctomycetota; class Planctomycetia; order Pirellulales; family Lacipirellulaceae; genus Bythopirellula. The sequence goes on along the minus strand of CAWWCC010000034.1, from coordinate 13,241 downwards.
TGTCTACTTGATGAATCGCACTGCCCGACCCTGATCCTGAACGATCTATGGATTGTGCAAATCGCTGCAAGATTCCGCTCCCCACGCCATCCGAATCTGAATCTGTTGAATTACCGCTATCACCAACATGACGACCTTGATCTTCCAGCCAGGCTGTTAATCGAACGTCTATATCCTGGGCACTCGGATAGCGTTCGTCAGGTGACTTGGCCATCATCTTTTCGCAAATATGAAGCAATGTCGGCGGCACATCAGGACGTTCCTTGAGAATGCTGGGGGCAACCTCCGTCTGATGCTTCATCAAACGCTGTGAAATCGACCCCTCAGGAAATGGGGGATGTCCAGTCAACAAAAAGTAGAGGGTGCAACCCAAGCTATATATATCGGAGCGTGCATCTGCATCATGGCTGTTTAACGCCTGTTCTGGGGCCAAATAATCAGCTGTTCCCAACACGTTTTCGTTATTGTCAAGAGTCAACGAAGCCTCATCATCGGTCATACGCGCTAGCCCCATATCCAATAGCTTGACAACCTTATTCTCATCCAACAGGCAGTTTGCAGGCTTGATATCGCGATGAATCAATCCCATTTCGTGGGCATGCGACAATCCTCGTGCTGCTTGGGCTATATAATCTGCAGCTGCATAAAAGTCGATGGGGCCTTGCTCTTTGACCAAAGCATGCAGGTCCTGCCCTGCCACATATTCCATCACGAGAAAGTGCGTATCCCCTTCTTGGTCAATATCGTAAGCGCGCACGATATTGGGATCATCCAACTTGGCTGCAGCACGCGCTTCAATTCGAAAGCGTTCAAGATAGGTGGAGTCTTCCACACGATTTCGTGGCAATACTTTGATGGCTCGCTGAGCACGCATAAGAATATGCTCTGCAAGATAAACGGTACTCATCCCTCCTTTACCAAGTTGGCCTAGCAACTTGTACTTACCAAGAATAAAACCGCGATGCTTGCCAGCAAGCAATTTTTCGGTCTGCCATTGCGTTAACAGACCTGCCTCGATAAGGATCTCTGCAACCGCTTCGTGACGCTGGGGTAATTCACCATGCGTCTTTCGGTAGCTTACCAAAAATTTTGACAGCTGGTCCTCTTCCACCAGCTGACTACGCTTGACAAGATCAATAAAACTTTGGGCCACAGCTTTAGACATTTACAGTTTGTTGGTTTGGGTCTTTCAGGATGACTACTCTCGGTCGATAAGCATGCTGTATCGATAAAGCGAGTTTCGATAAAACGCTTTTCGATAAAAAATGGTAGACCGATAGCCTCGCTACCAAATGGCTTAAGCACCAACGGTAGCCAGATCTCTCTGAAAGAGATGCCTGCCTAGAAAAGTTTTCTCTGTTACACATAGGAGTTATTTGGGTCACCGAATATCCGTGGAGAAATCCGTCGGCAACTGCATTCTCCGCCTCACCCCCCTAGGATACCATCTACTGACGTCTACTGCCACAATTGAGTGCCTCGGCTGGCAATTTAACGCCTGAAAAAACGGCTGAAGGGTCCTTAGAAGCCAAAAATCTGCCCTGTAATTTATACCTGTCAGCTGGGTGATTGAGCGGACTCTTGTCCATCCTGAAGGTAATTTTGCACGATTCTCTGGTCGAAGTAATTCGTTTCCATCCCTGCATCGAGCACGAGTCGCTGGGAATTCATCCCACTCGACCTGGAACTAAGCAAAAAGGCAGCGGCCGCAGCGACTTCCTCTGTTTGGACTGCACGCTGTCGCAAAGTGGCCTGCTCGGCAAAAAGATAAGAATCAACATAGCCTGGAATACCAGCTGATGCCGATGTTTTCAGCAAACCGGGTGCCACTGCATTAAATCGCACTTCTGAAAACTGACTGAATGATTTGGCCAAAAACGCCAAACTGGAATCAAGAGCAGCTTTTACCGGAGCCATGAAGCCATAGTTTTCGCTTGCCATGCGCGTCGTCGAAATCGATACGGTCACAACCGAGGCATCCCTGGCAAGCTGGTCTTTTAGAGCATTCGACAAAGCGATCAGTGAAAAGCAGGAAATATCAAATGCGCTGAGTAGTTGCTGCTTGCTTGTCTCATGAAACGGACGCGGGCCCTCCGAATAATCTCCAAAGGCAATCGAATGCACAACACCATGGAGTAAATCGCATCGACTGGCAACCTTTTCGGCCAGACCTTTGATTTGATCTTCGAATTCCATATCACAGACGATCACATCTTCTCCCCCACTTCCATCCATGCCCTGGACAAGTTTTGCAACCTGCTCGCGTCTAGCTTCACTTCTCACAGAAAAAATTACCCTGCAATCGGCTTCAACCAGTAATTTTGCTATGTGCCATGCCACGCTTTTGCGATTCGCAACTCCACAGACGAGCACCGTTTTACCTGCAAGTTGTAAAAAATCTGTGGGCATAGTATTAAACAGGTTGATTAACGCAAATGAGATATTGAAAATTCAGGTACGCTTCGTGGAAAGCAGGTACACTTCGTGGGGATACGTGGTCCGTTTGTTGTGTAACGATACATAGCACTATAAATCGTCCTTGGCAGCTAGAGTGCAAGCAAAATCCAAACGTGCAGCAAGCTTTCCGGTCGAAGCGTTCATCACTTTGGCTTTCATAAAGAATGCCGTTGATAATTGCTCAGTGAGTTCCACTTCCAACAATATCTCGTCTCCTGGACGCACCATCGCTCGAAACTGGACATTATTCAGCCGCGTCGCCACCGGCACGCCGTCTTGGATCCCAGCGGACTTTTGAGCCTCAGATTCATTGATTCTAGACGAAAGCAAAACGGCCCCTGCCTGCAATGCTGATTCGCAGAGCAACACCCCGGGGGTCAGCGGATATTCGGGGTAATGCCCCTGGTACCAAAACTCATCACCCGTGAATTTTTTTTGGCAAACAATACGTTCTTCGGTCTGCTCAATTATTTTATCAATCAGCAAAAAAGGAGAACGATGTGGAATTGCTGATTGGATGTCTTCGATAGTCATATTTTGAGTAGGTTACAAAACACATGGATCGGGCAGATAGCCACAGACAAAATAAACTCTGCAACCTTCCTATGATTCCGTTATCTGCCCTGCATTCTTTTCAGCCAGCCGCCATGTCTTCTGCTATCTCCTTTTCCAGTGTTTCGGTGCTACGTGAACTGTTGGTCATGAGTTGATTGTCTACTTCGTTAGCAACAATAACACCGTAGTTCATTGCTCCCAACCAGCCCGACATGATAATCCCGACACTACCAGCGTGGTAGAGGCCTTCGATTTGCTGCGGCAAGGCACGACTGACTGCCAAACCCTCGAATTTTGTACCAAAACTTGCTCCTGCAGGATGGTGAGTATAGTGCTTGAAGCTTCGTGGCGTGGAGGCTTCGACATGCACAATTCGTTCTCGGACATTTGGTACATATTTGTCCAAAGCATCGAGAGTCGTTTCGCACAGATCTTGCTTACTTGCCTGATATTCTTCCTCGGACAACTCTGCCCAATCTTGATACCTCGCATTCGTACTTGAGACGATAAGACAACGTGGACGGCTCTGAGGTCGTGTTTTCGGATAATAGAATGAATAGGTTCGGCTCGTCACATCTCGCGACAACAGCGCTTCGGTCTCAAAGCTAGCAGCGGTCGAACTGAACAACAAATCGCCCAACTCCTTGACCTCCAACGTGTCCTCTTCCTGCAGCGCCATATAGACCTGTGTACTACTATTGTTCAGTCGAACCGCCTTGGCCTCGTCAATAAAAGAACGATCAAAATTGTCTTCACCAACTAGATCAAATATCGTCTGACGGATATTTGCATTCGAAACTACGGCGCAGCACTGAATAGTTCGTGTTGTGCCTTTGCCGTCGATCGTAACCGATTCGATTTTTCCGTTCTTCATATTGATGGACTTGGCATCACAGTTAATGCATACATCAACACCACTTTCTTTGAGTTCCAACTCCATCTGCTGAATAAGTTTGTCGGTTCCTCCCTGAAAGGTAAACACACCCTTGGACATGAAATTCGAGAAGACGATACCATAACTAATCGCCGGATCTTCGAGAGTGCTCCCATTTGCGTAGGTAATAGGCTCCATCAACAGACGAATAACATCCTCGCGACCAGGAAAAAACTCATCGAATAATTCTCGCGTGGTCGTCTTCTGATCATCGTAGAAATTCATTCCGCGGGCTCTATCGAAAAAAGCAACAACTTTTTCTTCTGCCACGCCAAACTTATCGATCAATTGCCGGGTGAAATCTTCACGTGTAAAGCTCGTCCAGAGCGAGAACATCGGATTGTCGAATCGCACCCCATCGAGTTGCACGATCGAATCGGCGATCTCCTTGGACCAGTAACGGCGACACGACTTGACCATTCCGTAAGGAAATCCGTGCAACGAGATATCAAAGATATGCCCCCCTGGACGTTTGAACCATGTCGCCATGCCCCCCAGTTTGTAGTGCTGTTCGACGAGCAATACGCGACGGCCCTGACGGGCCAGAAGGTTGGCCGAAGTGAGACCGGCGAGACCACTGCCAATGACAATGACATCGTACGAATCCTTGGCGTTTTTGAGAAAATCTTTGGGCATGAAAAATTACTCGGTCATCTCAACTCGAACCAAATACACGAACACGTACAGGTTCTCGTGTTTTCGTAAACTCCGGGTCACCAACACGTCGCTTGCATACAGCAGGATGAAGGGCCTAAATCCCGACTAGGGAGGGTGAGGGTTCCAGCCAAGCCACTGCAAGAAGCTGTCGAATACAGCATCTTAGCGAATCAGAGCCAAAGCCGTAAGCATCCCTTCATTCCTGCAGCGAGCGACGCAAGAATCTTGGAATATGTATTTTCTATTCATATTTTCCGGGGCGCTGGCAAAGAAAAATTCCAGCCCAATGCACTTCTGCCTCAGGTTATACTCTCAAACAATGCATATTTGCCATGCTGATACCACTCACGATACTCCCGATAATGCCTACAAATCCCTGATCCGTACCGCAGACGAAGAGGTTGTCCAAATGCGTCCGGCCATCGAATTGCTTGTCGGGCGTTCCATAGATCGCACCTCCTTCATGCCCCGTAAAGCGTACGATTGTGGTTGGCGTAAACATATCCGTATCAATCACACGACTACGGTAGTCGGGTACAAATCGCACTGCCGAGGCAGTCATGCGATCGTACCAGCGTAATTTTTCTAGCGCATACTCTCGTTCTGACAAGTTATTCCAGTAGTCATAATTGGCCAGCCCAGTAATCCGCATTGTGCCTTCAGCGAGCTGTTCGCCCCCATAGTCGAAATTATTGGGACTACAAATAACACCACTGCGCACATCGCATGGCTGTGAAGATTGTGACCATTCGAAATGATCCCAATCGTTGAAGAAAGTAATTGTTGATTCATGCCCCAAATCCTGAGGCTGCACATCAAGGGTAGCAATTGTCTCACAAAAACTAAGTCGCCCAGGGCCCCGGATACTCACAGGGTGTCCATCATCACACAATCGCATCGTCTCCGGCCAACCTGCCGAAGAGAGTATGCGTCGGCCTTCAATCACTTCGCCGTTGTCTAAGACGACATTGCGAACTTGCCCCTCTTCTACGTGAAGCCGTTCGACCCCAGCACGCAGTTTGAGTTCGCCTCCCAGGCCTCGAAATTTGCGCACCAGGTGCTTGAGAATCAATCGTACCCCGGCAAAAGGACGGCCCAGCCCTTCCATGAAAATACTGCGAAACATGATCGAAAACTGCCCCCAGTCCATGTCATGTTCCCGAGCCGAACCGTAAAACATAAGCGGGCAGAAAAGCATTTCGATCAATAGTGGATCAGAAAGGATTTCCTGAAGCCGCTCCCGAGCCGAGATATTCTGGTGCGATTCGTCCAAATCATCGTACTGGACAATCTGGCTAAGAAGCTGTTCAAAATTATCGCGTTCTGCCGGAAACTCACGCCCCACTTCTGCTCGCATGAGTTCAAGATCATTGTCGAACTGTATGCGAACTCCAGGAAACACTATTTCGGAACCCAGTTGAGGCGAAATCTCAAATTCGTCCCAACCAAACCGCAACTGGCGCAACAGCCTGGCAAGCGGGCCCTTTTTGGTGCCTTTGGGAGTAAAATTCGTAAGCGCATGCAATCCCACGTCGTAGTCGCGACCACCCATGCGGTAAAACGAGTTCAAACCACCAATCGTGGTATGCCGTTCCAGAATGCAAACACGCTGGTCGTAGTAGGCCAATCGAATCCCGGCGGCCAAACCTGACATCCCTGCACCAATGATAATGGTATCGTACATGATGAGTTGTGAAGTACTGCAGCAGGTAGGCAGTCCGCTTCTGAAAACTAGCACCAAAGAGCCAGCGCCCGATTCACACTTTCTAAATGTCTTTCATCAGAGGCTCTAAAAATGACACGGTAGAATTCATATTGGCAAGGTGCAAATAGTCATCTTCCGGTATCTGGACACGGTGACGCTTGCGTAATTCCATGACAATATCCAGAAAATCCATGCTGTCGAGTTCCATTTGCTCGCGAAAGTTTACCGCATCGTCAATTTGAGTGAGATCCTCATCGGGAGCAATCGCCTCCAGTATGTCTAAGATTTCTTCTCTAATTTCTTCACCAGTCATGTTTGCGACTACTCCTTTTCGAGTCTTTTCCAATTGGTTTCTAGAACTTTTTTATAACTACCGCTGAGTTTATACCCAGCATTCCGAATGAGTTATTGAGGATGTAATTTACGCTATCTTTTTCTCTAGGCTCATTGAGTACAAGCCCCGCCAACTCACATTTGGGATCAAGGTTATCAACATTGATCGTGGGATGGCAAATACGGTCATGAAAGGCCGGCAGGTTGCCTGCCAGTTCCAATGAGCCCGCCGCGCCCATGGCGTGACCGATGAAACTCTTTGTATTGTTAATAAGTGTGTTGGATGATTTACCGAATACCTGGCGAATTGCAGCACATTCCTGGATATCACCACTTTCGGTGGCAGTCGCATGGGTACTCACCAGATCAATATCCTCTGCATTTAACTGGGCACGCTCGAGTGCCAAACTCATACAACGCGCTTGCTGTTTCGGATTGGGCAAGACAAAATCACTCGCATCACTGGTCATCGCATAGCCCACCAACTCTCCATAGATCTTGGCATCACGACGTGATGCGTCGCTGAGCCTCTCCAGCACGAATAAGCAGCCCCCTTCTGAGACGACGATGCCGTTGCGATCGCGATCAAAGGGTCGACTGGCACATGCTGGATCTGTGTTCGCGGCGAGAGCTCCCTGGCTTGCAAAGCCGGCAAAAATACCAAAGGTGCGTATGCTTTCTGAAACTCCCCCAGCAATTGCCAGATCACATTCGCCCAAGGTAAGCATCTGAGCACCTTGAATGAGTCCTGCATTCCCTGCCGCACAAGCCGCACCGATCGTATAGTGAGGCCCGGTTATGGACATGTTCAAAGTGATTTCGCCAGCCGGATTATTGGCCACAGTGCGTGGATTATGATGATGGGACCAAACACGCGTATCAAATTCAAAAGCTTTAATTTCGTTGATCTCATTTTCGGTTTCCACATTGCCATGCTCGGTCACACCGATGTAGACACCAACTCGCGATGTGTCTATTTCCGGCCAGGAGATGCCAGCATCGGCCACTGCTTCATTGGCACAGTAGATACCTACGCCACCAGCGCGTGTACCACGACGTACCTCTTTGCGTTTTTGGTACTTCAACTCGTCAAAATGACATTGCCCGGCAAGCGTGTCTCCCACGTAGCGAATATGGTACTTGTCGACGCCACTTTGTCCTGCCAGGAGAGCAGCTCGATAGTCGGATAGACTGTCTCCATTCGGGGCAGTCAGGCCAATTCCCGTAATCACGATACGCTGGTCATCCTGAGCACTACGGATCATGAGTGTATTTCAGACGAAGGGCCAAAAAGCCCTCTTCTAGCAAGGGAGCTGGGAAGAATCACGAAACCTTGAAGCTACCTTTTTTACAGCTTTTGCACAACCCGCCAGAAGGCTACGCATTGATCAGCGGTGGCAAATTTACTTATTTTTCAAATTCGCCGTATCCTAAGTGTTTTCGGTAGGCCGCCCTCTGGCGGTCGCGGTGACGCTCCTCAGTTATTGCCTCCCATTGCTCAGCAGCAGACACAAGAGCCTGCTCTGCGGTGAGATCCCCGGCCTGCGCCCGATCAACTGCCTTTGCAAGGATTTGCAAGTACGAGTCGATCGCTGGGATTCGCGGCAATAAAAAGCAATCTTCCGCTGAAAGTTGACGTGTAATTTCTTCTCGCACACCTTGATCTGCATTTTGGCCACCAAGCCACAGCAAAGCTTGTCCTGTTTGGGAGGATCGATACCACATCGTCGCAGAGCTTTTTTGGCTAAGGTGGGTTGAGATCTCACCACTTGCCAGCCACTGAAGTAGCTGAAATGCGGATGCTGCATTGCGCGAAGTTCGCGTCACACTCATGACCCGTCCAGAAAATCCCATGAAGATGAGCGATCTGGGTTTTTGGTTTTGCTCCCAAGTATCGCGTGCGTAATCATAGACTTCACCCGCTGGTGGAATCGGCAACAAAGGCTTTGACTGACTACTTTTCTCCTGGGCTACCACTCTGTTTGACGACATGAGAGATATGGGAATGCGTTTCTCGGACATTTGTTTCCTGAGACTGATCAACCGCTCTAATGCTCGCACAAACGGTGGTGAGTCGATACGTGGCTGCATCGTTTCGGGATCAAAGAGAACCGCTCTGCGGCTTGTCAAACTTATTTTACCAATAGCTAGTACGAGCAATTCAACTGCGGCTGCGTTCTCAATACGACGCGAAGCTTTCAGATCAAAGTTATCCTCCATGAATTGCGGCTGGGAGTTCCTCAAGCCCTCAATAGCTTCTGCAGCCGAAAGAGCAATCATGAGCGGGGGCTCTCCCAATGGCAACGCATAGACCTGGTCACCAAAAGGCATCAATCGATTGCGAACTAAAGGCAACAAATCGGCAATCGCAAAACTATCACTCGAGAGAACTGAGCTACGCACCGTCCTAAGTGCATTTCTAGCTACCAGTGTTCCCAGAAAACGCGAAGGGTAAATGATTAAATCAGCCTGCAGCCTGTCTGCCGACAATACATCCTTCAGTGCCACTTCTTCGACAACCAACTGGCCACCACTTCGTTCCGTCCACTCCCCGCGCAGATTGCTAAGACCAGCCGCTAAGTGAGGGTCCTCGATTATTTGTACGACCAGTTCAACCTGAGTGCGTTGTGATGTCGAATTATCCCTCTTCTGGCCAGTGCTCTGTAGCTCTTTCTTACATCCAAGCGAAAACAGAAGGACACTGCTAAGAAAAAGCAAGTGAGCAATTCGTTGAGTCATAGGCTATGGACATAGGTAGGGTTTTAAAACGAGAGAATGTTTTTTAGGGCATTCCAACCATAAAACGTGGATTCTACCTGGAACCGCCTTGCCCGGGTAGCTACCACTCAAGAATCCCTGGGAAGGTCGGCCTGCCACTAATCGTAGAAAAGCTTCTCCGATGAAACCCTCAATTATAAAATAAGCTACAATAGAATCCGTCGACCGGATTTCAAACCCTCAATCGTGATCCCCAGAATCACGAGCAGCCATGAGCTGGGCTCTGGAACAACAAAGGGAAATTGCTCACTCCCTGACCAGTACGGCCCGGTCGCAAAAGTGCTCGTGTCGGTACCAACGACCACAAAGTTTCGCAGCCCAGCGCCAGCCTTCTTCAGAGTTGTTCATTGCGCCTCTGTGAGTTCATAGATGCCCACATTGCCAGCGAGCAATTTCTGTGCACGTAAATCGACAGCCCTTCAATGGCTATCGCACAGAAAGTCCACAAAGGAAGAAGTGCTGTAAAGAATAGTTGCAAACGCGATTATCATCACTGGCAAAAACCTACGAACTATCGGTGGCTGATACCATAATCACGCGCTCTGATCGTAGCGTTTAAACGGGAAGAATCAAGCAATTCCCAAACTAATTCGACAACTCGTAATACTAACCACAATAGGGGGGCATGTCTGTTATCGAAATCCGTTGAACTACAATTCAAACCTGAAAATGACCCCATCCTTCCATACATACCATGGTTGCCGTAAGATTCTAAGTTTGTAATCTTTCCGGAATTCCCACCTGTGTATGGAATTGCCCACATTCATTCTATCCCAAAGCTGAACCATCGATGCCTACCTTCTCTTTACCCAAACTCCCCTTGCGAGCCGTTGTCTTCGATCTTGATGGTTTGATGTTCAATACCGAGGATCTTTATCAGCAAGTGGGACGAGAAATCCTTGCCCGACGAGGAAAAACTTTCACCGATGATTTGCTGGTCCAGATGATGGGGCGCAAATCACCCGAAGCCTTGCAGTTGATGATCGATTGGCATCAGTTGAGCGAAACACCTCAGGAACTGACCGATGAGTCGATGAAGATTATTTTTGGATTGTTACCTGAGCAACTGAAACCTCTGACAGGATTGCTCTCCCTACTGGATGCATTGGAAGCCGCCAACCTACCCAAAGGTATCGCCACGGGCAGCAGCCGGCCCTTCGTGGACCACGTGCTGGCACAATTCGACCTGGAACCTCGCTTCGCTTTCACACTCGCTGCTGAAGATATCACCCATGGCAAGCCAGCGCCCGACATCTACCAACTGGCGGCTCAAAAGCACCAACGAAAACCTGCTGAAATCATGGTACTCGAAGACAGCCAGATTGGCTGCCAGTCCGCCATTGCAGCAAATTGCTATGTGGTAGCGATACCTGGCGGCCAATACGACGAACGCCTTTTTTCAGATACGCAACTTATTGCCGACTCCTTGGCAGACGAACGGATCTATGAAGCACTGAACATCCTCTAGCCCGGACATTTCATACGTTCGGGCACCGTGGCGAAATTCACCAAGAATTTCGGTGGACACCGTTGGATGCAGCGCAACCGAAAGCCTTGGCGGCTTTCGCTACGTATAAGGGTAGCTTTGGTTGGCAAAGTTGCCGCAGAGTTTCTCTAATAATGACTTAGACCACCTCGCGACGAATCGCATGAAATATCCGGGCTACTGCGACGACGAAGCATCCGAATGTTCACCCGGCGGCATTTCGACAGGCGTCAGGGTTTGCCCGCGATTCTTCGGAGAAGGTTGCTCTGGTGGCTGCACGTTGACGGGAAGTTCTAACGTAAAACGGCTCCCCTGGCCTGGCTGACTGTCTACTAATATCTGGCCGCCATGCTCTTCCAGAGTCTTGCGACTTGCGGGGAGCCCCAGTCCTGTACCGCGACCACCTTTGCGCGAAACAAAAACATTGAAGATTGCTTCCAGATCATCCGGCTCAATACCTGGACCGTTATCCTCCACGATGAAATGGGCTATTTTTTCATCCGCAAGATACTCCGTCCGCACATGGATTTTGCCACCTTCGCATTCTTCGCAAGCATCGATGGCATTCCCAACCACATTCATTACTGCCCGATGCATGGCCTCGGGATCAAATAATATTATGGGCATTTTACTGTCAAAATGTGCTTCCATCTCAACTCCTGCTTCTTCAGCACGCATTTGCAACAGTTCGACCACTTCTTCACCAACGGCATTCCAATCCGACGGCACCGGATCAGGCACACGCTCTTTGCTAAATGTCAACATATCCATCACGAGCGAAGAAATGCGTTCCTGGTTGCGCTCGACAATTCCCCAGCCCTTGCGGATTGTCTCAACTGCATTATCGTCGCGGGCCTCACCCTCCTCGGATTGGGGTTCCTCAGACTTGTCATAGTCACCCAACCCTAGTTCAATCAGATAACTGCCTCCTCGCACACCCTGGAGGATATTCTTAATGTGATGCGACAAAGATGCGATCGTCTGGCCAACAGCTGCCAATCGCTCAGCTTGTACCATCGCCTTGTAATACGAGGTGTCTTCGACGGCCAGCGCAGCCTGATGGGCAATTGCGATCATCAAGCGAAGATGTTCTTCAGTAAACTGGTCGGCGCTCCCCTCTTTCATCAACATCCGTTGGGGTGTGATCGAGGTATCGATATAGATGACCCCCACCACGTTATAACGGCCTTGCATGGGCACACAGATTGCTTCGCGCACTCCCAACTTGACAATACTCTGTGCAGGATCCCACCGTTTGTCATCACTGGCATTCGAGGTCATGACCCCCTCATTGTGCTGGACGACATAATCTAAAATGGTTTTGCTGATAGTAATTTTGTCTTCAGTACGTATCCCACGACGATGACGTCGCACCTTGGGAACAAGCTTGTCGGTATCGATATCCTTAAGCATGATACAACCACGATCCGCATCAACCCACTCAAAGATCATCTCCATGATCCGAGCAAGCAGCTGGTCTATATCCATCGTGTGGCTGACCGCAAGTGCCGTGCGATACATGATCTGCAAATTACTGCGAGCCCGCGCGATCCAAGGACTAGACGAACTGCTTACGTCTGGCAGCATCCAGTCACTTCCTTCTGAGTGACTTAACGATGCAACAATACGCGAGCCGTCATTGCTTTCGGCTTTGGCTATGATGTCGACTTTGTCTTCGAGGTTTTCCAGAGACTCCTCGACGAAACCCGTATAGAGTACGAGCGAACGGCCAAATTGGATTTGATCCCCACTGACAAGTTCGCGTTCTGATGCGGCTTGGCCGTTCACAAAAGAACCGTTCGAGCTTCCCAAATCTCGCAGTACATAGGTATCGCCCTTACGTATCAGCTCAGCATGCGCGCGCGAAACCTCGGTATCGTGTAGCCGCACGGTTGCGTCTTGCGTACGGCCTACAGTAAGTGTTGATTCTTCAAGTTGGAAACGCTTCCCCTGATCGCGTCCCCTGATGACAAATAGGGATGCCATTGAGCCTACTACTCCGAAAGAAAAGGCAAGGGATTACTTCCCCAGCAGTTCTTCGATTCTACGGATTAATGGCCCATAATGGTAGGGTTTCGTAACCAGTTGTCCCTTAGAGAAAGAGCTAAAATGCCTCCGGGCAGTTCCGAGTACAACGATTGGGATAGCACTGCGGGATGCCGTCTGCTCCAAATCCCGTGTGGCTTCGTGAGCTGGGCTCAAATCCGAGTCCTCGTCGAGCACGATCATATCCGGTTGCTGGCATTTGACCATTTCAGCAGCACGACGCACCCCGGATGCTACCAGGGTTCTGTCTCTTATACACATCTCCGAGCCCACGAGACGGACTCCTATCT
>CAWWCC010000033.1:0-19852 GCA_963935315.1 uncultured Planctomycetaceae bacterium | reverse complement strand
ACAAGGAGTATCGTCGGCAGCGTCAGATGTGTATAAGAGACAGTTTCACAGGTATTGCTGGCACGCCGATGCCTGGTAGTGGTCCAGCCACGCTGGATCCCGAAGCCAAAAGTGCTCTCACGGAGATAGAAATGTGGAACCTTGTTGACTATGTGTTGTCGTTGCCTTACGAAGCGCCAAGTCGGCCCAGGAAGGCGTTGCCAGTCAATGTGAGTGAAGTGGCCAATTAGACGCAAGTCTGCAGCCTGGAGTTATGACGTGAAACGTTTTTGGAGTTTTTTGTTTTTGCTGGTTCCCATTGGCGGGGTGGCTACCTTTGTCGCTGCGCCGTATTTCAATATCTGGTTGCCCAAGGATGTCTCCGAAAATGGCCGAACAATCGACGACTTGTTCATGTTCATTTTGTACTTGACGGGCATCGTTTTTGTGGTGACAGAAATGGCGCTGTTTTATTTCTCTTGGAAATACGAGGCCAACTCGAATAAAGAGCCTGTTAAATTTTCTCACGGTAGCCACGCATTGGAATTGGTTTGGACGATTTTACCAGCGGTAACGCTGCTTTTTATTGCTATCTTCCAAATGGAAGCTTGGGCACGTGCTAAAATGCGACCCCCTGATATTCCACCGATGGTGGAAGTTACCGGACGGCAATTCAATTGGGACTTTCGCTACCCAGGTCCGGATAATGAACTGTATACCATGGACGATATCGTCCGCACGGACGGAAAACTCTATTTGCCCGTGAATGAAGAGGTGCTGCTAAAAATTACCAGCGCTGACGTGCTCCATAGTTTTTTCCTGCCCAATTTACGGCTGAAGCAGGACGTGATTCCGGGCATGGATCAAAGCATGTGGTTCAAAGCCAAAGAGACAGGTGGATACGATATCGTCTGTGCAGAGCTTTGTGGGTGGGGCCATTACAAGATGAAGGGACGCGTCTTCTTTTTGCCACGTGATAAGTATGAAGAAAAGCTGGAAGAGATGCGGCTAGAACAAAATACCATGCGTGTTGAATTACCCGCAGAGGATGAGGAATAATAATTGGTGGGCCCTTGAAGGGGCACCTCCCCCATCGATCTCCAGTCCGAAATTTATAATCGCAAGCACATAATCCTTCTACCCTCAACTGTTAGATCATGAGTACTGCAATCGCTGATGCCCATTCCGACGCCCATGCCGAACATGGCCATGGTGGAGGGTTTCTATCAACGTACGTGTTTTCGCTGGACCATAAGATCATTGGCCTGCAATTTCTGTTCAGCTCCCTGATCTGGTTTTTTGTGGGGGGCATGTTGGCGTTGGGTGTCCGTTGGCAACTGGCATTTCCCTGGAAAGCCATGCCCATCCTGGGCAATATGCTTGCTGGGCCTGAAGGTGGGCAGATATCGCCTGAGACATACACCATGCTGGTCACCATGCACGCCACGGTGATGATTTTCTTTGTAATCATTCCGGTGCTGACAGGAGCTTTTGGAAACTTCTTGATCCCGCTCATGATTGGTGCCGACGACATGGCGGTACCCACTCTCAATATGTTGAGCTACTGGTTTATGTGGCCTGCGTTTATTGCTATGGGAACTAGCTTTTTCGTGGAAGGGGGTGCGTCCCAAGGGGGCTGGACCGCATACCCTCCACTCTCAGTACTAACCGAGGCTGCTCCTGGAAGTGGCATGGGGCAAACACTTTGGCTGATTGGCCTGACATTGGTTGGCATTTCGTCCATGATGGGTTCTGTCAACTACATGACGACCATCATCCAAATGCGCGCTCCTGGCATGACGATGTTTCGCTTGCCAATGACGATTTGGGCCATGTTCATTACTGCAATCCTGCAGGCTTTTGCACTGCCCGTGTTGACAGCTGCTGGTTTCATGCAACTTACAGACCGTCTCATTGGTACAGGATTTTTTCTTGCTGAAGGTGCTACTGCCAATAACTCTGGCTTGGCATCTGGTGGTGGGCAACCCCTGCTTTGGCAACATCTTTTCTGGTTCTATAGCCACCCGGCCGTTTACATCATGATCCTACCGGCGATGGGTATGGTCTCGGACATCATCAGCTGTTTTGCGCGTAAGCCCTTATTTGGTTATAAGCCAATGGTGTACTCCATTTCGGGTATTGCCGGTCTGGGTTTTATCGTCTGGGGGCATCATATGTTTGTATCGGGCATGAATCCGATGCTTGGTATGACCTTCATGGTTTCGACCATGATGATTGCACTTCCAAGTGCTATTAAAACTTTCAATTGGTTGGGCACAATGTGGGGTGGCAAGATCCAATACACCACACCCATGCTATTTGCCATATCCTTTGTATCGATGTTTATTATTGGTGGCTTAAGTGGCATCTTTATGGCTGCCACGCCCATCGACATTTTCATTCACGATACCTACTTTATCGTGGCCCATTTCCATTATGTGCTCTTCTCAGGAACGGCGATGGCCGTGTTTGGCGGAATCTACTACTGGTTTCCCAAAATGTTTGGCCGGATGATGAATGATTCGTGGGGTAAAGTTCATTTTGCCCTGACATTTATTCTGCTGAACTGTGTGTTCTATCCAATGCACATACTGGGAATGCTGGGATTCCCGCGCAGACTTGCGGACCCGTATCACTACGAAACCTTCCGGAATCTTCTGCCTCTTAATCAGTTCATCAGCTACTGTGCGTTTGCATTGGTGGGCTTGCAGATTATTTTTGTGATTAACTTTTTTGGCAGTATGTTCTTTGGATCTCGTGCCGGACGAAATCCATGGAACTCCAATGGGCTGGAGTGGCAAGCTCCCAGTCCTCCGGGTCATGGGAATTTCGATTTTCAACCCATCATTCACCGTGGTCCTTACGAGTATGGATCTCCCGAAGTGGAAGAAGACTATTATCCACAAACGCAACCGCCGCCTGAGGCAGAATGACCCGTGTTTGTCGTTTCATAAATACCCAGGGTTATTTCGTTTCCTAAATTGATGTCAGCTCAGTGTGAAAAACGTGGTCCTTCAGCATGGCCCCATCGTTGGGCTTGGCTGCTCGCATGCGCCACATTTCCACTGATTTGGGTTGGTGGTCTTGTGACAACCACGGATGCTGGGATGGCATTTCGAGACTGGATGACTTCGGATGGCACGTTTTTTTTGTTTTATGACTGGCTGAGTTCTGCGGGCGATAAGTTCGTAGAACATGGCCACCGGTTACTGGGCGCACTCGTTGGCTTTTTGTCAATTGGCCTGGTTGTTGTTGTCAGGTACACCGAATTACGTATTTGGGTTCGCAGACTTAGCTATGGAATTCTTGCAGGAGTCATTTTGCAAGGCGTACTCGGCGGTATGCGAGTTGTCTTGGACGAAAGACTGCTGGCTATGATTCATGGTTGTACAGGCCCGCTGTTTTTTCTGCTATGTGTTGCCATGGTCGTGGTGACATCGCGATGGTGGCAGCATAGCCAACCGCTGGGAGAAAAGGCCAAGTCGAAGAAATTTTTTCGGTTAGCTATCTTTTGCACAGGTCTCGCCTATCTGCAATTGGTTGTGGGTGCTGCGGTGCGGCATAGTCCTCATTTGATTGGAGATATGGCAGCGACTCTGTTTCGCCTGGCAGTTTATTTCCACGTGTTTTTAGCATTGATGATTGTCGGGTATGTGCTGCTGTTGGCTTGGCGTTGCCTGCAAAACGGCTTGCATAAAATTGCCGGCCTTACCCTCCTGACCCTTGTGGTAGTTCAAATAGGTTTGGGAATATCAACCTGGCTTGTGAAGTACGGCATGCCTTACTGGGCGACTTCTTTGTTTGGCGAGTGGACTTTCGTCAATCGGGCAGAGGATGTAATGCCTTCTGTGCTTATTACCAGCCATGTGGCCGTAGGGTCCTTGATATTAGCAGTCTCACT
This sequence comes from uncultured Planctomycetaceae bacterium, assembly GCA_963935315.1. Lineage (GTDB taxonomy): Bacteria > Planctomycetota > Planctomycetia > Pirellulales > Lacipirellulaceae > Bythopirellula. The sequence continues at coordinate 15,972 of CAWWCC010000033.1, read as the reverse complement.
GGCATTGTCTTTACGACTTGCTCGGCAGTTGAATATTCGATGGCAGGATGGTCGTTGGGTAGGTTTGATGGCGACACCGATTCGTATAGTGGGGACTGCTCGATGAGTACAGTCCACACCACGATCCTAACAGCCGGCCGTTCGGGCAATGCGTTTGTCGGGCGCTTCGCGGATTACTTAGAAATGACGAAGCCGCGGATTGTCGTGCTGGAGCTGATTGTGGCGGGAGCCGCCGCGTGTTTGGCAATGCCATATGGACTCAATGTCGTGGTGGTGTTGCATGCACTTTTTGGTACAGCCTTGGTCGCATCGAGCGCGAGTCTAGCCAATAGTTGGTGGGAGCGCGAAAGCGATGCCCTCATGCCACGCACTGCCAATCGGCCTTTGCCAACCGGACGGGTCACATGCTTGGAGGCATTCGTACTTGCTGCATTGATGCTGGCTTTCGGATTGAGTTGGCTCGTTTACTATGTCAATTTGCTTACCGCCAGCATTGGTTTAGCGAGTTGGCTCATTTATGCTTTGATTTATACGCCACTAAAAAAGCGTACACCACTCAATACGGTTGTGGGTGCCGTTGCGGGGGCCGCCCCCATACTGATGGGCTGGACGGCAACCGGGGCGTCCTTGAATTTGACGGCCATGGCTTTGGCGGGAGTGCTCTTCCTTTGGCAATTCCCCCACTTTATGGCAATCGCATGGCTTTACCGTCAAGATTATGCTCAAGCAGGACACAAGATGCTCTCCGTTGTCGATCCGGGAGGGCTGCGGTGTGGCGCCAATGCGGTTGTGGCAGCACTCCTGCTAATTCCAGTGAGTTTAATTCCGGCCATCATGCCGACAGGGGGCAGTCCACTGATTTATTTTGTTTGGTCTCTTGGTATTGGTGTGGTCCAGTTGGCCTTGGCAATTCGTTTTGCCATTTTCCGTGACGAAAAGTCAGCACGGTTGCTTTTGCGAACGACGCTATTGTATCTACCTGCCTGGATGGCCATGTTATTGGTAGTTACTTTTTGAAGAAAACACTGTTTTGAGAGTATTTGATGAGGTGGAAATAAGGTTCATCGGGTGACACGCTTCAAAAGGTATTGAATTTTTCCAAACCGTTGTAAATGAGAACCACGAAAGTCCGACCCATCTACGTCCTGCCTCAAGAAGCAAGCTGAAGCATTATCCTGATAAAAGAGTAAAACCATGAGCGACAAGCACCACGGCCCAGATTTTGACTACCAGGTTGCCCTGCCGATTTCTCGGGGCAAGACATTCATGTGGTTGTTCCTGTCGACAGAAATCATGTTTTTTGCTGCCCTGATTGGCACTTACATCGTGCTTCGTTTTGGTGCGATTTCCTGGCCAAGCACACATGATGTGCATCTGGTTGAGTTTTGGGGAGCTTTCAATACGTTTGTGCTGATTTGCTCCAGTGTGTCGATTGTTTTGTCTCTAGAAGCTGCAAAGCAAAACAAGACCGCTTTAGCCAAAGGCTGGATGTTACTGACACTAATACTGGGCGTCGTTTTTCTAAGCGTCAAAATGTACGAGTACAATTCAAAGTTTTCGCACGGCGTTTATCCACAGCATCCGCACAGCGGCATCTACGAAAAGCCGGATGTTTACTATGCTCAGGCAGTACGTTTACGGTTGAACGAATTGAGTGCAGACATTCAGAATACCAAGGACCGAACTCCGGAACAGGAGCAGCAACTGGTAGTCATTAATGACATTGCGCGAATTTACGTGAATCCTGCCGAGGAGGAGATACGCAATCATCCGGACTCCGTGAAGGGACGGCAATTGCTTTGGAAGTTGGCTGATGTGATTTACCCACTAGCCAGTGTTCATGACAGTCATGGTGATCAGCACTCAAGCGGTCCAGGCCATCATGCACAGCGTCAACCATTGGGTCCATTCAAGTTGGCAAGTACTACCAGCGAAAACGATTCTGCGGGACATTTGTCGGGTTTGAATGACAAACACCATTGGCTAAAGCTGCCGATAATGATTCCGGGTGGCAATATGTGGGCCAGCACCTATTTTCTGCTGACTGGTTTTCATGCCTTGCATGTTGTTGTAGGTTTGATCGCTTTTGTGGTTTTGATGTTGATGACACTTGGTAAAGCAAATGCCGGTGTGATCGAAAATGTTGGTCTGTACTGGCACTTTGTTGACTTGGTATGGATTTTTCTGTTTCCCTTGTTGTATTTGTTTTAATTGAGCCTGGCGATTGCTGGCCTTCCCATTCTGCTTTAACTGAGTGTGGCATTTTATGTCTGACCAGAATCATGACGATCACCACGAGTCGCACGGGAGCATCCGTTTGTACATGGGTGTGTTTGTGGCGCTGTGTGTGCTGACGACAATCTCCTTCCTGACCTACTTTTCCTGGTGGCGTGAGGCCGTATCTCCGGAAATGAGTCGGTTGGTGATGATGGCCGTATCCTGTACCAAGGCCATGTTGGTGATCATGTTTTTTATGCATTTGAAGTGGGAAGCCAATTGGAAATGGGTGCTTACAGTACCTGCGAGCATCATGTCGGCACTCTTGATTTTTGCACTCATACCAGATGTTGGGTTGCGGATGCGCCATGCTTCGTACCAACGCATGATCCATGCAGCCGAGTTGCCTGCTGAGGGGGAGGGAGAGCAGGAGGCCGATAAGCAAGAGAACCCTGGTCCTGCTCAGGATTCGCACGGATCCGAAGCCCAACACCCCGCAGCCTAGTTGAATCGACTTTCGTTCCTCATACGCAGTCCACTATCTTCAGGTATTAGCACCGTCTTCTTAATATCATCGTAGTGAGAGTTTGATGGGCTCTCGGATGAATGTTGTTAAGAAGTTCAGGCTACCCCGCATATTTCGTTTCTGTAATAGTCTAGCACGATTCGGCCAACGGCTCTGAACGCATCCTGCACGTGCTTTTTTTTGTAAAACCTCACATGTTTTTGCCATGAATGCAATTCGACCAACTCACGACAAAACGGGGTTATCGATCACTGAGGTTTCGCATCGTTACGGTGAGCGTGTCGCAGTTGATAATCTGTCGTTGAATATTGGTGTCGGTGAGATTTTTGTCTTTCTTGGCCCCAACGGGAGCGGCAAGACAACCCTTTTCCGCTTGCTCTCGACATTGATCCCATTGCAAGCGGGTGATGTGACATTGCTTGGCCATGACCTGCGCACGGATCCCAATGCAGCACGACAAAAGATGGGTGTGGTATTTCAAGCACCCAGTTTGGACAAGAAATTAACGGTCTCTGAAAATTTACATCACCAAGGTGTACTCTACGGATTATCAAATAAGATTTTGGAACAGCGCAAGGCCGATATGCTGGCAGCTTTGGGACTAACCGATCGGGCAAATGAACGCGTTGAAAAACTATCCGGTGGCCAGCGACGTCGTGTTGAATTGGCGAAAGGGATGTTGCATCAGCCTCAGTTGCTGCTGATGGATGAACCAAGTACGGGCCTTGATCCAGGCTCGCGGGCCGACTTGTGGAGATATCTTCGCCAAGTGAGCAAACAAGATGGTGTTACAATAGTGATGACGACCCATCTTCTAGAAGAAGCAGAACGAGCAGATCGCATTGCAATCATGCATCAGGGTAAGTTGGCCGCGCTGGACACTCCCGATGCGCTGCAGGCGTCCGTGGGCGGAGATTCAATCACCATTCGTTCCCCACGGTCTCAAGAATTAGCAGACGCTATCCATGCTGAGTTTGACTGTAAAGCGGTTGTCGTGGATGGTGCGGTGCGACTTGAGCAGGCAGACGGGCACCAATGGATTAGCCGGCTGGTGGAAGCATTTCCAAACCAAATCGAAACAATTACACTCGGCAAACCGACACTTGAGGACGTTTTTATAGATTGCACAGGCCATCGTTTTCTGGAGGACGCATGAGTAAGAACTCACCCTCCAACCAGGTCTCAGCAGTCTCTGTTGTAGCCACGCTGGCCGAGCGCGAATTGGTGCGATTTTTCAGACAGCGAAACCGTGTCGTGGGGGCGTTGGTGCAGCCTATAATGTTTTGGCTGTTGTTTAGTGCGGGGCTGCGAAGCAATCATTTAGGCTTCGATTTTTTCTTCCCTGGCACGTTAGCCATGATTCTACTATTTACGGCAATTTTTACTACGATTTCTATTATCGAAGATCGGCGCGAAGGATTTTTGCAGTCGGTACTTGTGGCACCAGCACCGCGTTGGGCAATGGTATTTGGCAAGATCGCAGGTGGTGCTGCTATTGCCATGTTCCAAGCGTTGTTTTTTTTGGCTTTGGGTTGGCTGACGATGACGATGACCAGCAGAGTACTGGATGTCGTACTCGCCATCTTTCTGATGGAAATAATCGCGATAGCACTTACTTCACTTGGGTTTTTTATTGCTTGGCGAATGGAATCCACACAAGGATTTCATGCCATCATGAGTGTCTTTCTGTTTCCGATGTGGCTACTATCCGGATCACTTTTTCCGGACGATCCTAATAGTTGGATAACTTTTTTGTCACGATTCAATCCTCTTACGTATGGGGTAGCCGGATTGCGACATTATTTGCAGTTTGAAGGCAATGTTGTCGATTTGAATGCACTTCCCCCGATACCCATTTGTTGGTTGGTGACCGTTGTATTTGCAGTCGTGATGCTTTGGCTCTCCTGGCGAATTTCGGGTACGCGTACCACGGGAGATCTGTTATGAATCACTCGGCACTACCGTACTGGCTATCGCTGCTGGTGGTGATTGGTGCTGCTTACTTCGGATGGAAGTGGTGGCAAGTCGATCAATTCCAACGCAATCAGAGTGCAGGGGGGATCCAGTATACGGGCCCACCGCTTGAGGGGTTTGAGCTTTCCGAACGAAGTGGCAAACGTTTTCGATCGAAGGATTTGCAGGGAAAAGTGTGGGTTGTTAATCTCTTTTTCTCGACTTGCCCTGGTACGTGCAAGAAGCTGAGTGGCAATATTAAGATGCTTCATGAGAGAGAAGATTTGCAGGATGTTACGTGGGTAAGTATCACCGTCGATCCGGATACGGACACCCAACAGGTGCTTCAAGAGTATGCTGATCGGTTTGGTGCTGACCCCGAACGATGGTTGTTTTGCCGAGGCGATTTCAAATACATCCAGCGCATTGGCCAGGAAATATTGTCACTTCCCGTGCTATGGCGCGATCATAATGACTATGGAGTGGTGATTGACAAGCGTGGTCGAGCCAGAGGTTCCTACGATCTGAACAGGACCAGCAATCATGCCAAATTGATAAAACTTATCCAGGAGTGCCAGGCAGAAGAATCAATCACGATAGAACCCGCCGTCAAAAAAGAAGAAGCTCCTAAATCAGATGCCAAGCGTCGATCGGTCTCTGAGCACGAATCCAAGGATCTACCGGTTGCCAAGGAGGGCGTATGATCTTCTTCCAAACACCTATTCTCTTAGCGCAGGCGATACACCCGCTTGTGCATCTCAATGCCACACTCAATGGACTCGCTACAATCTTGCTGATTAGCGGTTACGTGTTGATCAAAAGACGTCGACCGCATGCACATGGTCGGGTCATGCTTTCTGCCTTTTTGGTGTCGTGTTTGTTTCTGCTGAGCTACCTGATTTACCATTTTGTGATTCTGGAAGGTGGAAGCGTCAAATTTACACATCCGGGTGCAATACGAACGATCTATTTGACCATCCTGATAACCCACATCGTGTTGGCAGCGGTTGTGCCCTTTTTGGCCATGGCGACAATCTACTATGCCCTGATTGGGACCGGCATGTGGAAAACCGACAGGTCGTTAGGAGACCTGAGCCAGATGCTGGCCAGACATCGTAGACTGGCACGCTGGACGTTCCCCATCTGGATTTATGTGTCAATTACGGGTGTTGTCGTCTACGTGATGCTATATCACATCTGGCCACCCACGGCAGTCTGATCTAGAATGAGCTGCTGGAGGATTCGCATGAGACCCATTATTCAGATAGCCCTGATAGGTGCAGTTTGTCTGGCCGCTCTCTCAGTGGCGTCAGTCCTGCAGGCATGCCCTACTTGCAAAGACGGTATCGCCGGTAACGACCCGGTCTCTCAAGCAACGGCTTCCGGCTATTTTTACAGCATACTGTTCATGATGGCGATGCCGTTCGTAATCATTGGTACTTTTGGAAGTGCGGCCTATCTATCCATCCGCCGGGCACGTGAATCACAGGCAAAGCTTCGTGGCGAAAGGGCCGAAGCTTGCACCGATGTGGATCCTTAATTCCAAAAGAATGGGAGGCTTTCGCTCTGGTTTTTGAAACTATTTGTTCCTCCAGGGGTTCAATTTACCAGGGAGATAGCCACATCGCACCATTCATTGTTTCGTGCTTTATTAGGGGTGTATGTCATGCATGCGATTCAGCACTGGTTGACATAGCAATTCATCGCCTTGATGTTCCCAGTTTTGGTATGCCCGCTCTACTGAGCCGGTTTGCAAAACGTCCTCCTTTGAAAAGTCCGCAGAGTCAATAGATTGTTTGTGCAGATTGCTAAAGGCATCAGCAGGCACTGCCTTGTCAGGGGGGCATTTTAGGGGTAGGTTGCCCACATGCACACTCTCGCAAGATTTCTGCAATTGGTTGGTTTGGCAATTCCGCCCCTGGCGATGGTTGCTCAACTCAATGGAGACATCTTGACAGGCCCGATGTTGCAATTTCTTTGTGTTGCGGTGGGGGTTTTTGTGCTGGGTTATGCATTGCAAAGATATATGGGCTAGGAAAAATGTTGAAATAGATTCACGCGAATTGTTATCTGGTCCTGGTTTGACGGCCTATCCTATGTCCCTTCTCTCCTTCTGTCACATCCAACTTGTTGCAGCCCTGCTAGTAGGGAAGAGTAGCTTGGGGGTGGGGGCAGCCGAGCCTTTGCACACATGGAAGGCGACACCCGTACGAGTATTTGCAGTGCATGGTAGCCAGCAGCATTTGTTGGTCTTATGGCGAAAGATTAAGCAGACGAGTGTGCCTACCACCAGTTCAGTAAGCAGCGAAACAAATCCCACCCAATCGAAGGGCTCCAGGCCCATGGCCTCTGGAGCTGCGTTTTCAACGGCCGTTGCCGAATTGGCATTTCCTAGCGAGACTAAAAACAGGCTCCCTTGCCAGAAACGCATTGCTATCCGGTGACTTCCTATTGGATACCCTTGACTGCAGCCATTTTGCTTTCCAATTCGTTTCGGCAGCCTAAGAAGTCACCAGACGCAACCAGAAATTGTGCCCCCTGATTTCGCCGTGTTTTAAAGATTTCAGCGTTTAAGGCAGGGCACCCCCATGGGATACCGGCTTTCGAACAGGCAACTTGAACGCGCTGAAAAGCCTCATCCAGCGACATTTCATTGGTTTGGCCCAAGCGCATACCAAGATCTCCTGGGCCAATAAAAATCAAGTCAATACCATCCACTGCGACAATGGCGTCTATATTTTGAACAGCCTGGAGGGTTTCGATTTGGACCGCCAGAAATGTTTCACGGTTTGCCCATTCGATGTACGTGTCCGTTTCATGCATATTGTAGTCTGCATCCAAACCCGCATTATCGATGCCTCGATCACCAAGAGGAGGGAATTTTGTAGCTTGAACTAATGATTTGGCTTCTTCTGCAGTCGAAACGTGTGGAATCAAGAGTCCCGCAGCGCCTTCCTCGAGATAGCGGTACAAGGCTATTTTTTCTCGAGTTGGGGGACGTACGAGTATGTCGATGTCGTGCAAGTGGGAATAAGCCAGTAGGGCTTGAACTTGTGACGTGGACATATCCCTGTGTTCCAGGTCGAGCCAAATACAATCGTAAGCATTGAGAGCAGCCTGATGAACAAATGCAGGGATGTAGTGTCCAAGACATGCCGTGTATGCGATGTTTCCGTCGCGTAGTCGTTGGAGTGATTTGCTTTTTCGCATGGGGGTCTCTTGGTTAAGCTGAGCTGTAAGCCGGTCGAAGTGAGGTCGCATTCTACCACTGAGACCCGTTCTCGCCATCGCTGCGCGAAAGAGGGGATACCCAAACGGAGGAATTGACCGAACTCCCCAAGTTATACGGTCCCCAGGATTAAGGAGCGGATTCAGAATAGTCGGTCAGCAATCCTCTGGGGATGGGCTGCTGGCAGTATTATGGTGGCCCTAAGTCACTTCAGGGCATGTACTTACAGAGCAAGCGGTGGCTTGGACGCATCTTGACCTCAGTGCAGAATCGCAATAAACTTTTTGCTGCGAAGATGTTACGCAAATTCCCCATTTTCGATGGGCAGGTGCCAAGCGGAATTTGTAGCGGTGCGCAAAGATACCGCGATTCTCAAGCCAGAGTGCAAGATGGAAGTTTTAGCAAGAATTTGGGAAATCCTGAGTGGATTCGGTAACGGTATTCTTGGCCGTTTCGAACGGGGAATTACGGTCTTATTTGGCTCGGCGAATGCACGTTTTTTGAAGCGGTTGCAACCGAAGGTCGATGCGATTAATGCGCTGGAGCCAATCTATCAAGAGCTTAGCTCGGAAGCGTTGTCTGCCAAGACGGATGAGTTTCGTCAACGACTGGATGCAGGTGAAACTGTTGATGATTTGCTCGTCGAAGCATTCGCCCTTTGTCGTGAGGCGGGCCAGCGATACTTAGGCATGCGGCACTATGATGTACAGCTTATTGGTGGCATGATCTTACACGAAGGTAATATCGCCGAAATGGTGACAGGTGAAGGAAAAACACTTGTCGCTACTTTGCCTGCGTATTTGAACGCAATTGAAGGCAAGGGCGTGCATGTTATTACGGTAAATGATTATTTGGCACGTCGGGACATGGAGTGGATGGCACCGCTCTACCAAGGTCTGGGCCTCACAGTTGGAGCCATCTGGTCAGGCATGGAACCAGACGAGCGCCAACAAGCTTATGCTTGTAATATTACCTATGGTACCAATAACGAATTTGGGTTTGACTACCTGCGCGACAATATGAAGCAGGCTGCGCAGGATGATGAGAATTATCCTAAGCACCAGCAGCAAGTTCAAGGCAAGCTGCACTATGCAATTGTTGACGAAGTGGACAATATTCTCATCGACGAAGCACGGACTCCGCTGATTATTTCGGGACCGGCGCGTGATGATACGACCAAATATGTCAAAGCAGATAAAATTGCGCGTCAGCTTAAAGCCAACGTGCATTTCGAAGTCAAAGAAAAAGAGCATTCCGCCAATCTTACCGACGAAGGTATTCGGGCCGCCGAAAAATTAGCCGGTGTGGAAAGCTTTTATACAGCGGGCAATATGCAATGGCCCCATTTGATCGACAACTCTCTCAAGGCCCACCATCTTTACAAGTTGGATGTGAATTACGTTATCCAGGGCGGCAAAATCATTATTGTCGACGAGTTTACAGGTCGTCTGATGGATGGCCGGCAGTGGAGCGACGGATTGCATCAGGCCGTGGAGGCCAAAGAAGGAGTTCAGGTTAAAGAAGAGAATCAAACGCTTGCTACAATCACACTGCAAAACTACTTTAAACTCTACAAAAAAATATCGGGTATGACCGGTACGGCACTCACAGAAGCGGGTGAGTTCTGGAAGATTTATCAATTGGATGTGATTGGCGTACCCACAAATCGCGAGATGCAACGGTTAGAGTACGCAGATGCCATTTTCCGGACAGAACGAGAGAAGTATGTAGCAATTGCCGAAGAAATCGAGCGACTCAGTAAGTATTCGACTGTCACGCTGGATAATGGCAATGAAGTTGTTGGCAAAATTGTCAACCAGGACGATCAATCCATAACACTCGAAATTGTTGACACACGCAAGCAAGAGACATTTTCGAGAGACCAAATCAGTTCGCTGCAAGAGCCCGGGCGCCCGATCTTGGTAGGTACCGTCTCCATCGAAAAGAGCGAACGCCTGGCAAGCCTGCTAAACAAAAGAGGAATTCAGCACGAGGTACTCAATGCCAAGCAGCACAAGCGCGAAGCAGAAATTGTTGCTCAGGCTGGAAGACGCAAGGCAGTAACCATTGCTACCAATATGGCAGGCCGCGGTACGGATATCGTTCTCGGTGGCAACCCCGAAACGATGGCCTGGGCCCAATTGCAGGATAAGTACCCCACTCGACTCGAGGTTCCCCAGGAAGAATGGGATCAGCTTGTGGCCCAGATCGATCGTCGTGAAAAGATGAAAGAGCAGGGCGAAGAAGTCAAGGCGATTGGGGGCTTGCATATCATCGGTACAGAACGTCACGAATCGCGACGTATCGATTTGCAACTTCGAGGTCGCTGCGGTCGTCAGGGCGATCCGGGTAGCAGTCGCTTCTTTTTGTCATTGGAAGATGACTTAATGCGCATCTTTGCCGGTGAGTGGGTCAAAAATATTCTGACCCGTCTGGGTATGCAAGAGGGCGAAGCAATCGAAAGCAAACTGGTAACGCGACGTATCGAAGGAGCTCAAAAGAAGGTCGAAGAAAAGAACTTCGAAATTCGCAAAAACTTGCTTGAGTACGATGAAGTGATGGACGAACAGCGCAAGCGAGTTTACGGTTATCGCCAGCGGGTGCTCGACGGGGCGAATTGTCGCGATTTAATCATGGAGATGATTGGCGAGCAGCTCGACGAGTACCTACAAACGTTTTTGGATACGGACTACGGGACCGATTCATTTGCAGCTGCTGCGAGTGGCCTCCTCAATGTCCAACTCGAACCACGGGACTTCCGCCGTACAAGTTGGGGAGATGCCGAGCGGCTTGCGCGCGATGAAGCCTATCGATTGGCCGAATCGAATGTGCACGATGCGATCGAAGAAAATCTGCCGAGTGAAGAGGAACCCTCAGAATGGAACTGGCAGGCATTGGCCAAATGGTCTGCCCAGCGCTGGAATACCAACTATCGCGACCGAGACCTCAAAAAAATTGGCCACGATAATCTTGCAGAAGTATTGATTCAAGATGCGCACAAAGCAATCGAGAAGATTGAGCTGCAAGAATGCGAAAGAATGTTGGAACCCGATTTCAGTGTGAAGACCGCTAGTGCATGGTTGCATAATAAATTTGGTATTGAATTAGCTCCCGATGAAGTTGCTGACCTGGAGCCGCATGAGTTTATTTCGCTTGCTCATCAAAGAGCACAGGAGGCCTATGATGCACGTGAGTCAGAATTCCCCGTCCTGGCAGGGCTGCTTAGATTTACGTCTCGTGATCGAAGTGGCAACAAACATGGCTTTCAGCGTGAGGAGTTGATCGAGTGGGCTAATCGGCGTTTTGGTATCAGCTTGTCGTTGGACGATTTGCGCAATAAACAACAAGATGAAGTTCGTCAGCTATTGTTGGAGTACAGCCGAGAGAACAACGTTCGGGCAAATCAGATTGCTGCCGAAGCACACCAGCGCGTGGCGGCCCTGTTTTCGGAGTCAGGCAATTCGGTCACTTTAGGCAGGGCGACGGGCAATAATGGCAAGCTCGATGATCTGAGCAATTGGCTCAATGAGACATGCGCCTGTGATGTGACTAGCGCGGAGCTTGCCAAACTGGATTTAGAAGCAGCTCAGCAACGGGTTTCGCAGATGGTCGAAAATCGTTACCGGCCTGAAATGCGACGCATGGAGCGGGCCCTGCTACTTCAGATTTTGGATCAAGGGTGGAAAGAGCATCTACTCACTATGGATCATCTCCGGTCCAGTGTAGGGTTGCGTGGCTATGCACAAGTTGATCCCAAGGTCGAGTACAAGCGCGAAGGCATGCGCATGTTCGAGCAAATGTGGAGCTCTGTGGCCAGCTATGTAACTGACTTGATTTTCAAGATGGAACAACTGGACGAAGGTTTTGTGGGCAGCACATGGGTCGAGACCTCAGCAGTTCATGAAGAAGCACCGAACACCTCGGAGATTGCTCAACAACAACAGGCAGCCATTCAGGGAACTGAGGCACAGCAAAAGATTGAGCCAATACGAAATAGGACCGAAAAAGTTGGGCGCAATCAACCTTGTCCATGTGGAAGCGGCAAGAAGTACAAGCAGTGTTGCGGGAAGGTATCGGGGTAGGTGGTATTGTGCCACCTGAAGCCAGAAACAGGTCCGTCACGACAGCTCAAAAGAGGGAAGGGAATCCCACTTGTCTCACCTATTTGCATGGTTGCTGAATGCTCTCTACCTGAGCGCAATTCTTTTGGCTCTGCCGTGGCTCTTTTGGTCTGCCTGGCGACATGGTAAATACCGTGAAGGGTTTGCCGCCAAGTTGTGGGGGCAAGTTCCACTGCGTTTGGGAGACCGGCCATGTGTCTGGCTACACGCGGTAAGTGTTGGTGAGGTGAATCTGCTCAGCACATTGCTTGACGAATTCCGGCAATGCCGGCCGGATTGGGAAACGGCGATTTCGACGACGACGAAAACGGGCTATGAACTGGCATTGAAAAAATATCCAGACCAGAGAGTATTTTATTGCCCACTGGATTTTAGTTGGGCAACCCGCCGTGCGATGCGTCGATTGCGACCGGATTTGTTGGTGCTGGCCGAATTGGAACTTTGGCCAAATCTGATTCAATCCGCTCGCTCGCATGGTGCACGAGTAGCAATTGTCAATGGTCGATTAAGCGACAACAGCGTACGCGGCTATCAACGAATACGGCCCTTTGTCGCTCGGGTGCTGCAACAAATTACGTTCATTACGGCTCAGAACCAAGAGTCAGCAGATCGTTTTTGTCAGTTGGGTGCGAATCCTGAATCTGTCCACGCAGTAGGATCGCTAAAATTTGATGGCGCACAAATCAATCGAGATAATGAGCAGACACGCCATTTGCGCACCCTGGCTGGTCTTCATGCAAATGATATGGTCTTGCTCGCTGGCAGTACCCAGGATCCAGAAGAATCCTACTCTATTCGTATTTTTCAGAAACTGCACCCATTGTATCCGCGACTAAAACTGATACTCGTACCACGGCACCCGCAGCGCTTTGAGGAAGTCGCATCCTTGCTTAAGCAATCGGGACTGTCTTGGATACGTAGGTCCGCTTTGGAAGCAAAAAATTCCTCATCCCAAAAAACGCATGCTGTGATACTTGTGGATACCATTGGTGAATTGGGTGCCTGGTGGGGAACAGCCACGATTGGTTTTGTGGGAGGTAGCTTTGGAAGCCGAGGTGGGCAAAACATGCTGGAACCTGCAGCCTACGGTGTGGCGACTTGCTTTGGTCCCAACACGTGGAATTTTCGCGACATGGTCTCGCAGTTGCTTAAAGCAGGGGGAGCGCAAGTTGTCAACGACCAGATTGAATTTGAACAATTTGTCCGCCATGCGCTTGAAGACCCTCAGTGGGCAGAAGAGCTGGGGCAGAAGGCTCGTGATTTGGTCCTTACCCAACAGGGGGCAACCCAGCGGACCGTAAAGATGCTGTTGCCACGCCTTGAGGCTGAGAGAAAAACATCTCCCTCTTGCCAACTTAGGAAAGGGGCAGCGTAGTCCTCGAGTAGCGGTTTGGAAAGGATGGGCGATTAGAAAAAGCAGGGTTCGCATCTTCTAGTTTGAATTGGCAAACTCTGAATCGTCCACTTTTTCATCGTCTTTTATGATGTGCTCATGGTCCTGGATGTGATCTGGGCAATAGCAGCATTGTCCCGAGCATTTTGAACAGTAACGAAATAGTGTTCGTGGGGAGTCGCTGGAATTGAGTCCACAGATCAGGCATTGATGGGTAAATTTCTGTGTGGCCGTCTTGGTCTTTCCTTGGAAACTACGCCGCCGTTGTCCCTGCTTTAAGTCACGCCAATGTTCGCGACCAAAAAAGAGTAGATAGTTGGATACGGACGCAACAATTAACATTCGGTCCATCCAGTCCCCTCGTAGGATCCCGTAGGCATAGGAAATCCACATGAGCAATGCCAGCCATTTGATCCGTATAGGCAAGATAAACATCAAGTTGATAACGAAATTTGGAAACAATCTTGCAAAGGCTAGAAAAACGGTTCCGTAGAGAAAAGCATTGGATGCAATCATGTCCACACCTTGCGCCCAAGCCATAAATGTTGCCATAACATTTACCAAACAGCCAAGCAGAAGAAAGATATTGTAACGTGTGGTACCCCAGTCATTCTCGATGGAGGTTCCAAAGAGATGAAAGAGATACCATCCAAAAAAAGCAAATAGAAGTCCTGTATTTGGTGGCGCAAAAGGGAAGGATAGTAGTCGCCAGAATTCGCCTTCAATCACTTTAGAAGGAATCAGGTAGATGAGCGCCAACGGATCGTTGCCGCGATTCTGAGCCGCCAAAAGCATGCGCGCAAAATACAACACGACCTGTCCAGCAATGAGTATGCCAGTGAGGTTTGGAATTGCCCAAGGCCGCAGTCGTGCTTCTAGACGTTTTAGAAAGGGGCTCTTCATTAAAAACTCTTCACAAAGAACTGTGGCAGGTTGACCATGCGCGGATTGGCTGTGTTCCATGGGTAACCGCTGGGCTCCAAATGATCAATACGTAGCAGACTGGATCGAGCAAAAAAGAGCCCATTATTTACATCACAGAAACCTTTCTGGACAGATCGTAAGACCGGTGCCACTGTGCGGAGGTGGCTGAGCGGTCTATAATCGCTAACCTATGAGCGCAATCGAAATTCGTGGACTGCAAAAGTCCTATCGTGTCTATCAAAAAAATGAAGGCTTGTGGGCTTCGCTCACAGGACTGTTCCAGCGAGAGTACCGTACGGTCGACGCGGTTCGAAGTATAGATTTGGATGTCGACGAGGGCGAATTCGTCGCCTTTTTAGGCCCCAACGGTGCAGGCAAAACGACTACCCTGAAATTACTTTCGGGTGTGATAAGTCCCACTGGTGGTAAGGCTCAGGTGCTGGGTCACGTTCCGTGGTTACGTGAAAACGACTACCGACGCCGCTTTGCTTTGGTGATGGGGCAAAAAAATCAGCTTTGGTGGGATTTGCCCGCTCAGGAGTCCTTTCGGCTTCACGAAAAGATTTATCGCATTGATCCCGATAAGTTTCGCAAAACGTGCGACGAATTAACCGACATGCTCGAAGTCACGCAACTACTCGGCAGGCCGGTTCGAGAATTGTCGCTCGGTGAGCGGATGAAGATGGAGCTCATAGCCGCTCTTCTGCATTCACCCGAAGTGTTGTTTCTTGACGAGCCCACGATTGGGCTGGACGTCATAGCACAGCACAATATTCAAAAGTTCTTAAAACACTACCAGGAAGAACGAAAAATTACCGTTCTTTTGACGAGCCATTATATGAAGGATGTCGCTGCCCTTTGCCAGCGGGTTGTCATTATAGCGCAAGGCGAAATCGTTTATGACGGATCGCTTTCTGGTATTGTCGATAAGTTTAGCGGGCATAAGGTCTTGTCTCTCCAATTTGCCGACGATCGCATGCCCGGTGATTTGGCTCGCTATGGCGAGGTGCTTGAAATCATTGAGCCAAAGGCTCGCCTGCGAATAGATCGCAGCAAGATTGCCGAGGTCTTATCCTCCGTGTTGGCCAGTTACTCAATAGAAGATGTCAGCGTTGAAGACCCCCCCTTAGAAGAAGTTATCGCCGATATGTTTGCTCTTTCAGTGAAAAAAAAAACAAAGAAAGTTGATGCATCACATCCTGTATCGCCACAGTCTTAGAGCCAATCCAAGTACCCTCTTCCCCGTCTGCGGGGGGGCAGAGGGCAGGGTGAAGGGGTTCCAAGTTTGTGGATAGGTTCTTAATCATAAGCTATTGATCTTAGAATTCGATGTTTCGTTTCAAGTTTAACGATCGCCCCAGGATTTAACGACAGCCTGCGATTCTTATGCCATTGGGCATAAGTGCTTAGTTGCTGTACAGAATTTTTCCATGTATGCAAACGCCAAAACCTGGTGGACAATCCTCAAGATTTGTCTCGAAGAACGACTCGTTTATCGGGGAGATTTTGCGCTAGGAACTTTGATGCGGTTTCTACCAATCATGACGCAGATATTTTTATGGACGGCCGTTTTTGCAGCAGCAGGTACTGGAAGGATCGAGGGTTATAC
>CAWWCC010000032.1:0-20516 GCA_963935315.1 uncultured Planctomycetaceae bacterium | reverse complement strand
CAAGGAGTATCGTCGGCAGCGTCAGATGTGTATAAGAGACAGCTCCAAGACACTCAAGGACCGGACTGCTGGCACCGTTCTGCGAACATTCGTCGCACCCATGATTCTGGAAGTGCTCTCGTGACGGGAGTCTAGAGAACGACTTGCATTGAAGCGAGGTCATTTTTGCTAGCAGCTTCTCGTTATCTAAGCTGCATCCCGCTTTCGCTTGGACCAAAATCCTGTCCAGGATTTAATCGCATTGCAAAACAAATCGTCCGTGGTACGTGCTAGCTGACTGCTCCAAGGTCGAGCAATTTTCAGGTCCTTGGCCACCATCGTTTTGCCGTTGAACTCAACGTAGCGAAACGGATCAAAATCATATTCTTCGAAGTTGGCAACGCGGGCCGCATTTTGCCGGTCTTTGGGAGGCAAATCCTTTGTCAGCAATTCCAGGAATTCCTGACAGTTTGTCGGGTTGTACGAAACGTCCAACTGGTCAAAGAATGAAGGGCCCAGTTGGATGACTGGTTTCTGCATCCAACACGCCTCAACTGTAACTGTCGAACCGAAGGTGATTACCAAATCACTCCATTCGATTAAGGTGTACGTATTGGCATTGTCTGTTGGATAATAAACACACGTATTGGGCAGAGCGGCCGTTTTCTGAAATGGTGTGATCACATCGCTGGAAATATCCGCCTGGTTTGGATGGAAGCGGATGCAAAATAGGGTTTCAGGATTCTGGAGGCACGCTTCGTAGACAATGGGAGCGTAATTCAGAAAGGGAGAAACCCATGCTTTGCCTAGCGACTCAAATTCATCCTGGCTACTGAGAAAAATACTCGCTTTTCTCTGGAAATGTTCAGCACGGGGTGGGGCAAAATCCAAAGCGTGTTTGCGGGCAAATTTGTTGTTTTTCGGCTGGCGCCTTTGGCGATAATAGGAGTCAGCTACCTGCGGATCGGCTGCATGCTGCATCATCCGTTTTTGGATGGCAATTCTATCGTGTGGCGTGTGACCTCGAAAAATAATGGGTTTCTGACGAGTTGTTCCTTCCAGTGTATTGAAAGGTATCTGCAGACTTTCTGCGGTTATTAAAGCCAAACGCGAGCATGCGTGACGACCATTGAAGACTTCGATTCGATCAGGTTTCTTTTTAAGAGCTAGATTCTTGAGGGACTGCAGTAAACGTGAAGAGGTGCAAAAGTACCGACGTTTTATTCGCGAGATCACTCGGCTGGCATTGGAGTCCCGGATAAAAGTGCGGAAGGTGGAGGTGATGCCACTCTGAACACCCTCGGCCAATTTTTTTTTCTCGCTCATAGAGGGCGCCAAATTTGAAGGGCCAGCTTCGGTACCCGTTTCTAGTGGGATTGCCTGAATCCCCAGCGCAGCGGCAGTCGATTTCACCCGATTTCGACATATCCAGCAAGCAATCGGACTACCAGCATAGTTGGCTGCACAGGTTCCCGCTTTGCTATTGCAGTATGTCAGTGTGACTTCGTTGCCTTGGTCCTGCAATTCCTTGGCACGGGCCATCGTCAAGAGTGCTTGTTTTCGCCAAAGTGGATAGGCCGTATGAACAATCACTTTTTGTTGAGACGGGGGCTCGCAAGGGGGAGCCATGTTGGGTGGGTTCGGCCCAGTCGTCATTGTGTTAAGCCGCTTGTTGCCGTATTGAGGAGGAGGGTGTGCAATATATTTCAGGGGTTGCTTCGAGTTGATCTCCTCGGATGGGTTGGAGGAGATAGCCCAGTTCGCGCAAAAACTGACAGCATTCAGCGTGGATCCTGGCCCCGTGTGTCGATAAATAGATCTCCGGCTGATAGGTTTGCAGTATGTTGACGGCTCCGTGTAAAACGTCCAATTCAGCGCCCTCAACGTCTATTTTGACATGGGTGGGGACAATATTGTGTTCTGCAACCGTCGCATCAAGTGTGACAACGCGGACTTCATGCGTGCCTTGATCTGCCAGGTGCCCAGTTCCGGTTCCGCTACCATCTTCAAACCAGGCCGTGCCTGCAACGCGGCCTGCTGCGGCCTCTAGGAGAGTGACTTGTTGTAAGCGATTCACGCGTAGGTGATGTTTTAAGAATTTCAGACATGCAATACTGGGTTCAAAAGCGAATACGCGGGCGGTACCCCCGGACAATCGAGACGCCAGCAATGAGTAGTATCCATTGTTGGCGCCTACATCCAGCAAGACCGAGTTTGGCCCCAAGCTTTGTTTTAAGAGTTCTGTTTGTTCGCGTTCGTAAGTTCCCAGGAAAATGCGAGCAATTTTGCCACCTGCGGCTGGTGCCCAATAGCTTCCGCGAAGCGGCCCGGCAAGAATCGGCAAGCAGCGAATTTTATGGTTCATGCGGACAACTTTCTAATCAGGTGATCCAAAACTATTTCGGGTGAAAGGTTAGGGAGACCAGGGGAGTCAGTCAAGTTTATTTGTTGGGCTGGCTCGTAAGCTTTATTCAATCATGGGAACAGCAAAACTTCTGGGTGAATTACGATAAATTGACTGGTAGCAAGCATCACGCAGAGCGTCGCCAGGTTTTAAGAGCGGTTTTTTTTCTCAATTTGGTAGCAAACTCCTCGAACGCATAGGTGACGCACGTCCCTTGGAGTCCCTCTGGAGTCAGCGGGTAATCAAACTCGCTACAACCGGCGCGAATCTCTTCGGTAATTTGATTTTGATCGGGAGAATCTTGAAACGCATTTTTTATGTAGTAAAAATTGCTGCGAGACGTTTGTGGGATCGCAGCCGCTTGATCGATATTAAGATCGTCCTGAGGATGGATTTCCAGGTTTTTGCATAAGCCGGCAATTGCTGTCTGTGGTGAATCGGTGATGTTCTCGTATTGGGCTACAACCCAATCTTTATCACGTTCTTTGTGATAGCTGGTAAAAGCATCGCTCCAACCAATTGCCGCTCGAAGTAGCAAGCTTTTTTGTTCGTTTGCTGCTCGTGGAGAGAGTAGCAGCAAACGAGGATGTCCATGCTTGATCATTGATTGCAACGTATGCCACGGGTTACGAATGCAGAAGACAAATTTTGCATTGGGAAAAACTTGCCGTATTATGTGGGGATAAAGAATATGGGATGGATTCTTGATGACGATCCGGCGACCTTGGGCCAACTGGAGATAGGAGTCGCGAATTTTACGTATTCCGACTTCGTTGGGGATGGGAATGTCAATGCGGGGACATTTTTTAACCTCGTTCCATTTCGTATACTCAAAGTGGTCCCACCACAGTTGGTGATCTTCTACGTCTAGGTTTTCTTCGGGAACATCAACTTTTTTGTTG
Organism: uncultured Planctomycetaceae bacterium; assembly: GCA_963935315.1. Taxonomy (GTDB): domain Bacteria; phylum Planctomycetota; class Planctomycetia; order Pirellulales; family Lacipirellulaceae; genus Bythopirellula. The sequence continues at coordinate 17,231 of CAWWCC010000032.1, read as the reverse complement.
CTGTGTTCGGTGATCAAACAAAAATTCTCGCTGAGATTGCCAAACACACGTGCCATCATTTGTGTGCCGGATCGTGGACAACCAGTAATAACGATAGGTGCTAAAGTCATAAGTTCCCCAATCAAGCAGCATCGCGTGAACGAGCTAGCTGACTTCCGATTATTTTTTGAAGAATTTTGTTAGCCAGGTTATTTGCCTTTTTGGCTGGCGTTGCCAGCGCAGATCCTTTGCGATGGAAACCGACAGGTTTTTCTTCGCCTGCGGAGTAGTCCAAATAGCGCAGTTCATCAAAGTCGTTCATGTCGTAGTTGGCGAATTGCACGGCGGCATCATTGGGCCAGGGCTTCGTGTTGGTGCCAAGTAATGTGATAAATTCCTCGAGGCTGCCTGGCGTGTAGGAGATATCCAATTGGTCGAAGAATGAAGGTCCTAATTGCACAACCGCTTTGCCAGACCAGCAGGCTTCGATGGCCACAGTCGAAGCAAAAGTTACCACGACATCACTCCAATCAACCAGACTGTAGGTGTTGATCTCGTCGGTTGGATAATAAATGCGCAGATTCGAAAGATTCTGCAGGTGGTGGTAGTCGCTGGTAATGTCGCTCAGAATCTTAGACTGATTGGGATGGAATCGAACACAAAAGTAGTATTCCGGATATGCCTTGCATGCTTGCTCAACAACCTCAGCCGTGTTGCGAAATGGAGATCTCCACTCGGGTCCCAAGGATTCGCACTCGTCCTGACTGCTGAGGAAAAAGGCGATCTTTTTTTGTGTGTCTGGTGGAGCAGAGGGCAATTCAAAATATTGATGCTTGCGAGCAAACGGATTGAGTCGTCGGTCCTTGCGGGCGCTGTAGTATTCTTGTGCAACTTCAACATCGGTAGGATTGCGTCGGATTCGTTCTTGGATTGCCGATCGATTGTGAGGCGTGTGGCCTCGGAAGACCATGGGTTTTCCGACGCAACTAAAATCGAGCGTATTGAAAGGCAGGCCAAATTTTCTGGCTGCAATCAAGCCTATTTTCATGCATGCATACCGACCATTAAGAACTTCAATACGATGGACTTTCCGCTTGCTGAGCAGCACGTTCATGGATTTGAGCAGCGCAGATGCCGTGCGAAAGTTGCGACGTTTGATAGCTTTTAGCAGGGGCAGGCGATTCAAATCGTATTTAAGCACGCGAAGTAAAGTGATCAAACAGCTATTCACGCCTTCAATAAGTTCAGCGTTCTCGTTGCGAGACAAATGATTGCTGGTTGCATTTTCTTCAGGCATGTCCAGAGGGACTAATTCTAATCCAACATCTTCCGCCGTTTTACGTGTGCTATGTCGACATGCAGCACAAATCAAACGGCTTCCGGTCAGGTTGCTCGAGCAGGTCCCTGCTTGCAAATTGCAATGCGTCAGAATGACGGGTTCTCCTTCCTCATGAACTTGCTTTGCATGTGCGAGCATGAGATGGAATGCGCGCTTTTGCATAGGAGGAGGAAGATGGAAGATCACGCTCGACATGAAAAGTAACCTGTAAATAACTGGAACGGAACCAGGCAGATAGTTCGGATCTGTTTGTCTTGAACCGTATGCTTTGAAATCAGATATTGGCTTCTTGAAAAAACAACCCAATCAGGCTGCCTGTGGTTTTGCCTGCTCATCGTCGATGCCATTGCCAGCTACCGTGTGACGTAAACGTGGATTGCCAGCGGCGTCAGTTCCCCAGAGATGAGGTGAGCGGAATTTTTCTGTCAATTCGTGAAATCTCTCAGGAGTCATGCCAATGTATTCCATGACCTCGTCAAAATATCTGTCGGGGAATTCTCCGTCGAAGCGATTTACAAGTGCGATCCCCTCTTCGCGAGTGATGTGGCCATTGCGAATCTCTTGGGAAGCATCGTAGGTGGCCCGTCCAATTCCAAATTTGGTATGTGTTGTGTAGTAGTGCAAATCATCGATCTTGTCGTCGATGCTGTTGTACTTGCTGTAGGTGCCCTGCGTACGGAAGGGTCGTGCTTTGAAGCCGGTATTCTCGACGGCGTAATAGTAAACTTCTTGAGGGGTCCATTTGAGGTAGTAGCCTAGATAATGCACTTGCACATCCGTACGTGCCAACTCTTCGGCTTGGGCAGGTAGAAAGCTCATCAGATCGCCAAGCTTGACATCGTACTTTTCAATAAGTTCGCTGAGTGAAACTCCTCCCAGGTACATTTCATCCAGATTGCTGAAAGTATGGTAGGAACGATCTCGTAAGCTGGTTGCCGTGTCGGCAATAGGATTGCCATACTCCGCTTCGTTTTCACCGTAGAAAACAAGCGGGATGTTAAGTTTGGCTGCCAGTTTAGGGCCCAGGTTTTTTTGCCCCAGGATAAATGTCTGGAAGGGGTGGAACAGGTTCTCGATGGATAGACGCGTGAGCAATTTCATGACTCGTCCATTTCGCGTAAACGAAATGTTGTCAAAGCCACCTTCATCCAACCAGCAATTGAAATTTTGGCGACCATAATCGGTGTACAAAATGGGCGGCCAGGTCACCGTAAGTGGATTCATGCCATATTTGTATTTCAATACATGAGATTGGTAGGCACTATCTTTGCCTCCACTTCCTGGTACCAGGCAGTCGTAGCTGCCATCGTTGCTACGGTACTTGTCGAGGAGTTGTAGGAGTTCTTTCTCGCGCTCCTGCCAGTTGATCAACTTTTCTTTTTGCTCGGCAACCCGACAAGCATCGCAGATGCCTTCCTTGTCAAAAGCGAGAGTCGTTTTTTTAGAGTCGATCGTATGGCGAAATTCTGCCGTCGATGCTGGGCGTTGGTTGGACATGACACATCGCTGGCAGAACGCAACGTTTTCAGGTAAGCCATAGTAGGCTTCTCGAGAACTCGACATCAGGTGATCCCTTCTTTGAATCCATTCGGAAGGAGCGCTGAGCAATCGTTGCTCACAAGCAATCGTTGCTCACAAGCAATCGTTGCTCACAAACTGAGTGCCCAATTCTTGTAGAATTGAATACCAAGTTTGGCACTTTTTTCAGGGTGAAACTGCACGCCAAGAATAGTATTCCGCAAGACACTGGAGCAATAGCGGATTTTGCCATACTGGGTAGTCGTAAGCGTATCTTCTAGATTTGCCGGTTCAACGAAGTAGGAATGGACAAAATACATGTACGAATTGTCGGGAATTCCAGTACGTATCTCTGTGCAACCATCACGCTCGTTGAACTCGATTTTGTTCCAGCCTACATTAGGCACTCGCAATTTGCGTTCTGCTAGCACTTGCTCCGGAATGCGTTTGATTTTTCCTGCTAGCAGCCCTAGTCCCTCATGCTCTCCAAACTCTTCACTTTGGTCGAACAGTAGTTGCATGCCCAGGCAAATACCCATAAGGGGTTTTCCTTGAGCCACGACAGCGCGCAGCGGATCAATAAGTTTCAGTTCCTGAAGGCTCTTCATGGCGTTGCCAAAGGCCCCTACGCCTGGCAGGATCAGACCATCCACTGAAGCCAGTGTCTCAGGAGAATCCGAGACAAAGGCCTCTATGCCAACTTGTTGGCAGGCCTGCTGAATACTGAACAGGTTGCCCAGTCGGTAGTCAATAATCTGGACTCGTGGTGCAACAGTCATAGGCCATCCTCGATCCGACAAGCAATGGATTGGCTTGTCAGGTGCTCTTTGACTTTTCGTATGCTGGCAGGTGTAAATTTCATACTGGTTCTACCGGTCTTTAAGAATTCGGTATTTCCTTCTTGGCTGCCCACATTTGCTGATACTACGTTTGTGAGGGCCTCATAGTGCAAGATGCTCGCTATGCTAATTGCATCTACATTGGCGGTGCGAATCACCTCAGAGACATGCTCGACTTTTCCGGCTCCGCCATGGGCGATTACTGGGATAGAAACCTCTTGAGCAATTGTACGAGTCAACTCCAAGTCAAAGCCTTCGCCTGTTCCTTCGCGGTCAACCGATGTTGCAAGTATCTCACCCGCCCCCAGTTTTTCGACCTGCCTGGCCCATTCCATGGCATTTATTCCCGTATGCTCACGACCATTGTCGGTATATGCCAGGTAGGTGCCGTCCGACTGCCGGATCGCTTCGATGGCAATAACGATGGTCGAGGAGCCAAACTGCAAAGCGGCTTGTTCAATAAGCTGTGGATTCTGTAAGGCGGCCGTGTTGATCGAAACCTTATCGGCCCCCACAGCCAAAGCTGCTGAGATATCATCCAGAGTACGCAGTCCCCCACCGACAGTAAGAGGTACAAAGAGTTCTTGCGCTGTGCGCGAGATGAACTCATGGAGACTGTTTCGCTCGTAAAGACTGGCAACGACGTCTTGGTAAATAAGCTCGTCAGCTCCAGCTTCGTAATAGTAGCGGGCAAAATCTTCTGGAGTACCCAACACGCGGAGTCCTTCCAAGTGAATTCCTTTCACCAGATTAGGACCTTTGATATCCAGCCGAGAAATGACACGCACTGTACTGATAGTTGTTCTCCAAACAGGATTGCTAGCACTGCTGTTGAGGTTGAGTACCAGGTGACAATAAGCATTAGCACAAATGATGGGAATTACGCTATGTTGCTAAATCTCCCATGCATGGGCTCGTGCAAGCACTCAGAAAAAGTGTTATGCAACCATCGACTAAGGAGGATCAAGCGGGCGGGAAAATAGTGGGACTAGTCAATCTTGTCAAGTTGATATTGCCGCTACTGCGTGGTTTGGTTACAAAACGAACCCTTTAAATTTGCGTACCCGCTCAGAAGTGCTGCTATGGAAAAGATCCTTGGTTTTATCTTTGCTCGCGGTGGCTCGAAAGGAGTTCCCGGCAAGAACTTGCGCCTTCTTGGCGGCAAGCCTTTGATTGCTCATGCAATTGAATCCGCACTTGCCAGCCAAAGGCTTGATCGTGTTGTCGTTTCAACAGATTGTCCAAAGATCGCTCAGGTCGCCATGGAATATGGTGCAGATGTGCCCTTTATGCGTCCCCAAGAACTTGCCACTGATAAGGCTCCCGAGCGATCGGCCTGGCAGCATGCTCTGCAGAAAATGGAAGCTCTTGAGGGAGAGCGTATCGATGTATTGGTGAGCATTCCGCCTACCTGTCCACTTCGCTTACCCGAGGATGTTGATCAATGTGTTGAAGAATTGTTGCAATCGGATGCAGATATGGTGCTCACAGTAACCGAAACGGGCAGCAACCCTTACTTCAACATGATTACACGAGACAAACAAGGATATGCTCATTTGGCCATCAAGCCGTCTGCCAAAATACAGCACAGGCAAGATGCCCCAGATGTTTATGACCTGAGAGCAGTCGCTTATGCAATACGACGAGACCCCCTCTTAAAATATGATTCAATTTTTGACAGCCGTGCACGTGTGGTTTTGGTGCCCCAGGAGCGTGCTATTGATATCGATACGGAATTTGATTTCATGCTTGCAGAATTTATCTTGGACCATCAACAATCAAGCATTCGCAAGTATCGACCTGCAGCATGACGCTGTCAGGTGAAAAACTAGCCATAGTCGCATGAGCGACAAGCCACGGAAGGTAATCATCATGCATCAATCGGTATCCCACCCAGCGGATATTGAAATTGCCAGACGCCCTGTGGGCGCAAGACATCCCTGCTTTGTCATTGCTGAAGCGGGAGTGAATCACAATGGCAGCTTGGAGCGTGCTCTAGAATTAGTAAACTGTGCTGCTGAAGCAGGTGCTGATGCGGTAAAGTTTCAGACTTTTTCCGCAAGCCGATTAGTGACCTCAGAAGCAGCGCAAGCCGATTACCAGCGACAGAACATGGGGCAAGAACTGTCGCAGCTCGAAATGCTTACACAGCTTGAACTTTCGGTTGAAGATCATGAATCGCTCGTGGAACACTGTCGCAAGAGAGAGGTTCTTTTTCTTTCGACACCATTCGATATTGAGAGCGCGGATATTCTCGACGATCTGCAGGTTGCCGCTTTTAAAATAGCATCCGGCGAAATTACCAATTTACCATTGCTGGACCATATGGCTCGACTGGGACGACCTCTCATTATGTCAACTGGGATGAGCCGTTTGGGGGAAGTTGAAGAAGCCGTTCAGGCGATACAAGACGCAGGTAATAACAATCTGGCTTTACTGCATTGTGTCAGCAATTACCCTGCCGATGCTAAGGATGTGAACCTGCGTGCAATGCATACATTGCAGTCTGCATTTGGCAGGCCTGTAGGCTATTCCGACCACACACTAGGGATAGAGGTGGCCATGGGGTCGGTAGCGTTGGGTGCTTGTATTTTAGAAAAACACTTTACGCTCGATAGTACGCTTCCCGGTCCAGACCATCGAGCCTCTCTGGAACCTGATGCGTTGCAGCAACTAATTCAGGGAATTCGTACAGTGGAAGAGGCTCTAGGCGATGGTAGAAAAAAACCGGCTGCATGTGAATTCAATACGGCTGAAGTTGCACGAAAAAGTTTGGTATTGGCATCACCCACACCTGCTGGAACGACGCTGACAGAGAATCTGATCGCAATTATGCGTCCAGGTACTGGCTTACCGCCAGCCATGAAGCCTCACCTTCTGAATCGTCGAACCACTGAAGATTTGCCTGCCGGTCATCTTCTTCAATGGAGAGATGTTGCGTGAGAACTCTTTGTGCCGTAACTGTTGGACGCTCAGATTGGGGCATTTATCGGCCTGTTCTGCAAGCGATCGAACGAGATTCGCAACTTAAGTTGCATCTCATCGCCGGTGGGGCGCATTTGCTACCAGAGCACGGTTCCACTCTGGAAACGATCGAAGCAGACGGTTTTGAGGTGCATGATCAACTAGACATGTTGCTCTCCGACGACACACCTGTCGGGGTAGCAAAGTCCATGGGCTTAGGCACTCTCGGTTTTGCTGATCTTTATAATCGGATTCGGCCTGACATGTTGCTTTTACTGGGTGACCGTTTCGAAATGCATGCAGCTGCCGTGGCAGCCATTCCGTTTAAAATACCAATGGCTCATATACATGGTGGAGAGGTGAGCCAGGGTGCCATCGACGACTGCTTGCGACACGCGATCACAAAATACAGCCATTTGCATTTTCCTTCTACGGTTGAAAATGCTCAGAGGATCATGCAACTGGGAGAGGAACCGTGGCGTATTACAGTAAGCGGTGCTCCGGCTCTCGATAATCTGGCAATCCATTCATTATTGAGCAACGAGGAGTTGGCCAACCGTATCGGAATCCGATTGCCTGAGAAGCCGCTTTTGGTTTGTTACCATCCCGTGACACTCCAGTTTGAAAAGACCGAACAACAAGCTCAGGAACTGGTGGCGGCTCTTGATTTCTACAAGGGTCCGATTGTCGTAACCCGGCCCAATGCCGATGTTGGCAACCAGAGCATCGTGCGTATTTTCGAACAATTCTCTGCCACACGGTCCAATGTTCCGCTGGTTGATAATCTTGGCACGCAGGCCTTCTTTAGTTTGATGAACGAATCGTCAGCCATGGTTGGTAATTCCTCCAGCGGTATTATTGAAGCCGCTTCATTTCATTTGCCCGTAGTCAATATAGGGCTGCGTCAGGGAGGCAGGGCCCAGTCGAATAATGTTATCAACTGTGATTGCAACAGATTGGCAATTGAGGGAGCCATTCAACGGGCCATTTCAGAAGAGTTTTGTCAACATGTCAAACAAGTCGTCAATATTTACGGCGATGGGTCCGCCGCAGAGAAAATCGTAGCACGATTAAAGAGCGTAGCACTGAATGAACGTCTGATGGTTAAACAGTTTGTTGATGTTCTCCCAGAGTCCTTCGTACCTTCCCAAGCTGCTTGAAACAACGAGCTCTAAAACAGCCATGAAAAAAATAGTCCTCATTGGTGCAGGTGGACATGCTCGTGTTTTGATAGACACGTTGAGCGCAGACAAGACAGCTGAGGTGTGTGGGATACTCGACAACAATCGTGATTTATGGGGAATCGATATTCATGGTATTCCTGTTATAGGGGGTGACGATTTTCTTCCAAAAGTCGGCTCACAAGGGGCAACGCATTTTGTCATTGCCATAGGTGGTGCAAAACAGGCTGCTTTGCGCCTTAAGCTTTACGAAATCGCTTTACAACACGGGCTGACCCCAGCATCTGTGCAGCATCCAAGTGCGATCATTTCACCCAGGATTAAGGTGGGTGAGGGGGTTCAGGCATTAGCACAGTGTGTGATAAATACGGGGGTAACACTTCAAGAAAATTCGATTGTTAATACGTCAGCAATTATTGAACACGACTGCTTTATAGAAGCACATGCCCACATTGCTCCACGAGCATGCCTGGCAGGTGGCGTCCGGGTTGGAGAAGGGACGCATATTGGTCTGGGATCTATTGTGAAAGAGAACATAACAATTGGTAAACAAGTAGTTGTCGGTGCGGGTGCGGTCGTCTTAAACAATGTACCAGCACATAGCGTCGTGGTAGGAGTCCCTGCCAAACCAATCGTGCACAAGGAGGTAGCATGACCCAAGATATTGAACAACTTCAGGTGAATGCCCAGATGTCCTTGCGTGAAGTTATGGAATGCATTGATCTGGCAGGATTAGGCATAGCTCTTTTGGTGGATGAGCAGCAAAGGTTTATTCGTACCATTACTGATGGTGACCTGCGTCGGGTTATTCTGACAGGAGTTTCACTGGAGTCGGGTGTCGATGCCCTGCCCTGCCCTTCGAGTGGCTCCTCCTACACGGCTTCACAAGACACATCGCACGAAGAACAACTGGAGATTATGCTGGACGCGCAGGTGCGTCACTTGCCTCTCTTGGACAAGGAAGGGCGGGTAGTGGAACTTGCTTCCTGTGAAGAGTTTGTGCCACAAATGCCTATGCAGGCCGTCATCATGGCAGGTGGCTTTGGGACACGCTTAAGGCCCTTGACGGACGATACACCCAAGCCGATGCTACCAGTTGGTGGGAAGCCGTTGATGGAGCGCACAATCGAAGGTATGGAACGAGCGGGTATCAAGCGGATCAACGTAACGACCCACTACATGCCTGAAAAGATCACGCGTTATTTTGGTAGTGGTAGTCGATATGGTGTGGAACTCAATTATGTTGCTGAAGATCAACCACTAGGCACGGCAGGTGCGATTCGTCTGATGGATGAGATGGATGAGCCATTGCTGGTGATGAATGGTGACATACTGACTAACGTCGACTATAGATCCTTGTTGAAATATCATCAGCAGCATGATGCCTCCATGACCGTGGCGGTAAGGCAATATGATATTAAAGTCCCTTACGGAGTGGTCGAAGCTTCGGATGGACAGGTGCTTGGACTGAAAGAAAAACCGCAGTTGAACTTTTTAGTCAACGCAGGGATCTATTTGCTGGAACCCTCTGTGCGCAGGCATATTCCGCTGGGAAAACGTTACGATATGACCGAGCTGATTGAAACGCTACTTGAAAACAATGAAACGGTGGTCGGTTTTCCGATCATGGAGTATTGGTTAGATATTGGTAAACACGATGACTTTCAAAAAGCGCAGCAAGACATTAGTTTGCGCAGGTGGGCCGCATGAGTTGGAATGGAAAAAAAGTACTGGTTACAGGTGCCGGTGGGTTCATCGGCAGCCACTTGACCGAAAAACTTACTGAAGCAGGGGCGGATGTGCGCGCTCTGGTGCATTACAACTCTGCAGGGCGGCAAGGTTGGTTGGACGAGTCGCCGCTTCAAGATGAGATGGAAATTATTGCTGGCGATATTACCGATGCAGGTTGTGTTATGCATCTTATGGCCGACCGGGAAGTGGTCTTCCATCTGGCAGCACTTATCGCAATTCCTTACTCATACATTGCTCCTGCGTCGTACGTGCAGACAAATGTGGTAGGCACGCTCAACGTGCTCGAAGCAGCCAAACGGCTTGAAACACAGCGGATCATCCATACCTCTACAAGTGAGGTCTATGGGACAGCACTCCAGGTACCCATTTCGGAATCGCATCCACTGCAAGGTCAGTCTCCTTATTCCGCCAGTAAGATAGGCGCCGATAAACTTGTTGAATCGTACCATTGTTCGTTTGATTTGCCTGTGGTGACTGTGCGGCCATTCAATACATTTGGTCCACGTCAATCTGCAAGAGCCGTGTTACCCACAATCATCACACAATGCCTTCAGGGCGATACGGTACGTTTGGGTAGTTTGACACCAACACGCGATTTAAATTTTGTTGCCAATACAGCTCAGGGTTTCATGCTGGCGGCCGAATCGGACAATGCAATAGGGCAAACGATTAATATAGGTTCGGGCGAAGAAATCAGCATTGGAGATTTAGCGACAACCATTGCCCAACTTGTTGGCTGCGAGATGAATATTGAATGCGATACGCGCAGAGTCCGACCTGCTAAAAGTGAAGTTGAGCGATTGTTGGCGGACAATACGTTGGCAGCTAATCTGATTGGTTGGCATCCCGTGGTGAGTTTAGAAGAGGGATTGCTCGAAACGATTGACTGGTTTCGCAGCAATCTTGCTGGCTATCGGGCAGACGTTTACAACGTTTAAGGCTTATCCCGAGTTGCCGGATTTTTCTTTTCGAGTACTTCTCGAAGCTGATCGGCAGAGAATGGTTTGATTAGATGGCCGTCCAGATCGTAAGCCTTTTTATCCTCGATGGCCATTGATCCAGTCATGCCAATTATTTGAAGTTGAGCTTCTGGATCATATTTTTCAGCTTGTTGTCGTAATTCTTTGGCTGCTGCAAAACCATCTTGTCCTACCGGTAAGTGATCAACAAGAACAGCTGCTATGGGTTGGCTTGTTAAAATGGGGATTGATTCTTCGGTGGTAGCCACGGCCAGTGAGGTATAACCCAAGCTGCGCAGTAAGCCAATCATTGCCTCGCGTATCATTTCATCATCGTCGATGACCAAAATGGTTTTACTGAGTAAGCTGCTTGAATGGCTGTCCGTGCTTTGGGGTTGTTGTGATGATATCAAAGGGTCTAATCATTGGCGTATGAGACGGCCCAATTCATGAGAGCTTACGGGCTTGACAATGAAATGTTCAATGCCGACTCGAAGAAGCTCGCCTTCATTGAGAAGGCCTGCAAATCCAGTCATCAATACTACGGGAATATCAGGTCTTTGCTCGCGTACAAGTCGCAGTAGCTCAATCCCACTCGTGCGGGGCATCGTCATATCAGAAATGACGATATCAAAAAGTTGGGGATCTGCTAAAACTCAAGTCAGGACGCTGTTGAGCAAGGGCCAAACGCAATAAGATCGCATTGTGCTGCTCAAGTTCAGCGAGAGAAATATTCTCGGAATCAGATCGTGTGGGTATTTGCAGATTTTGCTACAAAAGAAGGATTCTTATTCAATCCAGTTAAAAAACAAATTGCATGCAGCAGATTCACGATAAGTCCCGCGACAGGGGCTGCCCATAACAGGCTTCCCATGAATATCATCGCTCGTTTCTTCCGCCGGCACCCACTCCTGAGGTCGTAAAAGTATTTGAAACCAATTCGATAATCCTTCATTGTGCCATTTCTGCTACATTGAACAAGTATCCCAGTCCAGGGTAGGGGTTGGGTCACCATCCGCGAACGCCTATAAATTGGCCCATGCCTGACACTATTTTGGAAAAAATTGTTGCCCACAAGCAACAAGAAATCTCTGCTGCACGTCTTCGTATTCCGGAAACGGAACTCCGTGAGCAACTCGCACAAGCCTGTCCGCCGAAAGATTTTTTCCAGGCATTGGTAATGCGTGAAGGGATTCAGCTAATTGCCGAAGTGAAGAAAGCAAGCCCCTCGGCAGGGTTGATCCGAGCAGATTTTGACCCTGTCCAAATTGCAAAGACTTATGCTCTCCACGGCGCTGCTTGTATTAGTGTGCTCACGGATGAGGCATTTTTTCAAGGGAGCCTGGACTATCTGCGCCAGATAAGGGCAGCTGTGGAAATTCCGCTGCTACGCAAGGACTTCATCATCGACAGCTATCAGCTCTTAGAGGCTCGTGCAGCAGGGGCGGATGCCGTGCTTCTTATTGCCGAATGTCTCGATGACTGCAACTTGCGTAAATTGCATAACGAAGCGATTCAGCTGGGTTTGACTCCACTGGTAGAACTCTACGACCCCAAAAATCTCTCTCGAGTCCTTGAAGCGGGGGCAACCCTTATTGGTGTGAACAATCGCAACCTGCATACCTTTGAAGTGGATCTTGAACATACACTTCAGTTGAAAAAAGAAATACCAGACAACTGTGTACTGGTTAGTGAGAGTGGCATTAAAAATCGCGAGGATGTAGATCGCTTGGAAGCAGAGGGAGTGGATGCAATCTTAGTGGGCGAATCATTAATGCGTGAAGCGGATATTGGTGCCGCAGTAGAAACTCTCATAAAAAAAGAACTATCGAAATAGCTATTTTTCGAAGAGTTTTTCCACGGCATTTGACAACTCGAACAGTTTGCCAGGCAATCAACCGAATCTATTTTCGAAAGCATCTACGGCTACTCAAAGTAACCAAAGCAGCAAATCCTGACAGTAAAATCCCCATAGGCTCAGGGACTTCAACAGGAATTTGTGAAAAGGTTTGATCGATCTGTGAAATAGTAGCTCGTGTCGCGATGTCGTTTTCGATAATAGAAAAAAGCTGAATGTCTTTGGACACGTGAAGCGTTTCGACAGGCCAAGGCAAAGGGTCTATCCAGGCAGGAACGGAAGGGCCATTCAGGTCACTTTGGGTACGAAGTTCGAGTGAGCCAAAGGAACCAGAAACCGTTTCCACAACTTCAGCAAAAGCATTCAGGACGTTTTCAGGTGGTTGCGATAAGGAAGGGTTTCCGCTGAGATGTACATCTGAAATGAGATACCGTTGGGGATCCATGACTCGAACATCAAAATTGAGGAGTGCATCGGACGATTGGTTGCCAGGATCAAAAAGATCCTTAAATCCGCCTTGAATTCTTATGCCATAATGACCATCAACTTGGATTCCAGTAATGTTGATCAGATCAGAAGTAGGCATATCTCCGGTAAACTGGTACATGAATCCACTGAAGATCTTGTCTCCTACAATAATTCCTGGATACTCCCCACCAGGTAGCAAATCAATCAATTCAAAGAAGTCGTTTGAATTGGGAATCAACTCACGATAGGCCGTGAGTTCTCCCGCTTGTATTGAAGTGAGTGGTAGGACGCTGTACGCGACAAGAAAACAAGTCGCTTGGAATGCGGCTGAAGTTTTCGAGGCAAAATTAAGCATTTCAAGCTCTACTTTCTAAAACGATAATGTTTGTTCAGGTATTACAATCAACTTGAGCTCGTGCAGGCCATTTGCCCACAATTGTCTTTTGGTGTCAGCGAACGTGCGCTAACTGGCGATAGCAGAGCTTGGGTCATTGCTCCTCGGGTCCATTTTTCTTTATGAGGTAGCCTCAATTTCACTACCAATTAATCCGTTTGTTCCCTCGTTGATGGATGCCTCCCTTGGTACTTTCCTTGCGACTTGCAATGGACTTTTTGCGGCGAGTCTTTCTGGACAAGTGTGTGCTGGCACGCTTGCCAAGACTCTTGCGAATAGGCCGGGACGATCCAGTTGTTCCGAATTCAGTTTCGCAATCGATGGCGTTCCCATTTAATTTTTTGTCCATTGCTTTTTCCCGGTTTTGTTAAAAAATAAATGTTGTCAACCGAATACTTCATTCATGTATTGCAGTTGCCCGTTGAAGGAATCTGCTGCGCCAACTTTTTTCTTGGATAAATAAGAACTTCAAAGATCTGCTTATGTGCTGCGACTTTGGTGCGCCTGCGAGTCACTTTTTTTTGTCGCCGGCGAGTTGCTTTTTTGAGGCACTTGAGAGTTGCTTTCCAGATAGGTGCTTGCTTGGCGAGCCATCGCCTGGCGTGCTTCGCGAAAGACCAATTCCCAGCCATTTTGCTGACTGAGTTCCGATAAATAACTCCACGCTCCAAGTTGTCGTGCCCAAACCTCATCGCTGGAATTACCGTCAGCTGTCGATATAACCAACAAGGATTCACTGACTTCTTTTGTTCGTTCTGCAGCAAAACGAAGGCTGGAATAATTTGGGTTGGATGCTGGAGGCAAGTCCACGAGTGTTAGTGGAAACTTTTGCTGGAACACATTACGTAAAAACTGGGTTGACTCCGAGAAGGCAAACGCATCCCAGGCTTCAACCTTGGCTGCAGCACGTAGCAGGCTAATGCGTTGCTCGGACCAGGAGGCAATCAAGCAACGCAATAAGCCCGGTGGTGCAGATTGGAGCTGTTTCATCCGACTTGCGCCGGAGGCCGTTTGTGTATGCTTCATGTGATGATGGGATGTTATTGCCACAATTATTTTCTCCTGGTAATAAATGCAACTTTTGGTTGCGATCTATGCAGCTCGCAGCTCTCCAGATGACCCCAGAGTGCATACGTGTTTACACGTTGTTGCAGCAGGATCCTTGTTGAGACCAGAGCCGCAACTGCGCATCCCGCGTAATATCTGCCTTAGCAGTCAATGCAAGGCAGCCAATAAATTTCAGCTTGTTCCGTGTGTAATCAGCGACACTCGCTTCCTACACAGCTTCTCTGAGCGTGTTTTGGTAGAGTGACCTGGAGAATAAATCTCCTAGCAATCACGATTTACCCTGTTCTTATAAGCACGCACTACCAAGACATTTTGCGTACACGCCGACGGTGGATACCGTTAACGGATTGGGGAGATTTCCCACGAGTTCGACCGTGCGTTGGTCTCCGTTGCTTGGACGATTTAATCGGAGCTGTACGTCGAAAAGTGTCATTGCCATAATCGGCTTCCAAAGCATCGTAAGATTGAGAGTTACTCATTCACTTGTCTCCTGTAGATTTGCAGTAATAAACCTGCCCTACGAAATACATGGACATCTGCCCGTGCAGACATCTGTTTTGTCTTCGCTTCGCGCTGTAGAAGCGGCTCAATGCCATTCCTAATCAGGCTTCTTTGTGAAACCATTCCTCACAGCATTCCGGAGCGAATCTTGTTGAGGTGAAAGGGAGTAACGCGATTGGTGTGCCTAAACCTTGTAGCGGCGCAGAAATTCACATAAGTCGTTTATTGGTAGTGATTTGCGGCAATAGAATTTGCCTAGTTGAGAGCAGGGTGATTTCACCAACCTGGTGAGGGCTTAGGAGAGTTCTGTGCGCTAGAAGCCTTGCAGAAAGTGGTCTAAGTACGATTTCCCTGATCTGGTGAGCTCTCACCGAATCAGGGATGAGTAGAGAGATGAGTAGAGAGATGAGTCGCAAGAGACAAAATGTAGACTGGTAAGCCGTTTGCAGCAGAGGAGGGCATCACACCCGCAATCAACTCGCCTCGCAATTCCAGCCTTCTAATGGTCTGAAGGACGTCAGGAGTCGTTGGGGCACATCATAGTTTTCAGACTTAGTCCTTAGAGCGATTCTGGATTTACCGTCAGTAAGTGCAACCACACGTGCCCTCATGGACGCCTATCAAAGACCTTTCCCTGAGCGGTAGCTTGCACTGGCGTGTATCCCGATTCAAGCACGCCATCCCAGAGTGCGCTCACTGATGGTGGAGACTTGCTGTCTTTTGGCAAAACAGTCGCCTGCTTCGACTCAAGATCGACGCGGACTTCTCCAACTCCTTGCACGGCTCGGAGGGTATCCGTCACATGCTTAGCACAATGTCCACAATGCATCCCCTCGATTAGAATAGAGACCGCAAGCTTACGCTCTAAGTCGCTAAGTGTTCGCTGCGGAGCGATACGTAAATCGGGCTTTTTTTTATATCCAGTAAGTTGGACCAGATATTTCTGTGGGTCCTTTTTGAGGGGCTTCACGCAGCCCTCGCAACATAAATACACGTCTCGTGTCAGCCCAGTCACTTTGATAGGCATGCCCATGGAACCGAGCGATTCGCCAGTTACGGGGCAAACTTTTTGACGCTTGATAGCGTCAGCATCCGCTTCTGTGGCAGGCGAGAAACTGAGTGTTGCCGCTGTCACCAAATATTTCTCTGGTTTTGACTTCACCGCGTTAATGCAACCTTTGCAGCAAACATAGACCGTTTGGTTGCCAACGGTGATGGGAATTGGACTACCCATCGAACCCAACGTTAGCCCGCTGACTGGGCACACTCGCTGCGCCTCAATCGCGGCGGCCACTTTTTGCGCCTCGGTCATCGGCACCAACGCTGCGGCAGAGAACTGCAATGGTCGTCGCTGCGATGCTTGGATGCCCACCAGTTGATAGGAAACTTTTACGTTACGGCCTGCCATGTGGGACAAGTCGACTGTAACCACCATCGATCCTGTTCGTTTATCCTCCTGTACGTCGGGAAATAGATCGTAGCGGTAACGCTTTGTCTTTCCTTCAAATTGCAGTGTGGCAAGACCACGAGCACCGCTCAAGTCGAGAGTCTTTCCGCTCCGATCGGTGATGAACAGGTGCAGGCCGCCAGGTTCAATGAGCGTTTCGACCATGAAGTCGCCCACTTGCTGAACTTCTCCCCCATGAAGGCCCGTGTGACCGGCTTGTGCTTTTTCCACAAGTAATGTTTTGGGAGTCTCGTCCTGCTGCCGGACCGTGTAATCATGCGCGTGCTGAACCCCATCGCCCTGAATGCGTGGCTCCTGTTCAGATTGCGCATTAGCGGACGACGCACTCAGCATCAAAGTACTGACGATAACAAACGTCATTGATTTTCTCATCTTCCAATCCTTTCTAGCTTAAAGCTAAATACACCGATGATTTATCCTTATACCGCCGGTGCAAAATCCGCTGCCTGGCCCGCTGATTCGACGCCTTCCCAGTGGCGATCAGCCAGCCCCATTTTCATCTTGAACTCCTTGTAGCCACAAAACACGACTGGCACCACGAACAGCGTTACTAGTTCGATGATCATTCCGCCAAACACAGGAAGCGCCATAGCTCTTGCCACATCAGCACCACGGCCCGTCGATAATAATACGGGAACTAGCGCCAGTACGGTGGTAGCGGTGGTCATCAAGCAAGGCCGGATGCGACGCATGCCAGCTTCGATCGTGGCGAACCGAATGTCTTCCACGCTCTTTAGCTTGAGTCGCGTGAAGACTTGGTCCAGGTAGGTAGCGATCACCACGCCGTCGTCTACGGCGATGCCAAACAGCGCGATAAAACCGACCCACACGGCGGTGTTCATCTGCGTTCCGTAGAGAGCGAGCATGATCATCCCGCCAGCAAACGCCACGGGAATGCCCTGTCTCTTATACACATCTGACGCTGCCGACGATACTCCTTGTG